>NZ_JBEOWK010000009.1:0-352434 GCF_040295985.1 Streptosporangium sp. NPDC002524 | reverse complement strand
CGTGAGGATGATCCTCACGGGCCCTCGTCGTGCGCGGCATCCCGCCCGGCGGGATGCCCGCCGCCCCTGAGCAGGCGCTCAGGGGCGCTCGGGGCGCTAGACCTTCGCTCCCGCCTTGGCCTCGGCCTTGGCGACGGCGGCGTCCACCGCCTCGGCGAAGTCGGCGAGCACCGGGTTCTCGAACAGCACCCGGATCGGCACGTTCACCGTGAACGTCTCCCGCACCTGGGTGATCACCTGCGCGGCCACCAGGGAGTGGCCGCCGATCTCCAGGAAGTCGTCCTCGCGGGCGATCCGCTTGAGCTTCAGCACCTCCGCCCAGATCGCGGCGATCGCCTGCTCCGTCTCGGTCTGCGGCGCGTCGAAGTCGTCGTCACCGCCGTCCCCGTTCCCGCCGCCGTCCAGGCCGGGCTCGGGCAGCGCCTGGCGGTCCACCTTGCCCGAGGAGGTGAGCGGCATCGCGTCCAGCGTCACGTACGAGGAGGGCAGCATGTACGCGGGCAGCGAGCCCTGCAGGAACCGGTGCAGCTCGCCGGTGAGGCCGCTGCGGTCGGCGATGATCCTGGAGGCGTCGTCGAGCACGACGTAGGCGACGAGCCGGTCGTCGCGCACGACGACCGCCGCCTCGCGCACCCCCGGGTAGCGGGTGATCGCGGCCTCGATCTCGGCCGGCTCCACCCGGAAACCACGGATCTTCACCTGGTGGTCCACCCGGCCCACATACTGCAGCCGGCCGTCCGGCAGGTAGCGGACCAGGTCACCGGTCCGGTACAGCCGCGCGCCAGGAGGGCCGTACGGGTCGGGCATGAACGACTGCGCGGTCAGGCCGGGCTTGCCCCGGTAGCCGTGGGCGAGGCCGGTCCCGCCGACGTACAGCTCGCCGGGCACGCCCGCGGGGAGCGGGTTGAGCCAGCGGTCCATCACGTAGGTCCTGAAGTTGGCGAGCGGCCGTCCGATCGGCGGCGCGTACGCGGCGGCGGGATCGCAGGCGCCCATCGTGGCGCACACGGTCGTCTCCGTCGGCCCGTAGGCGTTGACGAACGTACGGCCGGGCCCCCAGGTCCGCACCAGCCCGGTCGGGCACTGCTCGCCCGCGACGACCATGAGCCGCACCGTGCCCAGCTCGTCGCCCTTGAGCGTGCTGAGGAACGTCGGCGGGAACGTGGCCGCGGTCACCCCCTGGTCGCTGATGGCCTTCGCCGTCTCCTGAGGGGTCATCGCCGACGGGTCCAGCACGCACAGCGCCGACCCGTTCAGCAGCGCCATCGTGATCTCCCAGATCGACGCGTCGAAGCTGAGCGAGGCGAACAGCGCCACCCGGTCGTCGGGCGTCAGGGAGAACTCCCGCGACAGGGCGGAGGCGAGGTTGCTGACGCCGCGGTGCGGCACCTCCACGCCCTTGGGACGGCCGGTCGAGCCCGAGGTGTAGATGACGTAGGCGGGCGCGTCGGGCGCGGGCGTCACGCCGGGCCTGGTGTCCGGCTCCTCCGCCTCGATCGTGCGCCACTCGCCGTCCAGCTCGATCGTGCGCACCCGCTCGTCGCGCACCAGGCCGGAGTGCTCGGCCACGGTGAGGACGATCCGGGTCCCGCTGTCGTCGAGGATGTGGCTCAGCCGGTCGGGCGGCAGCGCCGGGTCCAGCGGCAGGTAGACGCCACCGGACTTGACGATGCCGAGGAAGGCGACGAGCGCCTCCGCCGAGCGGCCGGTCATCGAGCCGACGACGTGGCCGGGCCGCACCCCGTCGCGGATCAGCCGGTGGGCCACCCGGTTGGCGCGCTCGTCCAGCTCCCGGTAGGTGAGCCGCCGCTCGCCGGCGAGCACCGCGAGCGCGCCGGGGGCGGCTTCGGCACGAGCCTCGAACAGGGCGCCGACACCGGCCTCCTCGTCGAAGGGGGTCTCGGTGCGGTTCCACTCCTCGACCACCAGCCGCAGCTGCTCCGCGTCCAGCAGGGACAGCGACGAGATGGGCCTGCCGGGGTCGCGCACGGCGTCGGACAGCAGGGTGACGTACTGCTCGGCCCTGGTCCTGGCGCCCGGCGCGTCGAACAGGTCGAGCCCGTAGCGGATCTCCCCGTCGAGCGAGCCCGGCACCAGGACCAGCGCCAGGTCGGAGGCGAGCGGGAAGCGGCCGGCCACCAGCTCCGAGGTCCGCACGCCCGGCAGCCGCAGCGCGCTCCAGGCCGGGGCCGTCTGGGCGAACTCCGCCTGGTAGAGCGGCTGCACGCCGCTGGAGGCGTCCAGCTCCAGCTCCTCGGCCAGCCGGTGCGCCGGGTAGGAGCCGTGCGCGGCCGCCTCGTCCAGCGCGCCGCGCACCTGGGCGACGACGGCGGCGAACGAGGGGTCGCCCTCGCAGCCGATCCGGATCGGGAACGCGGGAGCGCGCCCCCCGGCCGGCACGGGTACGCCGACCACGACCTCGTCCTGGCCCGACCAGCGGCACAGCGCGACCGCCCACGCGGCCAGCGTGACGGCCCCGGTGTCGGCACCGGTCTCCGGCGCGGTCTCGGCCTGTCCCGACCAGCGGGACAACGCCATCGTCTGTGCGGTCTGGGCCGCCTGACCGGGAGGCCCGGCCTCGCGGGCGACGGCCTCGACCAGCGCGACCGTCTCCGGCGGGACGGTGAAGGTCACCCGGGCACCCGTGAAGCCGGGCGTGGCGGGACGGCCCCGGTCGGCGGGCAGGTCGAGGGCGGGGGGCGTGCCGTCGAGCCGGTCACGCCAGTAGGCGAGGTCGGCGGCCTCCTTGGCGTCCGCGTTCTCGGAGGTCCCGGTTTCGGAGGCGCCGGGTTCAGAGGTGCCGGGTCCGGAGGTGCCGGGGGCGGCGGCCGGGGACGCGTGGCCGTTCGCGGAGGCGCCGTTGGAGGTCCCGGCGGAGGTCCCGTTGGGGGCGTGGCCGTTGTGCGCCCGGCCGTTGGAGGTCGCGGGGGAGGTTCCGTTGGAGGCGGGCGCGTCGAACGCGTCCTCGTACGCCTGGGAGATCTCCTCCGCGAGGCCCGTCAGGACGCGCTCGTCGGCGACGAGCCGGTGCGCGGTCACGATGAGCGCGTGGTCGTCGTCGGCCAGCCGCGCCAGAGCGACCCGGACCGGCGGGCCGGAGTCGAGGTCGATACCCCGGTTGGCCTGCTCGGAGACGAGCCGGGCCAGCGCCTCCTCGCGGCGGCCCGCGTCGTGTCTGCTCAGCTCCACCGGCGCGGGGACGGTGACGGGCCGGGGCTTCGTCCCGGATCCGCCGGGCGACGCCGGCCGGAGGTCCTCGCGCGCGTCCAGCACGTGTTCCAGCGCGGCGGCCAGGGCCTTCTCGTCCAGGGGGCCGCGCAGCCGCGCCGCGAGCGTGACCTGGTCGGTGTGGTCACCGGCGGTTTTCGCCCGGTAGGACCTCCACCGGCTCTCCTGTGTCGGCGACAGCGAAGTCTTACTGTCCGGCATGGGGTGCTCCAATCAGTGCCCGGCGTGGTCGAGTTCGAGGTGGACGGGGACGCGGTCGACGCCCCACATGAGGTTCGAGCGCAGCCGCTTGACCGGCCCGGTGAGCTCCATCCGGGCCACCCGGCCGGTCAGTTCCTCCAGCAGCACGCGCAGCTCGAACCTGGCCAGCGCCGCGCCGATGCACAGGTGCTTGCCGAGGCCGAACGTGAGGTGCTTGTTGGGGGTGCGCCCGACGTCGAAGCGGCGCGCGTCGGGGAAGGCGTCCTCGTCGCGGTTGACGGCCGGGTGCCACACGCTGACCCGCTCACCGGCCCGGATGGTCTGGTCGCCGATCCTGGTGTCGCGCAGCGCGGTGCGCATGACGTTGAGGCTGGGGGCGGTCCAGCGCAGCACCTCCTCCACGGCGGTCGGGATGAGCGAGGGGTCCTCGCGCAGCCGCCGCCACTCGTCGGGGTTCTCCACCAGGGCGATGACGGCCCCCGCCGAGGCGTGCCTGGTCGTCTCGTTGCCCCCGGTGATGAGGCCGTTGATGTTGAGCAGGATCTCCTCGTCGGTGAGGGGCGTCCCGTCGATCTGGCCGCGGATCAGCACGCTGATCACGTCGTCGCCGAGGTCCCCGCGCCGCTCGGCGAGCAGGTCGGCGTAGTAGGCGAAGATGTTGGCGTTCGCCTCGGCCTTCTCCGCATCGGAGATGACGTCGTCGGAGGTGGCGGAGCCGAACGCGGTGCGCGTCCACTGGATCATCAGGTCCCAGTCGGCGCGGGGCACGCCCAGCAGCTCGCAGATGACCGAGAGCGGGAGCCTGCCCGCCACGGTGTCGACGAAGTCGAAGGAGTCCTTCTGGGCGTTCTCCTCCAGCATCCCGCCGACCGTCTCGCGCATCGCGCCCTCCAGGCGGCGGACCACCCGGGGGGTGAGCGCGGGGTTCATCACGTCGCGCAGCTGGCTGTGGCGGCCGTCGGTGACGATGAGCATCTTGCCCGCGGCGGCGCGGGCGGCGGACTCGGTCTGCCCGACCTGCATGCCCCGCTCGGAGGTGAAATTCGTCTTGTCGAGATAGACGGCGACGCCGTCGGCGTATTTGGTGAAAGCCCAGAAGCTCGGCCCGTCGGACCTCTTGTTCCAGAACATCGGCTGGTGCTCCTGCAGGTAATGCAGGACGCCGAGGCCGGAGTCGGGGGCCGTGTAGATGTCCGGATCCGCCAGGTCCAGCTCGTTGAGATTCACGGTCGTGTCAACTGTCATGGGGAATTCCTCCGTGCGTACACGTCGAAGATGTCGGTGTCCTTCAGCAGGGGGTCCTGGCCGATGTCGACCTGGAATCCACGACCGGTCAGATCGTCGCGCACGGACGCGAGCCTGCCGTCGATGTCGTGGACCTGCATGACGATTTGGTCGACCGCCTCCCAGTCGCCGGGAGCGATTCCGTCCAGGACATCGCATTCGGCTTTCTCGACGTTGATTTTCAGCAGTCCTATGCGGTCCACGCCCTCGGTGGCCATCACCTCGGAGATCGTCCGCACCTGGCACTCCTGCTTCTCCGTGATGTGCCTGCCCTCGGCCATGTCGGTCACGTCCTCGGGGGCGAAACCGCTGTTGGCCAGGAACGTCCTGGTCACCTCGGCGTCGTGGTCGACGTCGGTGTACATCCCCGACATCGCGGTGGTCTCCGGGTAGACGGTGAGAACCGCCGTGCCCGGGGTATGGGAGAGCGCGCAGTCGAACGCCTTGGCGTTCAGGCCGTGGGCGGACAGATTCGCGCACAGCGCGTCGTAAAGCGGCCTGGCGGGCTCGAAGGCGAGAATACGCGTGCCCGGACATTCCCAATGAAACGCCAGGGCGGCGATTCCGATGTTAGCCCCCACGTCGAACACCGTCATTCCCGGCTCAAGACGCACGTCATGTCTGAAGTAGCTTCTGTCGCCCACGATACTGCGATACTGCAGGCTGGTCTCGGCGGGATTGAGCTGGAATACCACATGACCGTCGGGGAGCGTCATCTGGCGGACTCGCTGATTGTTTTCCAGTGTGTCTCTCGTATGATTTCGCATATCATCACCCTTAACAAAAACCTTATTCCAGTCAACCAGAGGTGAATCCCGACAAGGACGGAATGATCTTATGGACACTCAGAGAGCGGAAGTCAGGGCGCCGGAGGAAAAGCCGCCCTCTCTCTGGCGCAACCCCGACTTCAACCGGCTCTGGACCGGTCAGTCGATCTCGGTCCTCGGCTCCGAGCTGACCACCCTGGCCCTCCCGCTGACCGCGATCCTCATGCTGCAGGCCAGCTCCCTGGAGGTCGGCCTGCTCAACACCATGCGCACGATCGCCGCGCTCCTGCTGACGCTGATCGCGGGCGTGCTCATCGACCGCTACCGTCGCAGGCCGCTGATGATCGGTTCCGACATCGGGCGTGCCGCGGTCGTGGCCCTCATCCCCCTCGCGGCCTTCGTCGGTTTCATGGACATGTGGGTGCTCTACGTGGTCGCGGTGGTGGTCGGCGGCCTCTCGGTGGTCTTCGAGATCGCCTACGCCGCCTACATGCCGACCCTGCTGAGCGAGGAGCAGCTGGTCGAGGGCAACAGCCGGATGGCGGCGACCGAGTCGGTGGGCGCCATCGCGGGCTCCAGCGCCGGAGGCGTGCTCATCGACCTGTTCCGGCCGGCGTACGTGATGCTGGGAGACGCGATCTCCTTCCTCGTCTCCGCCTTCGCCCTGTCGCGCATCCGCCACGTCGAGCCGCCGGTCGAGCGCCAGAGCGCCCAGGGCCGGGGCGCGGTCGCGGCGATGCTCCACGACATCAAGCACGGCCTGAAGGTCACCTACCGCAACGACTACGCCCGGCCGCTGATCCTCAACTCCGCCGGGGCGAACTTCGGGTCGATGATGATCCTGACCCTGTTCATCCTGTACGCGGCCAGGGAACTCGGCATGTCGGGCACCTGGATCGGCTTCATCTACGCCGTCGGCAGCATCGGCGGCGTCGTCGGAGCCGTCTTCGCGAGCAAGCTGTTCGAGAAGGTCGGCTACGGGCGCGGCATCATGACCGCCCTGATCGCCTTCCGGGTGCTGTGCTTCACGCCGTTCGTGGCCGGTCCGCAGTGGCTGCAGATCACCCTGTTCTCGATCATCTGGTTCGTCACGGTGTTCGGCGTGGTGGCCGGCAACATCGGCCAGCTCACGCTCTTCCAGTACGTGATCCCCAACCACCTGCGGGGCCGGGTCATCGGCGCGAGCCGCGCGGTCTACCTCGGCATCCTGCCGCTGGCCGCGATGCTGGCCGGGGTGCTGGGCGAGCTGATCGGCATCAAGCCCGCCATCTACGCCGGTGCCGCGTTCCTGCTGCCCTGGATCATCCTGCTGTTCCTGTCGCCGGTGCCGAACCTGCGCAGGCTGGAGGACGCCGAGCTTCTGCGGGACGACCCGGAGCCCGCCGAGACCGGTGGATCCGGTGAGCCCGGCGGGCGCGAGGACGGCAAGGGTTCCAAGGGTGCCAAGGACGCCTGAGGACATCTGAGATCGGCCGGCTCAGCCGGGGACGCGCGCGGACATGCTCCGCGATATCTCGTCCAGCAGGGCGGCGGGCGCCTGGAGGTAACTCCAGTGCCCGCCGTCCAGCACGGTGTAGCGGGCCTCGCCGTAGGACTCCCAGCCGTCCATCTGCTCCGGGGGGATCTGCGTGTCGCCCGACCAGCCGATCGCGGTGATCGGGCACGGCAGCCGCACCGGATCGGTCTTGTCGAAGCGGCCGTAGGCGGCCACGTCGGCGCGCATGACGTCCGCGGCCATGTCCACCAGCTCGGGCAGCGGCTCCGCGCCGCGCGCCCGCATGAGGTCCGACACCAGCGCGCCCACCTGCTCCTCGTCGAGCTTGAGGATGCTCGGCCACGAGGCCCGGTGCGGCGGGACCATCGACGACGCGAACAGGTGGGCGGGCAGCGGTCCGCCGCGCTCCATGAGCAGCAGCGTCGCCTCGTAGCCGATGAAGACCGTGCCGCAGTGGCTGATGAAGCCGAACGGCCGGTCCAGGTAGGGCTCCAGGCCCTCCAGCATCTCGGCGGCGACGGCCGCGTAGCTCTCGAACAACGGCTCGCGCAGCCGGTTCTCCCTGCCGGGCAGCTGCACGGGACACAGCTCGATCCCGTCCACCTCGGCCGGCCACCCGTGGTACATCGACGCCCCCGACCCCGGGTAGGGCAGGCACCACAGCCTGGCCCGCGCCTCGGGGTCGGGGGTACGCAGCAGCCACGTGGGGCGGCTCCTCCTTCGCTTCCGCTCGGTCATCTGGTCCTTCCTTCCGCCTTGATGTTCCGGATGAGGGTCTCGGGGGTCGGCGCCCGCAGGAAGTCGCGCAGCCGGATCCGCACGCCGTAGCGGCTCCCGATCCGGTCGACGAGGCGGGTGGCCGACAGGGAGTCGCCGCCGGAGCGGATGAAGTGGTCGCCCAGCGCGCCGCGCGCCCCGAGCTCCTGCTCCCACAGCTCCAGCACCCCCGCGGTCACGGGGTCGCCACCTTCCTCGCGCCCGCCGTCTCCCCGGGGAGCGGCCTCCGAGCCGTCCGCTCTCGGGAGGCCCGTGCTTCCCGGGAGGCCGTCGGCTTCCGGGAGACCGCCGGCACCCGGGCGGGCGGTCGCGGGGGGATCGCCCCACGCGGGCGCGGGCAGCGCGCGGCGGTCCACCTTGTTGCTGGAGTTCAGCGGCAGCCGCTCCATCGGGGTCCAGGCGGTCGGCACCATCGGGCCGGGCAGCCGGGCCGCGGCGAAGGCCCGCAACTCCCCGCTCTCGTACGCGACGCCGTTCCCGCTCTCGTGCGCGACGCTGTCTCCGCTCTCGTACGCGACGCCGTTCGCGGTGCCGCCCGGGACGCCGTCCCCGTTTTCGTACGCGACGCCGTTCGCCATTCCGCCCGGGACGCCGTCCCCGCTCCCATGCGCGACTCCGTTCGCGCCGTCGTTCCCGGTGCCGTCCGTGGCGCCGTCCGCAGTTCCTTCCGCGGTGGCGGCGTAGACGACGTAGGCGCACAGCCTCAGGTCGCCGCCGGGGCCCGGCACGCCCGTCACCACGCACTCGCGCACCGCGGGGTGGCCGAGCAGCACGGCCTCCACCTCCGCGGGCTCCACCCGGTGGCCGCGGATCTTGACCTGCTGGTCGACGCGGCCGTGGTGCTCCAGCCGCCCGTCCGGCCGCTCCCGTACGAGGTCGCCGGTCCGGTAGACGCGGCCGCCCCCGCCCGAGGGGTCGGGCAGGAAACGTTCGGCGGTGCGGGCCGGTTCGCCCAGGTAGCCCCGGGCCAGCTCGGGCCCGGACACGAACAGCTCGCCGACCTCGCCCGCCGCGACCGGCTCCAGCCCGGAGGTCAGGACGGGGACGCCGACCCCGGGCCAGGCGCGCCCGATCGGGGGCCGGGTGCGCCGGGCGGTCTCGTCGGCCGTGAACGACGTGCAGCGGTCGTCCAGCGGGACCAGGCAGCTCGTCACGCCGTTGGCCTCGGCGGAGCCGTACTCCACCGCGACCTCGAACGGCAGGGCGGCCGAGGGCCACACGCGCACCGCGTCGCTGCCGACCGTCATCAGCCGCAGCGCCGTCTCCTCCGGCCACGGCAGGCCGTACAGGAGTTCGGCGAGCGGCATGTTCACGTACGAGCGGGTGATGCCGGAGGCGACCATCCAGTCGCGCAGCTCCGGTGGCGAGCCCGCGGTCGCCGCGTCGGCGACGTGCACGCTCGCGCCGGAGCAGAGGTACGGCCACAGCTCCACCACCGAGACCGACGAGGCCGGGGGAGCCAGCCAGCTGGAACGGTCGGCGGGGGTGATGCGGTACGCCTCGGCGTGGGTGGCGACCCGGTGGGCGATCGCCCGGTGGGTCACCCCGACGAGCTTGGGCCGACCCGTCGACCCGGAGGTGTGCACCGCGTACGCGAGCTGGTCCCCGTGCACCCGGACGCCGGGCCCCTCGGCGGAGGGTTCGGCGTCGAAGGAGCCGAAGGAGCCGAAGGAGCCGGAAGAGCCGGAAGAGCCGGAAGAGCCGGAAGAGCCGGAAGAGTCGAGGGGGCCGGGGGCGTCGAGGGGGCCGTCGATCACCACGGGAGCGCCGTCGAGGACCTCGGCGACGCGGTCCTCGGGCCAGCCGGGGTCGAGCAGCACCGCCGCGCCGCCCGCCTTGCAGACGGCGAGCAGCGCGACGAGCAGGTCGGGGGAGCGGTCGAGCCGCAGGGGGACGAGGGTCTCGGGGCCGACGCCGCGTCGCAGGAGCGCGCGGGCGAGGCCGTTGGCACGGGCGTCGAGGTCCCGATAAGTGAACAGGACGGCCCCGGAAACCAGGGCCGTCCTGTCCGGTGCCTCGGACGCCTTTCTCTCGAACAGCGTGTGGACGGTGTCCACCTGTCCTCCGTTCCTCACCCGGCCTTGGCGTCGTGGATCCCGCGAGCCGGGATCTCGCCGGTGGCGACCTGGTTGAGGATGAGCCGCGCCCACTCCTCCACGCTGCGGTTCATCCGGCGGGCCGCGTCACGCCACGACTGTTCCTGGTCGACCGGTACGTCGATGTGGATGACGGCCTTCTCCTTGGCGGCCTCCGCGGCGCGGCCGGAGGCCGACAGGGCGGCGGTGCGGTGCGCCTTGATCTGGCTGCGGAGCCGGTTTCTGGACCAGCTGAAGCGCTCGGCGCGGTCGAGCCAGAGCATCTGCTCGTGCTCGGGAAGCGCGGCCACTTCCGCGTGGTGCTGAAGGCTGAGCTTATCCCGCCGGCGGGATACCGGGAATCGCCGCGCGACCCACGCGTAATTGCGCAGGGTCTGGATATCGAGGGAGCTCTCCTCGACCGCTCTCTTGTAACGGTCGGTGTATTCGGTTTCGCCGTAGACCAGCCAGTCGCCGAGCCACCAGGCGGAGGAGTCGGCGATGAGGGAGATCTGGTGGCCGATCCGCCGCCAGGTGTCGAAGGGGAGGCTCGACGGGAGCTGGAGCCCGGTTCGCCGCGGCTTGGCGGACGCGTCCAGGGCCAGCTTGGAGCCCTGGGAGGAGGAGCGGCGCGGGGCCGGGACGGGGGGCCTCTCATCACTGGACGACGGGGCTTGGCGGTTCGCCTCTCGGTTGGGGGAGAGCACCTGCATGCGACTGTTCCTCCGGATTTCTGTGCACTTGGAGTGAGTCAGGCCGATCCCTTACCCGCCCTTTCGGAAAGCGCACTTTCGATCATGAGTAATTTTCGTTTGGTCTTCCTGAGGTACAACGGAAAGACGGGATCGAGCCGTTGACCAGCTGAGTCTCCAATCAGCTTGGCAATTTTTTTTGCTCTGTGATATACGCGCCTGTTCGGAATTCAACCTCTCGGAAATGGAATTGATCCATGACGTATACAAGGTTTCGGTCCGCGAATAAGCGCACGCTGCGTCGCTCCCTGATCGCGTACGGTCTCGCGGTCGTGCTGCCCTCCGTACTGGCGCTGCTGATGCTGGCGCTCGACCCGGGGACGGCCACCGGTCCCGTCCCGGTGCTCTCGGTGGAGCCGGGACGGGAGGAGGCGGTGCCCGCCACGCCCCTGCTGCTGTTGTCGATCACGACGGTCGTCGCGCTGGCCCATCTCGGCGGGGCCGTCTTCCGCAGGCTGGGCCAGCCCCGGGTGATCGGGGAGATGGCCGCGGGCATCGTGCTCGGCCCCTCGCTGCTCGGCGCCGTGTGGCCCGAGGCCTACGGCGCGCTGTTCCCCAGCGCGGTCATGCCGTACCTGAACCTGCTGGCCCAGTTCGGGCTCGCCTTCTTCATGTTCCTGGTCGGGCTGGAGCTGCGCGGCGACCTGCTGCGCGGGCGGGGCAGGATCGCGGTGCTCTGCGGCCAGGCGAGCGTGGCGATCCCGTTCGCGCTCGGGGTCGCGCTCGCCCTGCTGATCTACACGCCGCTGGCGGCCGCGCCCGTCGAGTTCCCGGTCTTCGCGCTGTTCATCGGCGCCGCGCTGAGCGTCACCGCGTTCCCCGTGCTCGCCAGGATCCTGCTGGAGCGCGGGCTCTTCCACACCCCGACCGGGGCGCTCACCGTCACCTGCGCCGCCATCGCCGACGTGACCGCGTGGCTGCTGCTCGCCGTGGCGGTCACCATGGCCAAGGGCTCCTCACCCGCCGAGGCGCTGCGCACGCTCGGCCTCACCGTCGCCTTCGCCGCCGTCATGGTCTGGGTGGTACGGCCGCTGCTGGCCCGGCTGCTGCGCCGGGGGCTCTCCCAGGAGGCGACGCTGCCCATCGTCATCGTCGGCCTGCTCGTCTCCGGGCTGCTGACCGAGCTGATCGGCATCCACCTGATCTTCGGCGCGTTCCTGTTCGGCGTCCTGTTCCCGCGCGACGGCGACGTGCGGCTGCGGCGGGTCCGCGAGCGCACCCAGGACTTCACCACCTCCTTCCTGCTGCCGCCCTTCTTCGCCTTCGTCGGGCTCAACACCCAGATCGGGCTGCTCAGCCAGGATCTGGCGATGTGGGGCTGGTGCCTGCTGATCCTCGTCGTCGCCGTGGCGGGCAAGGTCGGCGGGGTGCTGGTCATCGCCAGGCCGATGGGCGTGCCGGGGCGGGAGGCCATGCGGCTCGGGGTGCTGATGAACTGCCGGGGGGTGACCGAGCTGGTGATCCTGAGCATCGGCCTCGGCCTCGGCATCATCACCCAGGTGCTGTTCACGATGCTGGTGATCGTCGCCCTGGTCTCCACGGCCGCGACCGCGCCCCTGCTGGGGTTGCTGGACCGGTGGGACGCGCGGCGCGACGGGGAGGCGGCGCGGGACGGGCTGCCCGAAAAGCCAGGGGAGCCTGGGGAGCCGGGGGAGCCCGAGGGGGCGCCGGAGGGGGCGGGGGCGGCGCGCCGATCCGCCTGAGCGGGGGATCCGGGGGATCCGGGGAATCCCGGGGATCAGGGGAGCGGGCCGGGGGTTCCGGCCCGGTGGTCCGAGGGCCGGGAACGTGGTCCGAGGGCCAGGGGCCGGGAGCCAGGGGGCCGGGGGAAACGCTTCAGGGCCCCAACGCTTCAGGGACCCTTCGAGGACCGGGAGGCGGGGGAGCGGGTTTCCGGGAGGACGGGGTCAGGAGGCGCGGCGCAGCGCCCGGGGCTCGGTGCCCAGCTCGCGCAGCTTGGCGCGGACCTCGTCGGGGCTCTCCCCGGCGACGGTGAGCCGGGAGGTGGCGAACACCTCGCCGTCGGCGTCGGTGATCGGGTCGCCGCTGTAGGGGATCTCGCCGCTGAAGCGGGCCGCGCAGAGATGGTCGCGCAGCTCGGGCCGGGCGTGCAGGGAGAAGATCGGCAGCTGGGTCGCCATCGCGGCGAGCCGCATGGTGCCCGACACCCGGGGGTTGATCTCCAGCAGGTGCACCTCGCCGCTGCGGGTCAGCAGGAACTCCACCTCCAGGTAGCCGTGCGCCTCGGCCAGGTCGGCGAGCCGCTTGCCGACGGCCCGGAGCTTGCGCTCCCAGGTGCCGCCGAGCGCCGGGCTGGGGCACAGCCGCAGCCGCTGCCACGGCGGGACCAGGTCCGGCGAGGTCGCCCCCTTCCAGACCGGCGGGAACGTCGCCGTGCCGTGCTCGTCGCGGTAGATCAGCACCGAGTACTCGATCCCGTCGACGTACAGCTCGCTCATCTCGTTGGGGGCGAGGTCGTACTCGCCCGCGCGGGCCAGCCGGGTGCCGACGCTCTGCGTGCCGTGCCGGTCCTTGATGACCACGGGGGTGTCGGGGCCGGCCTCGGGCAGCGGCTCGCCGGCCCGCGCCCACGGCGGCGAGACCAGGCGGTAGCGGTCGAAGAACTCCTTCATCAGGATCTTGTCGCTGCCCAGCGAGGCGCACAGCCGCGACTGGCACTCGGCCTGGTGGCCGAGCTCGCGGAGGCGGAAGGCCAGCAGCTGGTCGCGGCCGAGCGTCGTGTGGCTGGAGTGGAAGACCACCGTCGCGCGCGGCGTCCGGCCGATCGCGCCGAGCAGTGGGGACACGTCGACGTGGTGGTCCTCGCCGGTGTAGACGATCCGGTCCTGCGGGCCGAGGTCGACGAAATGGCCGAACCAGCTCTCCAGGCTGGCGGGGGCGACGGCGTGGATGACGGGGGACGTTTGTCGGCTCATGTGGATTACTCCGGAATCGACGCTGGAAACACTGGAACGCTGGAAATACTGGAACGCTGCGAACAACGAGAACGCTGTGAGCGCTGTGAGCGCTGGAAACAGGAACGACGTTACGCGGTTCGCGCCATCGAGAATGCGTCGTCGAACGCCTCGACATACGCGCCGACCAGCGGGGAACCGGCCTCCCAGAGGAAATTCACCGGCAATTTCATCCACCTGGCGAACAATTCCGCGGAACGCGGGAACGGCCGGTCGTTCACCGCCGCCGCGGCCCGTACGGCGGCGGCGACCTGGGGGGACCAGTCGGGCGCGGTGCCCTGGAAGAGCGGGAAGACGTGCAGCGGCCGGGTGGCCGGGCCGCGCACCTTCAGGCCGCGCTCCTGACCGGCCGCGACCAGCCCGTCCCGGCTGAACGGGCACTCCGGCGTCACCTCGACGACCCCGTCGTACCAGGCTCCCATCGTGACGCCCTCGGCGATGGGGGAGGGCCGCACGCCGGGCAGCTCGGCGAGCCCGGCGGCCAGGGCGGACATGTTGGCCACCCTGCGCTCCACCAGCTCGTCCAGGCGGTCGAGGTGGCTCTGGGCGAGCACGGCGCCCGGCGTGGAGATGCGGAAGTTGCCGCCGAGGCCGGTCAGCAGGAACGGCTTGTAGCGGACGGCGTCGATGGTCAGGTCGGTGCGGTGCCGGAAGTTGGTCAGCAGGCAGGCGCGGGCGAAGACGTCCTCGGAGTCGGTGAGGAGCATGCCGCCCATGCCCCCGGAGATGAGCTTCCTGCCGCCCACGCTGAAGATCGAGATGTCGCCCATGGAGCCCACCGGCCGGCCCCGGTAGGTGGAGCCGTGGGCGTGCGAGCAGTCCTCGACCAGGGCGAGCCCGCGCCGGTCGGCCACCGCGCGCAGGGCGTCCATGTCGCAGCTGTGGCCCCACAGGTGGGTGACGACGATCGCGACCGTACGGGGGGTGACCAGCGCCTCCACGTCCGCCGCGGCCACGTTCCCGGTGGCGTCGCCCGCGTCGCAGAGCACCGGCACCGCGCCCAGCAGGAACAGCGGCGAGGCGGTGCTGAAGAACGTGAGGTCCGGGACGATCACCTCGTCGCCGGGCCCGATGCCCAGTGCGAAGTAGGCGGCGAGCAGCCCGGCCGTGCCGGAGGTGAGCGCCAGGGCGTGGGCGCGGCCGTGCCGCTCGGCGAACGACCGTTCCAGCTCGGCCAGCTCGGGGCCGTAGTCGTAGTCGAACGTGCGGCCCAGCGTCACCAGCTCGGCGACCTTGGCCGCCACGCCCTCGTCGTAGACCGGCCATTCGAGCGGGTGCGGGAGGCCCACGGGGGCCGCGAGCCCGCTCTCCCGCGTGTCCGCGCGGCCGGTCTCCTGTGTGGCCCGCGTGTCCGTGAGCCCGGTCTCCCGCGTGTCCGCGCGGCCGGATGCCGGCGGGCTCACGCGTCCGCCCCCTTGAGGGCGACGAGCCTGGTCACCGCGTGGGTGTGCGGCTCCTCGTGGCCCTTGTGCGTGTGCGTGGAGTCGGCGTCGGTGGCGCTCAGCACGGTCCATCCGGAGTACCTGGCGAGGTACCAGTCGTGGGGCAGCAGGACCGGCATCCGCATCTCGCCGGCGGGAGGTAGGTAGGCGTGGCCGCGGTTGAACATCAGCAGGGCGTTCACCCCTCCCGGCCTGGTCGCGGCCTGGAGCCTGGCGATGACGTCGGCGACCTGTTCCTCGTCCTCCAGCCAGTGCAGGACGCTGCACGCCAGCACCCCGTCGAACGAGGCGGGCTCCAGCCCGGCGGTGCGCGCGTCGCCCTGCCGCCACTCGATCCCGCCGGCGTCGCCCCACGCCCGCGCGCCGTTCTCCAGCGCGGCGGCCGACATGTCCATCGCCAGCACCCGCGCGCCCCGCTGGGCGAGGCGCACCGCGTTGCGTCCCTCGCCGCATCCCACGTCGAGGACGGCGGGCGCGTCCGTACCGGCCGGGGTGGCGGGCGGCCCGACCTCCGCGGGGGCTCCGGGCAGGGAGAGCGCGTCTCCCAGGACGTCGGAGATCCGGTCGGGCCTGCGCCCCCACAGGCAGGCGGTCCTGGTGTAGCGGGCGTCGCAGCCACCGTCGTCGTCGTAACCGTTCGGTTCTGTTTGAGGTCCCATCTGGCGGAGGCTAGGCGGGGCCTTGATCATCGTCAACGGGGGTGGACGGCCGCCCGGGGCGCCGCGTGCCGTGGGGCCTGTGCGGGTACGAGCTTCAACTTGTCGCGCCCGGAGCTCACCGGGGTGGGGTACTCACCGGTGAGACAGCCCTCGCACAAGCCCTCGCCCGCCGCGCTCCCGACCGTGTGGCGCATGCCCTCCACCGACAGGTACGCCAGGCTCGTCGCGCCGATGATCCGGCACACCTCCTCGGTCTCGCGGCCGGTCGCCACCAGCTCGCCGGTGTCGACGATGTCCACCCCGTAGTGGCAGGGCGCGATCAGCGCGGGCGCGGCGATCCGCACGTGCACCTCGCTCGCCCCCGACTCGCGCAGCAGCGTGACGATGCGCCGCATGGTGGACCCGCGCACGATCGAGTCGTCGACCACCACGACCCTCGCCCCGTCCACCGGCGAGCCGATCGAGAACTTGCGCCGCAGCTTGCGCTCGCGCCGCCGCTGGTCGGGCTCGATGAACGTCCTGCCCACCTGCTCGTCGCGGACGAGCGCCCCGGCGAGCGGGAGGCCCGCGGCCCGCGCGTACCCCCGGGCGGCGGGCACGCCGGAGGCGGGGACGGCCACCACCAGGTCGGCGTCCACCGGGGACTCCAGCGCGAGCCGCTCGCCGAACGCCATCCGGGTGGCACCGGTCCTGGTGCCGTCGATCCTGGAGTCCTGCCTGGTCAGGTAGAGGTGCTCGAACACGCAGAAGCTGCGCGGAGCGGGGGCGGCGACGCGGTGCGTCCCGGCCAGGCGGCCGTCGCGCAGGATCACCAGCTCACCCGGCTCCACCTCCCGCTGCTCCGGGCAGCCGAGCGCGTCGAGCGTGCAGGTCTCCGAGGCGACGACCGCCCTGCCCTCGGCGAACCCCACCACCAGGGGGCGCAGGCCGTGCGGGTCCCTGAAGGCCACGAGCCGGTCGCCGACGGCGCACACCACCGAGTACGCGCCGCCCAGCACCCGCACGGCCCGCGCGACCGCCGCCACGATCGGGTCGCCGGTGTGAAGGTCGCCGGCCTGGCAATCGGGGGCCTGGGGATCGAGGGCTCGGGAGTCGCCGGCCTGGGAATCGGGGGTGTCCAGGAAGTCGGGGGTGTCCAGGGCGTCGGCGAGGAGGGCGAGGATGACCTCGGAGTCGCTGGTCGAACGGAACCCGTACCCCTCGCGGCCGAGGCGGGCGCGCAGCTCGGCGGCGTTGGTGAGGTCCCCGTTGTGCGCCAGCGCGACGCGACGCGCCTCGTGGACGAAGGGCTGGGAGTTCTCCAGCAGCGTGGCGCCCGTGGTCGAGTACCGGGTGTGGGCGACCGCGAGCCTCCCGGCCGGCCAGTCGCCGCCGGTGGAGTCACCGCGGTCCGAGCGCGAGGCGAATCCCAGCGACCGCCTGACCTCCACGCCGTCCGGCCCGGCCACCGCGATGCCCCACGACTCCTGGCCGCGGTGCTGCAGGGTGACGAGCCCGTCGAAGGCCGGCTGCCCGGCGGTCCCGTCGAGAACAGATACGCCGGCTATTCCACACATAGCTCCCCTTAAACACCTTAACATTTCGCGGAAAGTACGTTAAATCGCTTCTGCTTGACCATGGCATTGTTTGATTGCAACGTCGGGTCGAATGACGAATGAGGCGAAGGAGAGCCGAATGGCCGAGACGGTGAAGACCGCCGAGTACACCGTGGTGCTCAATCACGAGGAGCAGTACTCCATATGGTGGGCCGACCGTGACATTCCCGAGGGCTGGCGGAGTGCCGGTCACAGTGGCACCCGCGAGGAGTGCCTGGCCCACATCGAGGAGGTGTGGACGGACATGCGCCCGCTGAGCCTGCGCCGCTGGATGGACGACGGCGAGCGCTCCTGACCCGCGGCCCCGCCGATGAACGGTCCCCGATCCTGACCCGCGGGCCCGCCGACGAACGGCCCCGAGGACGGTCCCCTAAGGAGGAGCCGATGGACACGATCCAGGAGCACGACGCGCGCCTGGTCGTCGAGGAATGGAACCGCACCGAGCTGGCCGACGAGCCGGCGACCGTCGTCGAACGGTTCGCCGCCCAGGTCGCGAGCTCCCCCGACGCCACCGCGCTGACGGACGAGGAGGGCACGACCCTCACCTACGACGAGGTACGCCGCGCCGCCAACCGCCTCGCCGGGCACCTGCTCGGTCTCGGCCTGCGCCGCGAGGACCGCTGCGCCATCTACCAGCGCCGCTCGGCCGGCACGGTCGTGTCCATGTTCGGGACGCTGGCCGCCGGGGGCGCGTACGTGCCGGTCGACGAGGGCAACCCGCCCGAGCGGGTCGAGGCGATCCTGCGCGACGCCGGGACCGCCGTGGTGCTCGCCGACTCCACCACCGAGGCCGAGGTGCCGCCGGGCCCGTGGTGCGTGGTGAACGTCGACGACCACCCCGGAAGCGACGAGAGCGACCCCGGGGTGCCGCTGCACCCGGCCAACCTCGCCTACGTCATGTACACCTCGGGCAGCACGGGGACGCCCAAGGGCGTGCTCATCGAGCACCGCGCGGTCACCGCGTTCGTCCGGGGCGCCCAGCACCTGTACGGGCTCTCGCCCCGGGACCGCTTCGTGCAGTTCTCCTCGATCGCCTTCGACGTCTCCACCTTCGACGCCTTCGGAGCGCTGCTGTCGGGAGCCGCCCTGCACGTCGCCTCCACCGAGACCCGCACCTCCTCCGAGCGCTTCCGCGACCTGCTGCGCGAGCGCCGCATCTCCGTCTACATGGGCACCCCCGGGGTGCTGAGGCTGCTGGAGCCCGGCGACTTCCCCGACCTGCGGGTCATCGCCGTCGGCGGCGAGAGCTACTCGGGCGAGTTCACCACCCGCTGGGCGGCCGGGCGCAGGTTCGTCAACAGCTACGGGCCCACCGAGACGACCGTCGGCGTCATCACCCAGGAGTGCGAGGGGCACTGGGACACCTCGCCGCCCATCGGCCGCGCCATGCCCAACCACCGGGCGTACGCGCTGGACGAGGAGATGCGCCCGGTGCCGATCGGCACGGTCGGCGAGCTGTACGTCGGCGGCCCCGGCCTCGGACGCGGCTACCTGGGTCTTCCCGGCACGAGCGCGGCCTCCTTCGTCCCCGACCCGTTCGCCACCGCGCCCGGTGAGCGGCTCTACCGCACCGGCGACCTGGTGCGCTGGACCCCCGAGGGCGAGCTGGTCTTCGCCGGGCGGGCCGACCGCCAGGTCAAGGTGCGCGGCGTCCGCGTCGAGCTGGAGGAGATCGAGGCGACCCTCTGCAGGCACCCCGACATCGCGCACGCGGTGGTCGAGGCGGAGGCGCGCGACGACGGCGACGCCCGCCTGATCGCCTACGTCGTCTCCACCGCGGAGGAGGCGCCCGGCGTGACCGAGCTGCGCGAGACCGCGGCCCGGTGGCTGACGGCGCCGCTGGTGCCCAACGAGTTCGTCCACGTGCCCGAGATCCCGCTCACCTCGGCGGGCAAGGTCGACCGCGACGCCCTGGCCGAGGCAAGGGGGGCCAGGGCGGCTGGAGGAGAGCACACCGGCCCGGCCGCCGAGACCGACGACGGCGAGTGGACGCCGACCCGGCGCAGGGTCGCCGAGGAGATCGTTAAACCGCTGCTCGGCGTCGACTCCCTCGGCCCGCACGACCACTTCTTCGAGCTGGGCGGCACCAGCATCCAGGTCATCCAGCTCCTCGGCAAGGTACGCACGATCTTCGGCATCGAGGTCCCGGTCGTCGAGTTCTTCGACCGGCCCACCATCGCCGGGGTCGCCGACGCCGTCGACTCCGAGGTCCGTTCCGACATCAAGGACATCGTCCGCGAGGGCTGGGACGACATCGCCGACCGCTACGCCGCCTTCCAGTCGGAGTTCTCCGACGGCCCCCGCATGACCTGGACCGACCACCTGCTCGGCATGCTGCCCGCCGAGGGCTCGGCCGTGCTGGAGCTGGGCGTCGGCGGCGGCCACGAGTCGTCGCGCCGCCTGTCCGAGGCGCACGACCTCACCGCCGTGGACATCTCCGCCGAGCAGCTCAAGCTCGCCGAGAAGACCCTGCCGGGCGCGACGCTCGTCCAGGCCGACATGGCCGAGGCGGAGTTCCCCGACGCCTCCTTCGACGCCGTCGTGTCCATCTACACCCTCACCCACCTGCCGAGGGAGGAGCTGCCCGGCCTGCTGCGCGACATCGCCCGCTGGCTGAAGCCGGGCGGGCTGCTGCTGGCCACGCTCATGACCGAGGACATCCCCGGCGCGGTGGAGGAGTGGTTCGGCTCGACGATGTTCTTCTCCGGCTTCCCCACCGAGGAGAACCTGCGCCTGCTGCGCGAGAAGGGCCTGGTCCCCGAGCGCGAGGAGGTCGTGGCGCAGCGGACACCGCTCGGGGAGTCGCGCTTCCTCTGGGTGATCGCGAGAAAGACGGAGGGACCCTCGTGACCGGTCTGCCCGTCCGCACCGCACCGCTGTCCTACCTCCAGGAGCAGCTCTGGTTCGTCGAGCAGGACGATCCGGGCAACGGCTCGTACAACGAGCTGAAGGTGCTCGTCCTGGACGGCACGCTCGACGCCGCCAGGCTCGGGCGGGCGCTGGAGCGGGTGGTCGCGCGGCACGACGTGCTGCGCACCACCTTCGTCTACCAGGGCTCGGAGCCGGTGCAGGCGGTCTGGGACCGGGGTCCCGTGCTGCGCGAGGCGGCCGTCGGCGGCGAGCAGGCGCTCATGGAGTACGCCCGCGAGGTCGCCGAGGCCCCCTACGACCTCGCCTCGGGACCGCTGCTGCGCGCCTCGCTCGTCACGCTCGGCGCGGACCGGCAGGCGCTCGTGCTCGGCGTCCACCACATCATCAGCGACGGGTTCTCGATGAACCTGCTGCTGGACGAGCTGGACGCCGCCTACCGGGACGAACTCCCCGGCGGTTCGCAGGGCGGATCTCCCGGTGAGACCCGGAGCGGGTCACATGGCGAGTCACCGGCCGGGGCGCCGGGTGAGTCACAGGCTGGGTCGCCGGGCGAGGCACCGATCGGGTCGCCGGGTGAGGCACCGGCCGGGGTGTCAGCCGAGCCGCCCGCCCAGTACGGCGACTTCGCTCGCTGGCAGCGCGAGCAGTTCGCCGGGGGCCGGCTCGCCGCCGACGTCGACCACTGGCGGCGCGAGCTCGACGGCGCGCCGACCGTGCTGGAACTGCCCGCCGACCGGCTCCGGCCGCGCCGCCGGGCCAGCGCGGGCAGGCGCGAGCGCTTCCCGCTCGACCCCGCCCTGACGGGCCCGCTCGGCGAGGTCGCCGAGCGGGTCGGCGGCACCGTCTTCACCGTGCTGCTGGCCGCCTTCGCCGCCACCCTCTACCGCTACACGGGGCGCGGCGACATGGTGCTCGGCACCGGCGCCCCCGGCCGCCCCGGGCGCGAGTTCGACGGCGCGCTCGGCTTCTTCGCCAACATCGTGCCCGTACGGCTGCGCCCGGCGGGCGAGCTCCCCTTCACCGACCTGGCCGACGCGGTCAGCGAGGCGGCCTTCGACGCCTTCGACCACCAGTACGTTCCCTTCGAGAAGCTCGTGGAGTTCCTGCAGCCCGAGCGCGACGCCGGGCACACCCCGCTCGTGCAGGTCGTCTTCACCATGTGGGACGCCGGGGCGGCCGAGCGCTCCATCGGCGGCGTGCCCGCCGCCGAGGTCGAGGTGACGCGCGGCCGGTCCCGCTTCGACGTCGCGGTCGAGGCCGTGCGCCGGGGCGACCGGGTCGACCTCTTCGTCGAGTACGACGACGCCCTCTTCGACGAGGCCACGGTCGCCCGCGTGATGCGCCACTACGACCGGGTGCTGCGGGCGGTCGCCGACGACCCCGCCCAGACCCTGGCGGACATCCCGATGATCACCCCGGAGGAGTGGGTCACCCTCACCCAGGGCGACGTGACCGTGCTCGACCACGACGGCAACGTGCTGCCCGCCGGAGCCGTCGGCCAGCTGGTCCACCGTTCCACGGGGGCCGGTCCCACCGGCCGCCTCGCCACCCGCAGGCCCGACGGGCGGGTGGTCGAGCGCGGACGCGAGGACCGGCTGGTCGGCATCGGCCCGTTCCAGGTGCAGCTGGAGGACGTCGAGGAGGTCCTGCGCGCCCATCCCTCCGTGCGGGACGCCGCCGTCGTCGCGGTCGAGGGCGGCGCGGGCCGCGAGCTGGTCGCCTACACCGTCGCCGGGCCGCCCCCCGACGCGCTGCGCGCCACCCTCGTCGAGCGGCTGCCGCAGTACATGGTGCCCGCCGTCATCGTGCCGGTGGACCGCATCCCGCGTGCCGACGACGGCCGCGTCGAGACCGCCCGGCTGCCCGACGCGGGCGAGCGCGACGAGCGGACCGAGCTGCCCGCCCTGGAGGCGGCGCTCTGCGTCATCTGGGCGCGCGTCATGAACCTCGACGAGGTGGAGCCCGACGACGACTTCTTCGCCCTGGGCGGCCACTCGATGCTGGCGGCCCGGCTGGTGCGCGAGATCGCCTCCGTGCTCGCCGTACGCGTACCGCTGATGGCCCTGTTCGAGAACTGCACCCCCGCCGACCTGGCCGACTACATGGCGGCCAAGCACCCCGCGCTGGAGCACACGCTCGGCGACGCGGGCCGCGCCGGTCGCGCGGGCCGTACGGCTCCCGAGAGGGAGATCGAGCGCGGCGGCGAGGAGCCCGACACCAGCGCGCTGTCCACCGCGCAGCTGCAGATCTGGATCAACGAGCAGCTCGCGGGCGGCGACGCCCGCGACTTCATCGCCGCCGTCACCTACCGGGTGCGCGGCCCGCTCGACGTGGACGCCCTGCGCGGCGCGTTCGACGCGCTCGTCGCGCGGCACGAGAACCTGCGCGCCCGGGTGGCGCTCGTCGGCGACGTGCCGGTGCTGCGCTTCGACCCCGGCGTACGCGTGGAGCTGCCCGTCGACGACCTCACCGGCCTGCCCGAGGACGAACGGGCGGAGGAGGCGGCCCGCCGCACCGCCCGCGACGCCGACACCGGCTTCGACCTGTCCACCGCGCCGCTCGTGCGGGCCACCCTCTACCGGCTCGGCGAGGACGACCACGTCCTCGCGCTCGTCCAGCACCACCTGGTCACCGACGGCGTGTCCATCGGGCTGCTCGTGGGCGAGCTGGGCCGCCTGTACTCCGAGCGGGACGCCGCGCCCGCCGCGCCGCACCTGCGCTTCGCCGACTACGTGGCCTGGGAGCAGGCCTGGCTCGGCGGGCCCGAGGCGGCCGCGTCGGAACGGTTCTGGCGCGAGCGGCTGCGCGAGGCGCCCGAACTGGTCCTGCCCAGGACGCGCGACGGGCGCCGCGAGGGCCGCGACACCGAGATGATCGCCCATCGCCTGCCGCACGCGGAGTCGCGGCGGCTGCTCGCGCTGGCCCGGCAGAGCAGGGCGACGCCCTACATGCTGGTGACGGCCGCGTTCGCGGCGATGCTGGCGCAGTGGAGCGGCCAGGACGACGTGGTGATCGGCACCACCGCCGACAACCGGCCGCTGCCCGGCCTGGAGGGCGTGGTCGGCTGCTTCGTCAACATGGTGGCGCTGCGCGTCGACTGCGGCGGCGACCCCACCTTCGCCGAGCTGGCCGGGCGGGTCCGCAGGACCGTGCTGGAGGCGTACGCCCACCAGAGCACCCCGTTCAACGAGGTGGTGCGGGCGTTGAGGATCCACCCGGATCCGCGCCGGATGCCGCTGTTCCAGGTGACGTCCGACTGGGCGGGCGACGGGCCCGCGATCCCCGAGCTGGCCGGGTGCGAGGTCGGGTTCGACTACGTGCACACCAGGGCCAACCGCTACGAGCTGGAGATGTACGCCGGGATGGCGGGGGAACTGGTCGTGCTCGACCTGGAGTACGCCGTCGAGCTGTGGGACCGAAAAGAGGTCGAGGAACGCCTGGACCGGGTGGCGGCGCTGCTCACCCGTGCCGTGGTGGAACCGGAGACCAGGATCTCGAAGCTGCTCTCCTGACCGGACACCGCTGACGAGGCGGCCTCCCCGCGCGGGGGAGGTCGCCTCACCACGTTCGGCGGGGTCCGGGGGACGGGAGGGCGAAGGCGACGGCCTTGCCGGTGGTGCCGGTGGTGCCGACCGTGGTGGGACGGACATGGCAGTAGCCGCGCGAGAGCCGGTGGGCCAGCAGCAGGCCGCGCCCGTTCTCGGCGAGCAGCGGCAGACCGATCTCCGTCACTGAGCGCAGCAGATTGAGGATGATGCCGACCTCATGCGGATCCGGGTCACTGTCGACGATCTCGCACCAGGTGGGGATGCCGTCCAGGCTGTGGATCCGCAGCTCGTACGGCGGGCGGGCGTGCCGCTCGGCGTTGGCGGCCAGTTCCGCCACGATGAGCTCGGCGGAGTCGATGTCGTCGATGGGCAGACCTGCGTCCCCAAGCACCTCGCGGACGACGGCGCGAGCGCGGCGCGAGGCGGAGCCGGGCGCCAGGACCTTCACCAACGTGCGGATTTCTCCGCCGGTGCATTCGCGATCCCTTGATGAGGTCAGGTCTTCATCAGCACTCAGGGGGACGTCACCGAATGGCCGCATGATCACACTCCGCTCATAGTTGGTAGCCATGAGCGGTAGAAAACCTGACGGGGACGGAATAGTGGGATCCGTCCTGTGCTCGTTCGGTGTGCCGGGCGAAGATGGTGGCCGCGATGGTCGGTGCCTGGTCGTTTCCCGGGGCTCTCGGCGCCACGACAGGAACGCGCCGGACAGGCTCATGGTGATGCCGTAGCCTCCTGGACGTGACTGATGAGGCCGCTCGGGAACGGGTGCCCGTACGGGGCAGGATTACCGACAGCGAGCTAGAACAGGTTGTGAAGGCGTTCGGCCTGGGGCGCGTCCTCGAGGTGGTGTTCCTGCCCTCGGGGATGATGAACCGCAACTGGCGCCTGGAGACCTCAGAGGGTGTGTTCGCCCTCAAGGAGATCGTTGACGTGCCGGTGCCGAAGGCCCGCCGCAGTCTCAACGTCCTGCAGGTGCTCGCGGTCGGCGGCCTACCGGTCTGCGCCCCGCACCTCACCGCGTCCGCGGACACCGTGGCCGAGATCGACGGCCGCAGCTACTGCCTGTTGCCCTGGGCCGCCGGAAGTCATCGCGCCGGCACCGATCTGGACGTGGGAGAAGCAGCCGATCTCGGGGTGCTCCTCGGGCGGATCCACCGCGAGCTGGCCGCGCCCGGTACGGGCCTGGAGTCGGCGGCCGAGCGACCCGGAGCGAAGGTGACTTCGCCGGAGGCCGCGACAGCCGAAGCCGACCGGTTCCTGCGCGTGATCGCCGGGTTGGAAGGACCGGAGCCGTTCGACATCGCCGCCGCCGAGGCGCTGGAGCGGCGCAAGACGCTGATCGCCGCCCATGCCGCGCAGCGCCCCGTGGGCGAGGTACAGAGAGGGCCGTTGGGCTGGACCCACGGGGACTTCCAGCCGCTCAACGTGCTCTGGGACGCCGGGAAGGTCACGGCGGTGCTCGACTGGGACCGGCTTGCCGTTCGCCCCTACGCCGAGGAGGTCGTCCGTACCGCCCAGGTGCAGTTCACCGTCGACGACGGCCGATCGGACCTGGAGCGGGTGTCGGCGTTCACCGCCGGGTACCGGAGCGTGGTGTCCATCGCCGACGAGGATCTGGTGGACGGCGTCGAGCGGCTGTGGTGGAAGCGCATGACCGACTTCTGGCAGCTGCAATGGCACTACGACAAGGGTGATCACGGGCCTGACCGGCTGTGGGTGTCGGGCGAGCGGCTGCTGCACTGGTGGAGCGCTCACCGCGACCAGGTGCGGGCCGCGTTCACCACCCACCCTTGAGCACGGCACCGGCTACGGCGGGATGATTCCGGCCGCGGCAAGCTCGGGCAGGCAGGAGCGGGTCATCGGCATGGCCCGGAGCCGCGCCTGGTCGGAGATGGCGTTCAAATGGGCTGAGGTGAGCAGACGGATGAGGGACGTCCAGGTGCCATGGTCGTGGGGAGGGGCGATCCGAGCCCGATCACCGATCGCTTCGGGGATGCCACCTCGGGATGAGCCCACAGCGAGCAGCCCGGCCAGAGCGGCTTCGACGATGACCCGGGGAAAGGCGTCCTCAACGACACTCGGGACGAGCAGCAACCGGTGTCGGCTGTACAGGTCGTTCATGTCGTAGGTGCGGGGCAGGTAGGTGACGTTGGGGTGGCGGGCGAATTCGTCGGCGGTGTCCCACCAGCCCGTAACCAGCGTGAAGTGCCGGTCGGGCAGAAGCTCAGCGAGCCGGTGCGTCAGCTCGGCGCCCTTGGCGGGCACCGGGTTGACCATGAGCAGATCTCCGTCACGGCTGACAGAGGGACCGGCGAAGTGGCGGAACGGCGGGTAGAACAGCACCGCGGCCTGGGACGGCGGAGTGCGTGAGAGCACGAACCGGGAAGTGGCCAGCGCGTAGTGCGGTTTGCCGTCCAAGACATGCAGCCCGGTTCTGGAGACCGAGTGCAGCCACCCGGCGACGGTCGTCCGCGAGCGGGCGGCGGCGGCCAGATCCGCTGATCTCTCCTGAGAGGTGATCAGCAGGTCGGGCGTGAACTCGTCGATGGCCGCCCGCAGCGCGGTGGAGAGCCGGGCCTGCGGCACCACTCGCACGTCGACGCCGTTCCACCTGTAACGCAGTTCGGCCGAGTGTTCCCGATGCTCGACAGGAGTGGCCATGCCGGTCAGGTGACGCAGCATCGACGGCAGCTGCGATGTCGTACCCCACGGAGGTTCGTGGGAGGCCAGGTAAATGGTGCGCCATCCGGCGTCGGCAAACTCCTCGGCGAGGAGCTGCTGGGAGACCTCGGCGCCACCGATCAGGAACGGGGGCGGAATACGTCGCCAGGCGAAAATGACCGTGCCGGTCGGGAGGGTCATGGTGTCTCTCCTCGATGGATCGGTGTGCTGTCTCGCTATGGCGACATTCCGTCCCACGCCACCAGAGATGAGCGAACGCTCACCCGTGCCGTGGTGGAACCGGAGACCAGGATCTCGAAGCTGCTCTCCTGACCGGACACCGCTGACGAGGCGGCCTTCCCGCGCGGGGGAGGCCGCCTCACCGTGTTCGGCGGGGAGGGCGAAGGCCTTGCCGAGGTGCCGGCAGGGCGATTGCGCGAACTTCGGGCGGTGTTTACATTGAGGGCGCGTTTCCGTGTGACATGCCGTCGGGGGCATCCGGGCGAGACCGAGAGAGGACGCCGCCGTGCCCGTGCCAGGTTCGCCGGAAACGGAAGCGCCGGATCCGGAACGGATCGGGGCGCGGGAGGACTTCGCCCGCGAGCTCACGCTGCTGCGGCTGCGCGCCGGGCTGACGGTCCGCCAGGTCGCGGCCAGATCCGACACCTTCCGCAACCACAGCACGATCGGTGACTGGTTCGCCGGGCGGGGACTGCCCTCCACCTCCTCGCGCGAACTGCTGGTACGGGTCCTGGAGTCCTGCGGGGTCGACGATCCGGCGCTGGTCGCGCGGTGGCTGTCGGCCTGGCAGCGGGTCAGGCGCACGCCGGGCCGTCGGCCCGCCGGCCCGGAGCCGTACCGGGGCCTGGCCGGTTTCGAGCCCGAGCACGCGGAGTGGTTCTTCGGGCGCGAGGCGCTCACCCGCGACCTGGTCGACCGCCTGGCCGCCGCCGCCGACGCGGGCGCCGCCACCGCCGCGGACGCCGCGGGCGTCCAGGTCGTCGTCGGGGTCTCCGGATCGGGCAAGTCGTCGCTGCTGCGCGCCGGGCTGGTCCACGCGGTGCGGCACGACGGGCTGCTCGGCCCCGGCTGGTCGGTGGCACTGTTCACCCCAGGCGCGCGCCCGTGCGACGAGCTCGCCGACCGGCTGGCCGCCGCGGCCGGCCTGCCCGCGGGCGACGTGGCCACCCGGCTGCGCGCCGATCCGGAGTGCGCCGCCGCGTACGCCGCGGCCGGGGAGCCGTCCCGCCTGCTGCTGGTCGTGGACCAGTTCGAGGAGCTGTTCACCACGTGCGCCGACGACGCGGAGCGGCGCGCCTTCGTGACCGCGCTGTGCGCGGCGGCCGGGCGGGGCGCGGTCCGCGTCGTCATCGGACTGCGCGCGGACTTCTACGCCCCGGCGCTGCGCCACCCCGAACTGGTCGCGGCGGTGCGGGCCGACCAGCTCACCGTGGGGCCGATGAGCGCGGCCGAGCTGCGCCGCGCGATCGTCGAACCCGCCCGCAAGGCGGGGGTCGAGGTCGAGGAGGGCCTGGTCGAACTGCTGGTCGGCGAGGTCGCCCCGCGCGGCGGAGACGACCGGGACGCCCCCGAGCACGCGGCCGGCGCGCTTCCGCTGCTGTCCCACGCGCTGTACGCCACCTGGCAGCACAGCCGGGACCGGCGGCTGACGGTCGCCGACTACCGTGCCGTCGGAGGGGTCGACCGCGCGGTGGCGACCAGCGCCGACGCGGTCTACGACGCTCTCGACGAGCCCCGGCGCCACCTGGCGCGGCGGCTGTTCCTCAGCCTGGTGCACGTCTCGCCCGGCACGGTGGACACCCGGCGCCGGGTGCCCACCGCCGACCTGCTCGCCGAGTGCGGCGACCCGGCCGGGCAGGTGACCGACGTCATCGGGCGCTTCGTCGAGCAGCGGCTGGTCACCCGCGACGCCGAGACGGTCGGCATCAGCCACGAGGCGCTGCTCACCGCGTGGCCGCTGCTGCGCGGCTGGCTGGAGGTCGACCGCGCCGGCCTGCTCACCGGACGCCGGCTCAACGAGGCGGCCGTGGCCTGGGATCGCGAGCACCGCGACGCGGGCGCGCTGTATCGGGGGACCCGGCTCGCGGTGGCGCGGGAGTGGGCGCAGACCGCCGGTCCGCACGCCGCCCCCGGCCCGGTGGCCCGCGAGTTCCTGGAGGCCTCCGCCGCGCGCGAGCTCGCCGAGCAGCGGGCCGCCCGGCGTCGGGCCCGGCGCCTGCGGCGGCTCGTCGCGGGCCTGACCGCGCTGCTGCTGCTCACGACCGCCGCCGTCGTCGTCGCGGTCCGCGGCGAGCAGACCCTGCGGACGCAGCGCGACACCGCCCTGGCCGGGAAGGTCGCCAACGAGGCCACCGCGCTGCGCCCGGCCGACCCGGCCCTCTCGGCGCAGCTGAGCCTGGCCGCGTACCGTCTGGCGCCCATCCCCGAGTCGCGCGGCGCGTTGCTGAGCACCTACGCCGCCCCGTACGCCACCCGGCTGACCGCGCACACCAGCGCGGTCTACGCCGCCCGATTCAGCCCGGACGGGAGCCTGCTGGTCACCGCGGGCATGGACCGGACGGTCCGGCTGTGGCGGACCGGCGGCGCGCGGCGGCCCGCGCCCCTGGCCACGCTGACCGGCCACGGCGCCGGCGTCACCTCGGCGGAGTTCGGCCCGGACGGGAAGATCCTGGCTACCGCCGGCGACGACCACACCGCCCGGCTGTGGGACGTCGCCGACCCCCGGCGCCCGGCGGCGCTGGCGACGCTCACCGGCCACAGCGCGGGCGTCATCGGCGCGGCGTTCGGCCGAGGCGGGCGGGTCCTCGCCACGGCGAGCTACGACCGCACCGTCCGGCTGTGGGACGTCTCCGACCCCCGTGCGCCCGTACCGGCCGCCGTCCTGCGGGGTTTCCCGAAAGGCGCCTCCGACGTGGCCTTCAGCCCGGACGGCCGGACCCTGGCCGCCACGGGCTCCGACAACCCGGTCCGGTTGTGGGACGTCGCCGACCCCGCCCGCCCGCGGCGCCTGCCCGACCTGCGCGGCCACACCGACCGGGTGCTCTCCGCGGTGTTCGGTCCCGGCGGCCGGGTGCTGGCCACCGGCGGTTTCGACAACACCGTCCGCCTGTGGGACGTGCGCGACCCGGAGGCGGCGCGCCCGCTGTCCACGCTGACCGGGCACGGCGGCGGCGTCGTCGCGCTGGCCTTCGACCGCGACGGGCACACCCTCGTCAGCGGCAGCTACGACCTGAGCGTACGGACCTGGGACGTCCGCGACCCGCGCCGGGCCGGCACGCCGGTGACGCTGGCGGGGCACGCGGGCATCGTCTACACGGTGGCCGTCGACCCGCGCGGCGGCACCGTCGTCAGCGGCGGGGCGGACACCAGCGTACGGCTGTGGGACCTGCGGCAGCCGATCCTGACCGGGCACCACGGCCAGGTCAGCGCGTTGGCGTTCACACCCGACCGGCGACTGCTGGCCACCGGCAGCCACCGCACCGCCCGCCTGTGGGACGTCGCGGACCCGCACCGGCCCCGGCTGTCGGCGACCCTGACCGGCCACACCGACGGGGTGACCGGGGTGGCGTTCCGGCCGGGGGCGCCCGTGCTCGCCACCGTCGGCCTCGACGACACCCTGCGCCTGTGGGACGTCACCCGGCCCGGCCGTCCGGCCCCGCTCTCGGCCCTGGACCTGAAGGCCGGGGACCTGTACGGCCTGGCGTTCAGCCCGGACGGCACGACCCTCGCCACCTTCGGCGAGGACTTGGACGTCGGGGTGTGGGACGTCACCGACGTCCGCCGGCCACGGCACGCCGCCACCCTGCGCGGGCACACCGACCTGGTCAACGCGGCCGCGTTCGCTCCCGGCGGGCGGATCCTCGCCACCGCGGGCGACGACCGCACCACCCGCCTGTGGGACGTGCGCGACCCGCGCCGGCCGGCCCCGCTCGCGACGATCGGAGCCCATTCCAACAGTGTCAACGCGGTCGCGTTCGGCCCGGACGGGCGGACCCTCGCCACCGCGGGCGACGACCACACCACCCGCCTGTGGGACCTGCGCGACCCGCGCAAGCCCGCCGCCCTGACCACGCTGAACGGGCACACCAGCCGCGTCAACGCGGTCGCGTTCGGCCCGGACGGGCGGACCCTCGCCACCGCGGGCACCGACCACACCGTGCGGCTGTGGGACACCACCCGGCCCCGGCGGGCCGCCTGGACCGCGACGCTGACCGCCCACACCGACGGCGTGCTGGCCGTCGCGTTCGGCTCCGACGGGCACACCCTCGCCACCGGCGGCAACGACGCCACCGCCCGCCTCTGGGAGACCGACCCCGGCAGGGTCTCCCGGCGGGTCTGCTCGCTCGCCGACGCGCCCATCGCCGAGGCGGAGTGGAGGCGGTACCTGCCGGACCTCGACCACCGGCCACCGTGCCGCTGACCCCGGCCGGCCCGCGCCCGCCCCGGCCACGCGCGGGATCGCCACGCCACGCGCGGGATCGCCACGCCACGCGCGGGATCGCCACGCCACGTGCGGGGCCTGACGCGAAGCCACGTGCGGAGCCTGACGTGAAGCCGGGCGCGGGGCCCGACGCGAAGCCGGGCGCGGGACCTGATGCGAAGCCGGGCGCGGGGTCGTCAAGCCCGGCGTTGGGGCCGCCGGGTGCGAGACGCCGGGCCCGCGCGCGGAGCCGCCGGGCCCGGCGCCGCTTACAGCGGTCACCCGGCCCGGCGGCGGGGGAGAGGAAGGTCAGGGGTTGACCAGGCCCACGGCGAAGGAGAGGTCGTCCAGGGTGAACTGGCTGATGCCGGCCATCCGCAGCGCCTGCGCCCGCACGGTGTAGGTGCCGGGGCCCAGCGACGGGGAGAACCGCTCCAGGGAGTGCGCCTCCTCGGCCCCGCCGGGAGTGTCGAACCGGTAGTCGGTGCTCGTGACGGGGTTGAGCTCCACGGTCGTCCCCGCGGAGTTGACGGCCACGATCCGCACCGAGCACCAGCCGGCCGGGTCACCGACGCAGATGGACTCGGCGGTGAACCGGGCGTCGACGAACCGGGTGGTGCCCGCGGGCACCGTGACGCTCGTCACGGCGGTCGGGACGTTCGACCACGTGGCGACCGTGTTGATGGTCCACGGGGTGCTCTCCCCGGTGAAGAACTGGGCGCTGGTCTGGGTGCCGTTCTGGGAGCTGGCGACGGCGCCGACGGCCGTCCCCGTCAGGGTGAGCGCGACGGCGAGGGCCGTCAGAGCGGGGGTGATCCTCCCGGTCCCGAAAAGCTTGGACATCGGGTTCCTTTCCGTGGTGCCGCCAGGCCCTGTGCCGACGGCGGTGAGCTCACACTCACGAGCCGTACGGGTCACCGGAAAGGGGGGCCCGAACTATCCGTACAGCCCCGTACACGCCCCACGACCTGGGCCACACGCCGCTCACCACCGGAGACCAGGCGGGATCCCGCCGTGGTGATCACCTCGCCGCGGGTCCGGCCGGGCCGCACCCCGGGACGGGCCACCGGAGGATGCCGGGCGCCGGGGAGAACGTCGCCGACCGGGTGCCGCGGGGCGGGCTGGGCGCCGCCGCCGGGCGCGAGCCGTCGTGGGGAACGCTCCTGCTGGGCCTGTGTGCCGAACACGGTATTGCCACGCGGTGCGGCGGCGTCGCGGGTGGCACGTCAGGTGCCGGGAGCGCGCGAGGCGGGAGGTGATGTGCCCCGAGTTCCCGGATGCCCGCTCAGTGGCAGTGCGGCCGGTGGTGGTCCTCGGACGAGGGGCCGAGATCGTCGTCGCGTCCGGCCTTGATCCGCGACCACTGGGCGGTCGGGCGGCCGTCCGTTCGGAACTGGCCGCCTCGGGCGTCCCAGTGCTGTGGCCAGCCCTCCGGCGAGTCCTCCCAGAACTCCTTCCGGCCGTGGACGGTCAGATCCAGCAGCCCGTACGACGGTGCCATCGGCTCGTTGCCGCGGCCGGTGGTCCAGTAGGTCTCGTAGACCTTGTCGTCGTCGCGGAGATAGGTGACCAGGATGCCGAAGTGCCGGTTGGCGACCAGCCGGTCCACGGAGTCCTCCGGCACCGAGTACCAGGGAATCGTCCAGCCCATGAAGTCGCGGTAGCGCGAGCTCTCCTCGTACGGTCCCTGGCAGAAGGTCGCGTAGCCGACGTCCCGCGAGTGCAGGTAGGACAGCTCGTTGATGTGGGTCGTGGAGAAGGTGCAGCCCTCGCACTGCTCCGCCGCGGGACTGCCGGTGTGCCACATCTGGAAGTAGGCGATCAGCTGGGACCGGCCGCCGAAGACGTCGATCAACGGCACCGGGCCGTCGGCTCCGGTCAGCGGGGTGCGCGGATCGACCTCGACCATCGGCAGCCGGCGGCGTTCGGCGGCCAGCGCGTCCCCGGCCCTGGTGTGGGCCTTCTCCTTGACCCGGAGTTCGTCGATCCTCGCCTGCCAGGTCCGCCGGTCGGCGACCTGCGGAAGGGGGTGTCCGGCTGCCGGTGTCTCTGTCATGCGACCTGTCTAGTCCAGGTGGGGAGTGCGGGACAACCCATCGGCCGATCGTGGAGCCGCTTCTCCAGCGCGTTCGGCCGCGGACGAACGGCTACGCCGGCACGCCGGCCGGGACCGGGATCGACGGGCCTCCGGCCTCCCGAGGCTCCCGGCCCAGCCGCCTGACCGGCCTGATCGACAGCAGCGCGGCCACCACGCCGACCGTCACCAGCGCCGACCCCAGCAGGAAGGTGCGCGGCTCGACCAGCGCGGTGACCGGACCGGCCAGCGCCTGCCCGGCCGCCATGCCCGCGACCGACCCGGCCACCTGGTAGGCGTTGACCCGGTTCACCACGTCCGGCGCGATCTGCGTCTGCACGCTGGTCGACCACATCACCGACCAGAACGCCAACGCGCACCCCCCGAGCAGGTGACCGGCCATCAGCGCCGGCAGCGGCAGCCCGAGCGCGACCGTCAGCGGCACCGCCACGTACCCGCTCAGCGCCACCGCCCCGGACACCAGCGGCCTGCGCGGCCTGAGCCTGATCGCCACCAGCCCGCCCAGCACGGTGCCGAGGCCGAGCGCCGCCATCACCCAGCCGTAGTCGGCCCCGATGATCTGCGACGACAGCGGCACGTACGGCCCGATCACCAGAACGCCCCAGAACACCCAGACCAGGATGACCGACCACATCCAGCTCCTGGCCCTGAACTCCTCCCAGCCCCTGCGCAGGTCGCTCAGCACGTCGGAGGGCTCCGGCCTGGGCACGGCGACCCGGACCAGCAGCAGGCACACCCCGCTGACCAGGAACGTCGCGGCGTCCACCGTGTAGACGAAGACCGGCCCGGCGACGACGACGAGGACCCCGGCCAGCGCGGGACCCGCCAGATGGGTGACCGCCTCGGCGATCTTCAGCGTCGCGTTGGCCCGCTGCGGGTCCTCGGCGACCAGGGAGACCATGCCGTTGACGCCCGGTTCGAACATTCCGGCGGCCATGCCCGAGAAGAACGCCGTCACCAGCAACAGGGCGTACGGCGGAGTGCCGTCCAGGAAGGCGACGGCGACGACCCCCTGGGTGACGACCCTGACCACGTCCGCGCCGATCATCAGGCGCCGGGCGCCGATCCGGTCGGCGACGACCCCGCCGAACAACATGACCAGCACGGCCGACGCGGTCCAGATCGCGAGCACGTAGCCGACGCCCGCGATCCCGTGGACCCTCCCGATCGCCAGCGCCGAGGCGACGGGCATCATCGCGTCACCGAGCAGCGAGATCGTGCGGGCCCCGAAGTAGAGGGTGAAGTTCCTCGTCCACATGGGCCCCAATTCTTGATTTTTCCAGATCAGAGCACTGGTGTCCTAGGTGACATCATTAGGTACATTTACGCCATGCCTCTGGACTGCCCGGAAACGCCCCCGGCGCACCCCGGCCCGCATCGCGTGGTCGCCCTGGTCGCCCCGGACCAGGAGCTCTACCCGGTCACCTCCGCCTCGGCCGTCTTCGGCTACCACGGCCCCGACATCCCCCGGTACTACAGTTTCAGCCAGTGCGCCGAACATCCCGGCTCCCTCCCCACCACCCTCGGCGTCCCCATCCAGGTGGACCGCGGCCTCGAGGCCCTCGACGACGCCGACACCGTGATCATCGCGAGCTGGTCCCGCACCCCCTCGCCCGCCGTACTCCACGCGGTGTCCCGAGCCCACGCCAGAGGCGCCCGCATCGTCGCCGTCTGGGCCGGGATCTTCGTCCCCGCCGCCCTGGGCCTCCTGGACGGCCGCCGCGCCTCCGTCCACTGGGAACTCTCCGGCGAACTCGCCGCCCGCCACCCCCGCGTCATCCCCGACGACACCGTCATCTACGTCGACCACGGCGACGTCGCCACCGCCGGAGCCTCGGCCGCCACCCTCGACCTCTGTCTTCACCAGGTCCTCCGGGAGCACGGCGCGGCCCACGCCATGCGCATCGGCCGCCAGCTCGCCGCCGGTCCGCACCGCGAGGGCTGCCAGCGCCAGTACCCTCCCCTCCCCACCACCGGCCCCATGCCGGACTCCCTGGCACCCCTGCTCGAATGGCTCATCTCGCGCCTGCACGACCAGATCACCGTCGAGGACATGGCCGCCCGCTCGGGCGTCTCCCCCCGTACCCTCACCCGCCAGTTCGCCGACCAGCTCGGTGTCCCGCCCGCCCGATGGCTGCTGGAACGCCGCCTGGCCGCCACGCGTGCCCTGCTGGAGGAGACCGACCTGCCCGTCGAGACCATCGCCACCCGCGTCGGCCTCTCCTCGGCGGTCAACCTGCGCCGCCGCTTCCACAACGCCCTGCGCACCACCCCGGCCGCCTACCGTCGTTCCTTCCGCTGAGGTCCTTCCTCCGAGGTCCTTTCACGCTGAAGGTCCCGGACGGGGTTCCGTCGCGTCTCCGGCGCCGACGAGTCCGCTGGTTCCGAACCCGTCCATCGGGTCACCTCCCGGCCCGGCCCGGCTTCGGCGTACCGCCGCGCGCCGTGCCCCCCGGCGTCTCACCGGCGTTGATCGAATCCTCGTATCGAATCTCGTGCGGATCTTCCGCGACTCCCGGGAACACGGCCGCGACATGGGGGGCGGTTGAAAGTTGGGTGACGATTAGCTTAGGCTTCCCTAAGTTACCCCAGTTATGGCTGTTACCTAAGCAGCCTTTTGATCCGGCTCGATATCGGGTTTCGCCCCTCCCCGCCCCTCCCCGCGAAGGCGGGACGCGACCCCGCGGTCCATGAAACGCAAGGAACACCATGCCGTTCACGCTCACCCGCGCGCGCCGCCACGCGCTCACCCTCTCCGCGGCGACCGCGCTCGTCCTCGCCCTCGGCGCCTGCTCGGCGGCGACGGAGACGAAGGAGGAGCCCGCCGCCGCACCGGCGAAGGCCGCGGCCGGAGCGTTCCCGGTGACGATCGACAGCACGCTCGGCCAGGCGACGATCACCGAGCAGCCTGAGCGCGTCGTCACCCTCGGGCAGGGGTCCACCGAGACCGCGATCGCGCTCGGCCACACGCCGGTGGGGATCGAGAGCTACCCGTGGGGCAGCGACAAGACCGGCTACCTCCCCTGGATCCACGAGGCGGTGACCAAGGCGGGCGGCACGCTGCCGAAGCAGTTCGCCGGCGCCGACAACCTCGACTTCGACACGATCGTCGAGCTCGACCCGGACGTGATCCTGGCCCCGTGGTCGGGAGTCACGCAGGAGCAGTACGACATCCTCTCGGACATCGCCCCGACCGTGGCCTACCCGGACCTGCCGTGGAGCACCGACTGGGACCAGCAGATCGACATCATCTCCCGGGCGCTGGGCAAGCCCGACGAGGGCGAGAAGCTGATCGAGCAGATCAAGCAGCGCTTCGCCGACGCCGTCGCGAGCCGTCCCCAGTACAAAGGCGTCACCTTCTCCTACACCTACACCTCGGGCCCCGGCACCCTCGGCGTGTTCAAGCCCGGCGAGCAGCGCGTCGCGATGGTCTCCTCCCTCGGGCTCACCGTCGACCCGGTGGTGAACACCTTCGAGGAGACCAAGGGCACCGACTCCTCCCTCATCGGCCTGGAGAACGCCCAGAAGCTCGCCGGCAGCGACCTGATCTTCACGTTCTACTCGGACGACAAGACCCGCACCGAGATCGAGGCGCAGAAGCTGTACGGGGCGATCCCGGCGATCAAGCGCGGCTCGGTCGTGGCGAGCGACGACACCTCCTTCGTCACCGGCTCCTCGCTCGTCAACCCGCTCACCGTGCCGTGGGTGATCGACCGCTACCTGCCGCTGATCGACAAGGCCGTCGCCGCCCTCGACAAGTAGGCCCGGTCAGCCTCGATGACCACCGACATCCGCGTCCCGCCGGGCACCGCCGCGCCTCCGGGCGCGGGCGCCGCCCGGCGGGTGTACCTCCTGACCGTCCTGGCCGTCACCCTCGCCGTGCTCGCGCTGGCCGTGTTCGCGAGCGTCGCGTTCGGCAGCCACCCCAACTCCCTCACCGACGTCATGGACGTCCTCTCCGGCGTCGCGGACCCCAACACCACCGCGGTCGTCGAGAGCCGCTACCCGCGTACCGCCCTCGGCCTGCTCGCCGGGCTCTGCCTCGCCGTCGCGGGCACGCTCCTGCAGGGCGTCACCCGCAACCCCCTCGCCGACCCCGGGCTGTTCGGGATCACCGGCGGGGCGGCCGCCGCCATCGTCACGGCCACGGCCTTCCTCGGCGCGTCGGGCCACTCGGCCGCCGTGTGGTGGGCGCTGCCCGGGGCGCTCCTGGCCGGGCTCGTCGTCCACGTCCTCGGGTCGGCGGGCTCCGGCGGCGGCCTCGTGCGGCTCGTCCTCGCCGGCGCGGTCGTCTCGGCGGTGCTGATGGCGTACGTCCAGGCGGTGACCCTGAGCATGCCGAAGGTCTTCGACAGCTACCGCTACTGGGTGGTCGGCGCCCTGGGGGGAAGGGACTTCGACGTCCTCGTCTCGGTCCTCCCGCCGGCCGTGCTCGGTCTCCTCCTCGCGGCGGCGCTGGGCTCCGGCCTCAACACGCTCGCGCTCGGCGACGAGTCCGCCTCGGCGCTCGGCGCGAACCCCGCCCTGACGCGTTCGGGCGGGCTCCTCGCCGCGATCCTGCTGAGCACCGCGGCGACCGCGGCGGTCGGCCCCATCGCCTTCGTCGGCCTGGCCGTGCCGCACATCGTCAGGGCGCTCGTCGGGGTCGACTTCCGCGCGCAGCTCGCCTTCTCCGCCCTGGCCGGTCCCGCCCTGCTGCTCCTGGCGGACGTCGCCGGCCGCCTGGTCCTGCGCCCGCAGGAGCTGATGGTCGGCGTCGTGACCGCGTTCATCGGGGCACCGGCGCTGCTGATCGCCGTACGCATGATGAGGGGGACCGTATGACACGGGCCCGCGCCGCACGCACGATGAGAGGGCCTGTGACACGGGCCCGCGCCGCACGTGTGACCGGAGGCCGTATGACATGGGCCCGCGTCGCACGCGTGACGAGGGGGACCGTATGACACGGACCCGCGCCGCCGCGCCGCGCGGCTTCGTCACGCTCGGGCCCGCGGTGGCGATCCCGGTCGCGCGCGCCTCCCTCGTCACCGCGGCCGTCACGGTCGCGCTCGTCGCCGTGGCCGCCGTCGCCACCCTGTCGCTCGGCCGGCTCGGCATCCCCCTCGCCGACCTCGCGGGCGCGCTCACCGGGGAGGCCGACGGCAAGCAGGAGTTCGTGCTGGAGCGCCTGCGCGGGCCGCGCCTGGTCGTGGCCGCCGGTACCGGAGCCGCGCTCGGCCTGTCGGGCGCGCTGTTCCAGACCGTCACCCGCAACCCGCTCGGCAGCCCGGACGTGATCGGGCTCGCCGCCGGCGCCGGTTCGGGCGCCGCGGCCGTCGCGCTGCTCCTGCCCGGGGTGCTGCCCGCCCCCGCGGGCGCCCTCGGCGGCGCCGCGCTCGCGATGGCGCTGGTGTACGTCTCGACCGGGACCGGGTTCCGCGACCCGGGGCGTCTCATCGTCGCCGGGATCGGCGTCTCCGCGATCGCCACGGCGTTCACCCAGTACGTCGTCTACGCCGTCGAACGGGACAGGGCCAGCGTGCTCACCGCCTACCTCAACGGCAGCCTGGCGGCGCGGTCGTGGGAGCACGCCGCCACGATCTGGGCGGTCCTGCTCTTCGTGGCGCCGTTCGTCGCGCTCCTCTCGCGGCGTCTCGTCGTCGCCGAGATGGGCGACGAGGTCTCCGGCGGGCTCGGCGCAGGTCCCCGGGGTACGAGGGCCGGTGCCGTGACGCTGTCGATCGTCCTGTCCGCGGGCGCCGTCGCCGTCGCGGGACCGGTCGCGTTCATCGCCCTGACCGCCCCGCAGGTCGCCAGGCGGGTCACCGGCGGGCCCGGCCCGCACCTGACGCTCGCCGCGCTGATGGGCACGCTGCTGCTGGTGCTCGCGGATCTCGCCGCGCAGCAGGTGCCGGTACCCGTCAGCCTGCCCGTCGGCATCCACACCCTGGCCCTCGGCGGCCTCTACCTCGGATACCTGCTGGTCCGCGAATGGAGAAGGGGAACCCTGTGAGCACCCGGGCGACACCACGTGAGACACCACGCGAGACAGGGCTGGCCGCGCGGGAGGTGACGCTCTCCTACGGCGGCGCCCCCGTCGTGCGCGACGTCAGCCTCGACATCCCGCACGGCGGGCTCACCATGATCATCGGGCCGAACGGGTGCGGCAAGTCGACCCTGCTCAAGGCGCTGGCCCGGACGCTGAGGCCCGACAGCGGGACCGTGCTGCTGCACGGGCGCGACCTCCGGTCCTATCGAGGCAGGGAGGCCGCCCGCCACGTGGCGTTCCTGCCGCAGAACCCGATCGCGCCCGAGGGGATCAGCGTGCGGGGTCTCGTACGGCGTGGCCGCTACCCGCACCACACGCTGCTCCGCCAGTGGTCGCCGGAGGACGACGTCTCGATCGGCCTCGCCCTCGAACGCACCGGCCTGCGCGACCTCGCGGAGGCGCGGGTGAGCGAGCTGTCCGGCGGCCAGCGGCAGCGGGCGTGGATCGCCATGGTCCTCGCCCAGGAGACGGGCACGCTGCTGCTCGACGAGCCGACCACCTTCCTCGACATCGCCCACCAGTACGAGCTGCTGGAGCTCTGCCACGAGCTGCACCGGGACGGCCGGACCGTCGTCGCCGTGCTCCACGACCTCAACCAGGCCGCCCGCTTCGCCTCCCACCTGGTCGTGATGAAGGACGGGCGGGTGGTCGCGCAGGGCCCGCCGCCGGAGGTCCTGACCTCGCGGCTCGTCGAGGACGTGTTCGGGCTGGCCTGCGACGTCGTGCCCGACCCGCGCACCCTCACCCCGATGGTGGTGCCGCACGCCCGGTTCCCCACCGGCGACCCGAGCACGAGCGCGCCGGAGAACGTCCCGGGGTGACCGGCCTTCGACGCCACGGAGCGGTAACCGTGGGGGGCGGGGTCGAGCGTTGAGGAGTTCTGTCCGGGGCTGACCCGGGTGTGCCGCTACAGCCGGATCGTCGGCCGTACGGTCTCCGTCGCGGGCTGACGAGTGGTCCGGAGGGCGACCATGCCGGCCAGTTTCCTCAACGCCCGTTCGGAGTCGCTCCCCGGTTCGGCCGCCAGGGCGACGAACTTCTGGCCGGTGCCGCCGACGGAGAGCACCTCCCAGGAGAAGGTGAGATCGCCCAGCGTCGGGTGGCGCAGCTCCTTGGCCTCGTTGACGCGCGTCCGCACCTCGTGGCGGGCCCAGATCCGGCGGAACTCCTCGCTGCGGGCGGTGAGCTCCTCCACCAGCCCGTCCAGGTACGGGTCGTCGGGGTCGGCCGCCACGGCGGAGCGCAGCTGCGCGGTCTTGGAGCGGGCGGCCTTCTCCCAGTCGGGGTAGAAATCGGCCGCTCGCGGATCGAGGTAGATCATGCGCAGGCAGTTGTCGATGTTGGTCATGCCCTCGTACAGGGCCTCGATCATCGGGTTGACGGCCAGGATGTCCAGGCGCCGGCCGATCACCATCGCGGGAGCGTCCGGGCAGAGGTGGATGAGCCGGAGCAGGCTGGGAGCGACCCGCTCCACGGCGCCGGTCTCGACCCGGGGGCGGACCCCGGGGTGGGCGAGCGAGTAGAGGTAACCGGTGGCCTCGGGGTCCAGGCGTAACACCCGCGCCAGGGCGCTCAGCACCTGGGAGGAGGGGTTGCGCTCGCGTCCCTGTTCCAGCCGGATGTAGTAGGAGGCGCTGACGCCGGAGAGCATGGCGACCTCCTCGCGCCGCAGCCCGGGGGTGCGGGAGGAGGGGGAGTGCAGGAAGCCCACCTGTGCTGGACTGGTGGCTTCGCGCCGGGCGCGCAGGAACTCGCCGAGCAGGTTGCGTTGACCGTTGTCCATTTAATCACTATATGTCCGCATTGTCTGATTAGCCCAGGGTGACGCTTCTTCGGCCGCCGGTCGCGGCTTTCGCCCCGGGGCCGTCGCCTTCCGCGAGGTGGTCCGGCCGCCTTTTTCCGGGCCGTACGGGTTCGTGGAGGAAGACGGCCGGAGGGTCGAGGCGCGGGATGCGCAGGACGAAGCGGCTGCCTTCGGGGGAGTCCTCCAGGGTGAGGCTGCCGCGGTGCCGGTGGGCGATGTCGCGGGTGATGGCGAGGCCGAGGCCGCTGCCGCCGTTGTCGAGGCGCCGCGCGTCGTCGAGACGGGTGAAGCGTTCGAAGACGCGCCCGCGGTCGCCGGGGGGAATGCCGGGGCCGTCGTCGGTGACGGCGATGACGGCCTGGCCGTGGGCGGTGGTGAGGGTGAGGTCGACCGCGGTGGCCGCGTGCCTGCGGGCGTTGCCGAGCAGGTTGGCGAGGGCGCGGATGACCTGGATGCGCGACCCGCAGACCCACACGTCGCCCCGGGTGTGCAGCCGGACCGGGATGTCCCGGGGGGCGTTGCCGGACCCGCCCGCCCGCATACCGGCCGATCCACCGGCGGGCGCGCCGTTCGACCGGCCGGCGCGGGCGGCGTGCTCCGCGTCGACGGTGCCACCTGTGTGGGCGCGCGTCCTGTTCGTACGGGCGGCCTCCTGGGTGACGAGTTCGGTGAGGTCGATGAGCTCGTGCCCGGGGGCGGTGCCGGTGGGGCCGGCGGCGTCCGTGCGGGCCTGGGCGAGCAGGTCGGTGATGATGGTGTCGAGGCGGTCGGCGATGCCCAGGGCCGTGCGCAGGGTACGGCGGGGGTCGGTGTCCTCGGGATGGTCGAGGGCGTCCTCGAGCTCGGCGCGCAACCCGGTGATCGGGTTGCGCAGCTCGTGCGAGGTGGTGGCGACGAAGCGGCGCTGCCGGGCGACGGCCTCGTCGAGGCGGGCGAGGGTCTGGTTGGTGGTACGGGCCAGCTCGGCGATCTCGTCGTCTCCCGGCGGGACCCGCATGCGGCGGCCGAGATCGTTCACGGTCACCTTCTCCAGATGGGCGCGGATGGCCTGGACGGAACGCAGCGCGCGGCCGAGGACCCACCAGGTGGTCAGGCCAGTGCCGGCGGCCAGGGTCGGGACGAGGACGGCGACGAGGCATTCGAGCCGGTGCTCTCGGAGCAGGCCGGGAATGCCCGGGGCGGTCACCTGGGCGGCCTGGGGATAGGCGCCGGAGCCCAGGGCATGGCGGACGCACAGGCAGACGCTCACGCCGAGCAGGGTCAGGGCGATCAGCACCAGAAGGGACGTGGCCGCGGCGCAACGCCCGCGGATGGATCGGGGACGGCGGATGACGGTCATGATCTCTCCGGCGTGACGTGGGTCTGCGGTCGGTGGGACGCGGACGGATGATCGCGTTCGGATCGAGACGGCGGCGAGGTCGTACGAAGAAGGCGTCGGCGTGGTGGCGAGGCCGTGCGGAGAAGGCGTCGGCGTGGTGGCGAGGCCGTGCGGAGGGGGTGCCGGGGTGGTGGCGAGGCCGTACGGAGGAGGCGTCGGCGTGGTGGCGAGACAGTGCGAAGGGGGCGTCGGTGTGGCGTTGAGGCCGTCCGGAGGAGGTCGTCGCGTTCAGGTCGAGGCGGTGGTGGGGTCGTACGGAGAAGGCGCCGGCGTGGCGGCGAGACGGTGCGAAGGGGGCGTCGGTGTGGCGTTGAGGCCGTGTGGAGGAGATCGTCGCGTTCAGGCCGAGACGGCGGCGAGGTCGTGCGGTGGAGATCGTCGTGATGCCCGCTGGTGTTCATGCCGTCACCATAGGTCGGGGCCGCCCGGCCAGCGTGACCGTGGCACTCCCACGCAGCCGCCGCCCGAAAGGCCAGGTCACGGGCGGTGTGAGCGGACCGGCGTCGTCGCCGGGGATCGCGCCCGCCCCCGCTCTCCGCGAGGGTCTGCCTGGTAGTAAAACAACCAGTCAAACCAGATAAATCGGACATATGCTTCCTCGATGGCCAGTGAAAGGCTGCTTGGCGAGTTCCTTCGCGCCCGGCGCGCGGTCACCACTCCCGCCCAGGTCGGACTGCCGGACACCGGACCCCGCCGGACGCCGGGGCTGCGACGGGAGGAGGTCGCGATGCTGGCCGACGTCAGCACCGACTACTACATCCGCCTGGAACAGGGACGCGAGCGCCACCCGTCCGACCAGGTGATCGGCGCCCTGGCGGAGGTGTTCGGCCTCGGCGCGGACGCCACGGCGCACCTGTACGCGCTGGCGCGCGCGGACATGCCGGTCCACCGGGGGCCGCGCGCTCCGGCCGCCGCCACGGCGCGGGTCAGCCCGCACCTGATCCGGCTGATGCACACCTGGCAGACCCCGGCCTTCGTGATGAGCCGGTGCATGGACGTGCTGGCCATCAACCCGCTGGCCGCGGCCTTCTACGGGCAGGGGCTGCGCACGGGGCTGAAGGTCGGCGACAACGTCCTCGGCGCGATCTTCCTCGACGCCGCCGCGCGGAGGTTCTACCCCGACTGGGAGTCCGCCGCGCACGCCGCGGTCGCCCACCTGCGCGCCACCGCGGGCAGGGACCTCGACGACCCCCGCCTGGCCGCGCTGGTCCGCGAGCTGTCCGGCCGCAGCGGTGACTTCCGCCGCGTGTGGGCCCGGTACGACGTGCGGGCCGAGATCAGCCGCGTCATCCGCTTCCGCCACGACCTCGTCGGGGAGCTGACGCTCGACTACGACATGTTCTCCGTCACCGAGGCGGCCGGCCAGCAGCTGGTCACCATCCAGGCCGCCCCCGGCAGCCCCTCGGCGCAGGCGCTCGCCGTGCTCTGCCGGCAGGGCCGCGAACGCGATCCCGACCCCGCTCCTCCTGCCCAGTGCCCCGACCCCGGTCCTCCCGCCCGGTACCCCGACCCCGGTCCTCCCGCCCGGTACCCCGACCCCGGGAGCGAGCGTCCGGCCACCGGGGGAGCCTCATGCTGAACCGGTACCTGCCGTCGTTCCGGGCCCGCCGGACGGTGGCGACCGCCGTCCTCGCGGCGTTCATGTGCGCCGGCTGCGGGCTGCTCTTCCTGCTGTTCGCCGGTGGCAGGGAGGCCGATCTCGCCCACGCCCGCGTCACGGACGCCTGGAACCGGGTGGTCCCCCTCATCCGGGAGGGCCCGCTCCCGCCCGTCCTGTACAGGGGCGAGGTCGAGGCGATCCAGGTGCTGGACGCCCGCGGCCGGGTGGCCGCGTCGACCCCGGGACTCATCGGCAAGCCGCCGATCGCCACCTTCCGGGCCGCCGACCGGAACGTGCGCACCACCCGGGTGCTCTGCCCGCGCGGGTCCGCGGGCTGCGTGACCGTCACCTCCTACAAGGTCTACCAGCCGCAGGGGGTCTGGCTGCTCTACGTGGCGGTCCCCGAGGTGCCCTGGTACGGCACGACCACCGACCTCCTGCTGGTCATCGGCATATCCGTGGTCGTGACCACCATGATGACCGCGTGGTCCTTCCGTAACCTCACCAAGGCCATGGCCCCGGTGAACGCCATCCGGGCCGAGCTCGGCGAGATCACCCTCACCGCCCTCGACCGGCGGGTCCCGGTCCCGGCGAACTACCAGGAGATCAGGCTCCTGGCGGAGACCGTGAACGACACCCTGGACCGCCTCGAGAGCGCCTCCACCCGGCTGCGGCGCTTCACCGCGGACGCCTCCCACGAGCTGCGGACCCCGATCACCGCGATGCGCGCCCAGCTGGAGGAGGCGCTGCTGTACCCGCACGACACCGACTGGCCCAGGATGACCCACGCGGTGCTCGCCGGGGTGGACCTGCTCCAGGTGACCGCGGCCGACCTGCTCACCCTGACCCATCTGGACGCGCGTCCCCTCCTGCGGCACGATCTCACCGACCTGGGCCGCCTGGCCGCCGCCGAACTGAGGCGCCGGCCGCGTCAGCACAAGATCGTCGAGGACCTGGCCGAGGGGGTCCACGTCGAGTGCGACCGGCTGCGGATCACCCGGCTGCTGTGCAACCTGCTCGACAACGCCGAACGCCACGCCGCCTCGCGGATCACCGTGAGCGTTCGCGCCGAGGGGACGTCGGTGATCATGGAGGTCGCCGACGACGGCGCCGGGATCCCCGCCGAACACCGGGAGATGGTCTTCGACCGCTTCACCCGGGTGGACACCGCGCGCGACCGGGGCGCGGGCGGGACCGGCCTGGGGCTGGCGATCGCGAGGGAGATCGCCGAGGCCCACGAGGGCGCGCTGACCATCGAGGACAGTGAGCGGGGCGCGTGCTTCGTCCTGCGCCTCCCCGCGTACGACACCTGCCGGTCCGTCCGTCCGGGATGAGTTCAGCCGACCGGGATGAGACCGTCCGGCAGGGATGAGTTCAGCCGACCGGGACGAGACGGGATGAGCTGGGATGAGCCGGAATGAGCAGGGATGAGCCGTCTCCCGGGTGGCGCGCGGCGATCCGTCGGCGTTCGTCGGTGTTCGTCGGTGTTCGTCGGTTTTCGCCGACGAGGGCGGGGCTCGGGTGGGTGGCAGTTACCCGGTCCCCCTAACCTCATATTTCCGACATACAGTATTTAAATGGACAAAATCCAGCTGTTGGGCGAATTTCTTCGCGAACGGCGTGAGGCTGTCTCTCCCCGCCAGGTGGGGCTACTGGACTCCGGCTCCCGGCGGCGACCGGGCCTGCGCCGCGAGGAGGTGGCGATGCTGGCCGGGATCAGTACCGACTTCTACGTCCGGCTGGAGGAGGGGCGCGAGCGGCACCCGTCGGGACGGGTGCTCGACGCGCTGATCCGGGCGCTCGCCCTCGGGCCGGACGCCTCCCGGCACCTGTACGACCTGGCGCAGCGGCGCCCGATCCGGTACGGCGGCAGTACGGAACGGGTGAGCCCCGGGCTCGTCGCCCTGATCAGGAGCTGGCCGACCACCCCCGCGCTCGTGTGCGGGCGCTTCCTGGACGTGCTCGCGACGAACCAGTCGGGCGCCGTGCTGTACGACGGCCTGGACTACCGCGACAACCTCCTGCGCATGGTCTTCCTCGACCCCGCGGCGCAGACCTTCTACCTCGACTGGGAGCGGCTGGCCAGGGCGCGGGTCGCCTGGCTGCGCCTCGTGGCCGCCACGGACCTGGAGCACCCCTACCTCACCGAGCTCGTCGGCGAGCTCGCGCTGAAGAGCGAGGAGTTCCGCAAGCTCTGGGCCTGCCGGGACGCCGACGACCTGACCTGCACGCCCCAGGGCATCCGGCACTCCATGGTCGGCGACCTGGACGTGACCGGCACCACCTACGACGTCGGCCAGGACTCGGGCCAGCGGCTCCTCCTCCTGCAGGCCGACCCCGGCAGCCCCTCCGAGGAGTCCCTCGCCCTCCTGAGCGGCCTCGACACGAGCTCGTGAGGCCCGCGTCTCCTCAAGGCATGGAAAGTACTTGACGGTACGGAAAGGAGAAAGTACTTTCCATCTAGGAAAGTAAAGGAGCCGGGCATGGACATCACCCCCGAAGAGGCCGCGCGGACGCTGGCCCAGGTCGACGAGACACAGCGCAGGGTCCTGCGCGCCGCGCCGCCGATGTTCCCCGCCTGGTATCCGGTGGCGGTCTGGACCTTCGTCACCGGCATCCAGTTCGTCACCGAGATCCCGCCCACCTGGTGGCTCCTGGTCGCCGTTCCGGCCCTGACGGCCGGTCTCACCTTCGCCGTCCTCAAGTTCGTGAGAGACGTCAGGGACACGAAGCTGCGCCCGCACTCCTCGGTGGTGGACCCGTGGGCGTGGGTCGGCTTCACCGCCTGGATCGTCGGCACCAGTCTCGCGTCCCTCCCGCTCGCGGTGTGGTTCGTGGCGCTGGACATCGCCTATCCGCGCACCACCATGGGCGTGATCATGACGGTGGTCATGGCGATCACCTCCCCCCTGCTGGCCCGGTGGATGTCCGGGCGGACCGCGAGGCGGGCGGAGCGGGCGGAGAGGGTGAAGCGATGACGCCGCGACTCGACCCGGCGATCCACGCGCCGACCCGGCTGCAGATCGTCTCGCTGCTCGCCGCCGCCGACGAGGCCGAGTTCGCCTTCGTCCGCGACAACCTGGGCGTCAGCGACTCGGTGCTGTCCAAGCACGCGAGCGCCCTGGAGGCGGCCGGTTACGTGAAGATCCGCAAGGGACACGTCGGCAAGCGCCCGAGGACGTGGTTCAGCCTCACCGGCGAGGGACGCGCGGCCTACACCGGCCACGTCGCCGCGCTCCAGGCCATCGTCGCCCAGTCCGGCCTCTCGGTCCTCCCCGGCTGAGACGGCCCCCCGCCGACCGGCCGCCCCGAACCTTCCCTGCTGACCGGCCTCACCGACCGGCCGCCCCGCCGACCGGTCTCACCGAGCGGTCACCCTGGCGAGGGACACCGCGAGCGTCCCGCCTACCCCGGTCGCCGCGAGCGTACGGCGTCCAGAAAGGCGCCCACCTCGCGCAGGTACGCCTCGGCGGTGTCGCGGCGGACGTTGTGGCCGGCGCCGGGCACGTGGACCGTCGTCACAGCGCCGGCCGCCGCCTCCCGGAACGCGTCCGCGTCGGCGTCGGTGACCATCCCGCCGCGGTCGGCGTCGCCGTACAGGAGCAGCGTGTCGCAGCGCACGTCCGCTGCCAGGTCGTGCAGGGGGTCGAGGAGGGTGACGTCCCGTTCGCAGTAGCGCGGGTCGATCCGCTCCTTGCCGAGGGCCCACGGCGGCAGCTCCGCCTCGCTCCAGGCGGGGTCGTGCTCGCGGGCGTACGCGACGCGCCCGGCGAGGTCCAGGGCCCGCAGCTCGGTGAGCCAGGCCGGGACACCGCGCGGCCTGCCGCCCATCCCGTGCGGCGGCGGGTCCTCCAGGACCAGCGCGGCCACCAGGTCCGGCCGGGTGGCCGCCAGCGTGACGGCGGTGAGCGCGCCCATGGAGTGCCCGATGACGACGACCGGCTCGGTGACCCCGAGGTCGTCGAGGACGAGCGCCTGGTCGGCGGCGTGCCGGCGCGGCCCGACGGGCCCCTCGGGAAGGCCGGAGTCACCGTGCCCGCGGGCGTCGGTGGCGACGATGCCGCCGACGCCGCCGTGGCCGGCCAGTGCGGGGACGACCGGGTCCCAGCAGGCGGCGGAGTCGGTGAACCCGTGCAGGAGCAGCAGAGAGGGCGGGGCCCCGGTGTCCCCGTGGTGGCGCCACGCGATGTGCGCGGTGCGCCCGTCGGTCACCGCCGGATGGGTCATTTGGTGGCTCCCGAGACGAGGCCGCTGTAGATGAACCGCTGCAGGGCCAGGAAGACGATCAGGCTCGGCAGGATGACGAGCGCGGCGCCCGCGGAGATGACCTCCCAGTGCGCCCCGTACGGCCCCTTGAACCGGAACAGCGACGTCGAGATCGTACCGAGTCCCTCGGAGGGCATGTACAGGAACGGGATATAGAAGTCGTTGTAGATCGCGACCCCCTTGACGATGACCACGGTGGCGATCGCCGGGCGCAGCAGCGGCATGATGACGCGCCAGTAGACGGTGAGCGACGTCGCGCCGTCCAGTCTGGCCGCCTCGTCCAGGGACATCGGGATCGACCGGATGAACTGCAGGAAGATGTAGATGGAGACGATGTCGGTCCCCATGTAGAGGAGGATGGGCGCCCAGTGCGTGTCCATCACCCCCAGGTTGTTCACGACCTGGTAGGTGGCGACCTGCGTCGTCACGCCGGGGACGAGGGCGGCGACCAGGAAGAGGGCCATCACGACCCTCTTGAACCGGAACCGGAAGCGGTCGACCGCGTAGGCGGTCATCGAACCGACGAAGACGGTTCCGAGCAGCGAGAAGAACAGGATGAAGGCGGTGTTCCACAGCGCCTGCGGCATCTGACCGTCGGTGAAGGCGACGCGGTAGTTGTCCAGGTTGAACCAGTCGCCGGGCGCGGCGAGCGGGTTCTCGCCGGCCGCCATCTCCCCGGCGGTCCGCAGCGAGGTGAGGAGGATCGCCACCAGCGGCACGACCACCACCGCGCAGGCCAGCACCAGTGACAGGTACGTGAGAAGCCGCGCCGCCGCCCCGCGTACGGGAGCGTCGCGGCGGCCGTCGTGCCTGGCGGCGGCTCCGGCGGGGCCGGTCATCGTCCTCACGACTGTTCCACCCTCTCGTCGGGGACCAGCAGGCGCTGGAGCCAGGTCACCAGCAGGACGATCGCCAGGAGCACGACCGCGGCCGCCGACGCGAGGCCGACCTTGTTGAAGTTGAAGGCGAGCTTGATCGTCTGGATGACGAACGTCTCGCTGTTGTTGGAGCCCCCGGTCATGATGAAGGGGATCTCGAAGACCGACAGGGCGCCGGAGATCGCCAGGATCGCGCTCAGGCTGATGATGGGCTTGATGCTGGGCGCGATGACGAATCTGAACTGCTGCCACCGGCTCGCGCCGTCGAGCGAGGCCGCCTCGTACAGCTGCGGGGGGATCGACTGGATGGCGCCGATGAACAGGACCAGGTTCAGGCCCATGAAGCGCCACACCGAGACGCCGGCCAGCGAGGTGTTGACCAGGTCGGGGTCGCCGAGCCACAGGCGCGGTTCGACCCCGAACGCGCCCAGCACGGTGTCCAGGGTGCCGCCGGGCTGGAAGAAGTAGAGGAAGACGAAGCCGACGGCCACGCCGTTGATGAGGTAGGGGAAGAAGAGGATCCCCTTGAAGAGGTTCCGAAACCGGATGTCGAAGCTCAGGACGGTGGCGAAGTACAGCGCCACGGCCATCTGGACCGCCGAGCCCGCCAGATAGAACAGGCTCACGGTGAGGACCTGGAAGAACCGGGGCCTGGTGAACAGGTCGACGTAGTTGCCGGCCCCCACGAAGTTCCTCACCGGGCTGAAGCCGTCCCAGTCGGTGAGGCTGTAGACGAACATGTCCACGACGGGGACGTACGTGAACAGCACCAGCAGTGCCAGGGGGGCGAGCAGGTACGGCCAGGGGGTGTACCACCGTCGCGTACCGGCCGCGCGCGGCCTCCCGGCGGGTGGCGGCCGGCGCCAGTGACGAGGGGGCGCGACCTGCGGTTCCTGGTGCGGGACGCCGGGCCCCGCGACACGGAATGCGGACATCTGTTCCTTCTCTCGGAGAGGCTCCGCGTGTCGAGCCGGTGCCGCCTCTCGTCGTTCGGCGGGGGCGTGCGCTCGGGGGCGTCCGCCTGGGTGACGGGCGCGGGGGAGTCGCCGCCCCGTCCTCGCGCGGGCGGGCGGGGGCGCGTACGCGGGAGCGGGGGGAGGGCGAGGGGGCGTCCGCCTGGGCGCCGAGAGAGGGGGCCGAGCGGGTGACGGTCACCTGAGTGACGGCCGTCTGGGGACAGCCACCTGGGTGACGGCCGTCTGGGTGACGGCCGTCTGGGTGACGGCCGCTCCCTCGTCCGGCGCCCGGCAGGTGTCAGCCGACCGTGGCCTGGGCTTCGGACCACCGCTTGTTGAGGTCGGCGAAGACGCCGCCGAGGTCGCCCTCGGCCGCTCCGCGGGCGACGTCGACGATGCGCTGGCGGTACTCCTGGGCGTTCAGGCCGACCTCCGAGGCCTTGTCGATGTCGTTGACCAGGGCGTTCTTCGCGAAGCCCATGTGGATGAGCTTCACCTTGGCCTCCTGGAAGGGCTGGAGGCTCTCCGGCAGCGGCGAGCCCTTGACCGACGAGATCGACAGAGCCTTCTGGGCGTCCCCCGACGAGTTGACGAACCACTCGATCCAGGCGCGGGCCGCCTCCTTGGCCTGGCTGTTGACGTTGACCGCGTACTGGTAGTCGGGCCGGACCACGCTGCAGAAGGTGCCGTCGACCTGGGCGGGGAACGGCATGAAGCCGATGTCGTCGGGGTCGCCGCCGGCCTTCTGGGCGGCCTCCTTCATCTGCACCACGGCCCAGGAGCCGAGCCACATCGTCGCCACCTTGCCGGTGCCGATCAGGTTCTTGGAGTTCTCCCAGTTGGTGGTGTTCGGGTCCTCCTCGGAGAGCTTGTTGCCGACGATGTCGTACAGCAGCGTGTCGACGACGTTCAGGTCCTGGCCGGGCGCCCAGGGCTCCTTGGTCTCGGCGAGCCTGTCGTTGGCGCCCGGGTCGCAGCTCGGCGAGCCGAGCGCGTTGCCCCAGTTGGTCAGCGGCCATCCGTCGTGGTAGTTGGTGTAGTACGGCGTCGCGTCCGTCTTCTCCTTGATCGCCTTCAACGCGCCGACGAACTCCTGGGGCGTCCTCGGCCAGCCGGTGACACCGGCCCGCTCCCACACGGCCTTGTTGTAGACGAAGCCGTTGGCGGTGCCGATGTTGGCGATGCCGTAGACCTGGCCGCCGACCGTGGCCCGGTCGGTGAAGTCGTACTTCCCGGACAGCTCGGAGGCCGGGCCGAGGGGGGAGAAGAACGACGGGTACTGGCTGAGCGGCACCGAGTTGGGGATCAGCAGGACGTCCCCGTAGTTCTTGCTGTTCATGCGGATCCTCACGTCGCCCTCGTAGTCGGTGAGTCCCTGGAACTCCACCTTCACGTTGGGGTAGACCTTGTTGAACTCCGCGGCGTACTTCTCCGTCGTGCCGTCCTGCACCTGGTCGGTACGGTTCGTCAGCACCGTGATCGTGCCGGTCACCTTGGCCGGGTCGCTCGGGACGGCCGCCACGCCCGCCCTCTCGCCGCCGCCTCCCCCGCCGCAGGCGGTGAGGCCGACCGCCAGGGCGAACCCGGCCGCTGTCACGCGTGTTCCTCGCACGTCGTACCACTTCCTCGTCATGAGCTGCGGCGCCGCGCTGCGTCGGCGCGGCGACGGGTACCTCGTCGCGGCCTGGCGGCTGATGGCTGCTTAACCTAGACGCAACATTTCACGCTGTCCATAGAACGGTCTAGTATTACTTATGCGTGACCAGAGTGGGTGTCGAGGGTGCTCCCACTAAAATTTGACTCAACAATCCGAGGATGACTCATCGGCGACAGGCGACATATACGCTCTTCAGTGGTTATTTCCTGACAATGTTCCTTTAGCCGGTCGAGTGTCGTGATGGGCTGACGAACATCTCTAACCGGGTCGAATCCGGCTTCGACGAGACGCGGGCGGTCACCTCCCGCTGACAGGCCGCCCCGCCCGGCACCCCGACCGGCACCCCGGCCGCGCATCCGGGCCGGTCGGCGGCAGTTCGACGGGGTTTCGGGGACGGTCCGGAGGTGGTCCGGAGGTGGTCCGGCGACGGTCCGTCGGCGAGACGGAGCCCGTTGGCGCGATGTCCGCCGTCCTCGGCCGCGCCCTGACTCTTTTATCAATCGTTGTAGTACGGTATGTGGAGATCCGGGGAGGTGGGGGCGCCCTGCTCACGCTGTCGGCGGGTGCAGGTGCTCACGTCGGCGTCGAGCGGATTCGGCCCGTCCTTGTTCGCCCGTGACCACGCTGGCCCGGGCCTCGCACGCCCTCCGGCACCCGCCGTGAGTGAGCCGCCATTCCGGGCGGGGGCCGCCCGTGACGCGACGGCCGGGACGGACGCGCTCCCCGCGGCTAGGGTCGGGCAGGTGGACCGTTACAGAAGGGGGATGCGCCAGGTGAGGCAGATGGACGCGACAGACAAGGGGCGCAAGGCGACGATCAAGGATGTCGCGGCGCGGGCGGGTGTGTCCCCCTCGGCCGTGTCGATCGCGCTGCACGACAAGCCCGGGGTGTCCGCCTCGACCAAGGAGCGCATCCTCCAGGCCGCCAGCGAGCTCGGCTGGAGACCGAACCAGGCGGCGGCCTCGCTGTCCGGGCACAACGTGCACACCGTGGGCCTGGTGATCGCCCGACCGGCCCGGATGCTGGGCCTGGAACCGTTCTACATGGAGTTCATCTCCGGTATCGAGAGCGTCCTGGTCCGCCGTTCGTGCTCGCTCCTGCTGCGGCTGATCGAGGCCGACGAGGAGATCCAGGTGCACCGGGAGTGGTGGCAGGGCGGGCGCGTCAACGGCAGCATCCTGGTCGACCTGCGGATGGACGACCCGCGCGTTCCCGCCCTGGCCGAGATCGGCCTGCCGGCCGTCGTGGTCGGACACCCGAGCCTCGCGGGCCCGTTCGCGTCCGTGTGGACCGACGACGCCGCCGCGATCGTGGAGGCGGTGCGCTATCTCGCCGCCCTGGGGCACCGCCGCATCGACCGGGTCAGCGGCCCGGCCGAGCTCGGGCACAGCGTCATCCGCACCGAGGCCTTCACCGCGGTGACGCGGGAGATGGGCCTGGAGGCCCGCACCGCCGTGGCGGACTTCTCCGCCGACCAGGGCAGCCGCGCGTGCCGCAACCTCCTGCTCGCCCCCGACCGGCCCACCGCGATCATCTTCGACAACGACATCATGGCCGTGGCGGCGCTGGGGGTCGCCGGGGAGTTCGGGCTGTCGGTGCCCGAGGACCTCTCGCTGCTGGCCTGGGACGACTCCCAGCTGTGCCAGCTCACCCGGCCGACCCTCTCGGCGATGCAGCACGACGTGTTCTCCTTCGGGGCCGAGGTCACGCACGCCCTCTTCGACGTCATCAACGGGGAGGAGCACGTCTCCCACCCCGCCCAGTCCCCGAGCCTGATCCCGAGGGCGTCGACCGCCCCGCCGCGCCGCTGACGGCGGGCCCCGGAGGTGCCGGCCCGGCGGGGGAGACCCGGCCGGGTCACTCCCGTGCCCGCGCGGACGCGGACATGGACGTGGATGTGGCCGCGGATGCGGATGCGGGTCGAAAATTTCAGCTCCGTAGCTAAACGTACTAGCGGAAAAGGTGAACGCGAGTCTCCCGGGGGGCGTGCGGGGCGTGGCCGTGCCACCGGGTGCGGAGGGCGACGGTGGCGCGGGCCGAGGTTGGGACCGTGCCTCTCCCCATCCGACCCTTTCCGCGGCGGCCGAGACATGCCTTGTGAACAGGTTTTTTGCCGCTTCGTCGCCCGGGGATGCCGTGCTGCCCCGCACGTGGGCGGCCGTGTGGAGAGGGCGGATGACTCGGAGGACTCGTCCGATCGAACTTACTAAAACGGTCTAGACAGGAGTCGAGTGAATGGTTACGTTGATCCGAGAATCGTGGCGGTTGGCCGATTGCGGCCACTTCTGTCCTGATATGTCCTTCATCGAGCAAGGAGCACCGGTTGAAGCAGAGCACGCCCCTCACCTCGGGGTGGACCCTCCGTCTGGCCGAGGGGGCGGCTCCCGAAGACCTCGCCCGCCTCCGGCGGAAGGCGGTGCCCACCGAGCCGCCCACCGAGCCGCCCACCGAGCCGCCCACCGAGCCGCCCACCGAGCCGCCTGCCGAGATGCCTGCCGAGATGCGCACCGAGCTGACCGCCGAGATGCCTCCCAGGGTGTCCGCCGAGGTGCCCGGCTGCGTCCACGTGGACCTGCTGGCCGCGGGGCTGATCGACAACCCGTACCTGGACCGCAACGAGCTCGACGTCGCCTGGGTCGGCCGGGCCGACTGGCGCTACGAGACCGTGCTGCCCGCCACGCCCGGGGGTTTCGAGCGCACCGACCTGGTCTTCGAAGGGCTCGACACGGTCGCGACCGTCACGCTGGACGGCGTCGAGCTGGGCACCACCCGGAACATGCACCGCTCGTACCGGTTCGACGTGACCGGCCGCGACGACAGCGGTGACATCGGCGACCGGGGTGGCCGTGACGGCAGCGGTGACAGTGGTGACAACAGCGGTGACAGCGGTGACAGCGGGGGCGGCGATGGTGCCGATGCCGGGGGCCGGGTCCTGTCGGTCCTGTTCACGTCGGCCTACACCGAGGCGGAGAAGGTACGCGAGCTCGTGGGCGCCCGGCCCAACGCCTACCCCGAGCCCTTCAACTACATCCGCAAGATGGCGAGCAGCTTCGGCTGGGACTGGGGACCTACCCTGGTCACCGCCGGGATCTGGCGGCCGGTCCGGCTGGAGAGCTGGAGCACCGCGCGGCTGGCGGGCGTACGGCCGCTGGTGACGGTCACGGACACGACCGGCAGGGTCGAGGCCCACGTCGACCTGGAACGGACCGCCAACGGGATGACCGGGGAACTGGTCGTCACCGTCGAGGTGGCGGGCCGTACGGCGCGGGCGGAGATCGAGCCCGGCCAGGTCCACGCGGTCGTCGCGCTGGAGGTGCCCGGCCCGGAGCGGTGGTGGCCGCGCGGGTACGGGGACCAGCCGCTGTACGCCTGCCGCGTCACCCTGGCCGACGCCGGGACGGGCGCGGAACTCGACCGCTGGGAGCGGCGGATCGGGTTCCGTACGGTCGCCCTCGAGTACGCCCCCGACGAGCACGGCACCTCCTTCACGCTCGTCGTCAACGGCGAGCCGGTGTTCGCCCGGGGCGTCAACTGGATCCCCGACGACGCCCTTCCCGCGCGCGTCACCCCCGGGCGATACCGGCACCGCCTCACCCAGGCCGGGGACGCGGGGGTCAACCTGGTCAGGGTGTGGGGCGGGGGGATCTACGAGGACCGCGCCTTCTACGAGACCTGCGACGAGCTGGGCCTGCTGGTCTGGCAGGACTTCCTGTTCGCCTGCGCCGCCTACCCCGAGGAGCGGCCGCTGCGCGGCGAGGTCGAGGCCGAGGCCCGCGAGAACGTCGCCCGCCTGGCCCCGCACCCCAGCCTCGTGCTGTGGAACGGCAACAACGAGAACCTGTGGGGTTTCCGCGACTGGGGGTGGGAGGCGGAGCTGGCCGGTGACAGCTGGGGCGAGGGCTACTACCTCGGCCTGCTGCCCCGGGTGGTCGCCGAGCTGGACCCCACCCGTCCCTACAGCGCGGGCAGCCCGTGGTCGGGCTCGTGGGACCACCACCCCAACGACCCGGCGCACGGGCCGTCCCACTTCTGGGAGGTGTGGAACCGCCGCGACTACACCGACTACCTGAACGACATGCCCCGCTTCGCGGCCGAGTTCGGCTGGCAGGCGCCACCGGCGTACACGACCCTGCGCGACGCTCTCAACGACGAGCCGCTCGGCCCGCGCTCGCCCGGAATGCTCCACCACCAGAAGGCCGAGGACGGCGACGGCAAGCTCGACCGGGGCCTGGCCCACCACTTCGGCGCTCCGGCGACCTTCGACGACTGGCACTACCTCACCCAGGTGAACCAGGCCCGCGCCGTCGCCACCGGCGTCGCCCACTGGCGGTCGTACTGGCCGATCTGCGCCGGGACGGTCGTGTGGCAGCTCAACGACTGCTGGCCGGTCACCTCGTGGTCCGCGATCGACGGTGCCGGCCGTCCCAAGCCGCTCTACCACGAGCTGCGCCGGCTGTACGCCGACCGGCTGGTGAGTTTCCAGGTCAGGGACGGGGAACGGGTGCTGGTCGTCGACAACCAGTCCGCCGGGCAGTGGGACGGGTTCGCGGGCGTGCGGAGGATGTCGGCCGACGGGATCGTCCTGGCGGAGGAGACCCTGCCGTTCACCGTGCCGCCGCGATCGGTGGCGCCGCTGCCGCTCCCGGCTGGGGTGGCCACGTTCGAGGACGGGCACCGGGAGCTGCTCGTCGCCGACGTCGAGGGGCTGCGGGACGTCGTCCTGGGCTGCGAGGACCGCGACTTCGCCTACCCGGTGGCCGACCTGTCGGTCGACGTCGAGCCGCGCGCCGGCGGGTTCGACCTGGTGATCACCGCGCACGCGTTCGTCCGGGACCTGCTCTTCCAGGCCGACCGGGTCGCCCCGGGGGCGAGGGCCGACCGGGGCCTGGTCACCCTGCTCCCGGGGGAGAGGTGCGTCGTCGGCGTGACCGGGGCCGACGCCTCCGAGGTGGACCTCGCGTCGGTGCGGTCGGCGCTGTTCACGGTCAACGCCGCGCAGGCACCCGCGCAGGCACCCGCGCGGGAGGCCGCACCGGAGGCCCGGCGGGAGGTCGCGCGAGAGGTTCCGCGGGAGGCCGCGCGGGCCGTGGAGGAGGCCGCCCGGCCGTGACGACACGGTCCGGCCGGGCCCGGTGACCGTTCTCCACGGTCACCGTTCTCCGACGGTCGCCGGGCGGTGCGAGAGGCGGGCGCACCGGACCCGACAGGCGGTCACCACCCAACGACGGCCCCGACGGGCCGTCCCTCAGTCCTCGGGGGACACGTCAGACAAGAGGAGAAAAGAAGTGCGTCTCACCTCACCACGGCGTCCCGACGGCCCGCCCGGCCGTCCGCACGCCGCCGCTCACCGCCCCGCGGGCAGGACACGCCGCCGGATCCAGGCCGGCCTGGCCGCCCTCATGGTCACGCTGGGCCTGACAGTCGTGGGATCCCCGCAGGCCCAGGCGTTCCCCGCGTCGTCCAGGCAGGCCGTCATCGACTACCTGACCTCCGTCACCGGCAGGAACGTCGTCTCCGGGCAGCACAACAAGGAGCCGGCCGGCAGCCCCGGCCAGTACACCCAGCAGGTCAAGGACGTCACGGGCCAGTACCCGGGCCTGTGGGGCGGGGACCTGATGTTCCGCCCCGAGGACGTCGCCAACCGCCAGCGCGTGATCGACCAGGCCAAGACCGAATGGGCCAACGGCTCCCTCGTCGCCCTCAGCTGGCACGTCTGCACGCCGACCGGTGGCAGCACCTGCCAGTTCGACGGCGGCGTGAAGACGCAGATCTCCGCCGACCAGTTCAACCAGATCGTCACCAACGGCAGCGCGCTGAACAACGCCTGGAAGCGGCGCCTGGACGAGGTCGTGCCCTACCTCCAGCAGCTGAAGGACGCCGGGGTCCCCGCCCTGTTCCGCCCGCTGCACGAGATGAACGAGTCGTGGAACTGGTGGGGCAACCGCCCCGGCCCCAACGGCGGTGCCCGCCTCTACCAGATCACCCGCGACTACCTGGTCGGCAAGGGGCTCACCAACCTGGTCTGGGTGTGGAACGTCCAGGACAACCCCGCAGGCAACTGGGCCGCCTACTATCCCGGCTCCCAGTACGTCGACGTCGTCTCCCTGGACGTCTGGTACAAGAACCACCCCAGCCAGGGCGACTACCAGCAGATCCAGAACATCGCCGGCTCCAAGCCGATCGCGCTGGCGGAGATGGGGAAGGTCCCCGACGCCGCCCTGCTCGACGGCCAGACGCGCTGGAGCTACTTCATGCTCTGGTCGGAGCAGCTGCGCGGCAACAACACCAACGCCGAGATCCAGAACGCCTACTACCACCCGCGCGTCCTGAACCAGGGCGAGTTCACCGTCTCCGGCGGCGGTGGCACGCCGGCGCGGACGGGCCCGGTCAGGGGTGTGGGCGGCAAGTGCGTGGACGCCGCGGCGGCGAGTTCGGCGAACGGCACCGCGGTCCAGCTGTGGGACTGCAACGGCTCCACCGCCCAGAGCTGGACGGTCGGCACCGACGGTACGGTCCGGGTGCTGGGCAAGTGCATGGACGCCACCGGCTCCGGCACCGCCAACGGCACGAGGATCCAGCTGTGGGACTGCAACGGGTCCACCGCCCAGCAGTGGCAGGCCACCTCCGCCTCCCAGCTGCGCAACCCCCTGTCCGGCCGCTGCCTCGACGCGCCCGGCGGCGCCGCCACCAACGGCAACCGGCTGCAGATCTGGGACTGCAACGCGAACGCCTGGCAGAAGTGGACCCTCCCCGCCTGACATCCGGGCACGAGCCCGGCTTCACGACCGGGCACGAGCCCGGGTAGCGGCCCGGCCGGTGCCTTCCCTGAGACGGTGCCGGCCGGGCCGCGCCATCCGTACCCGCCGGACGCTCCACCCCTCGCCGTACGGGACGCCGGTGCCCCGCGTCGCCGTCGTCTCTAAGGGCGGCCAGGGCCACCAGGGCGGTCAGGTCAGGTCAGGTCAGGGCAGGTCAGGTCAGGTCAGGTCAGGGCGGCGCGGTCTCGCCGGGAGTTGCGAGGCGCGCCGCGAGCTCGTCCGCGGCCGGCATCCCCAGCTCCCGGTAGATCCGGTGGGCACTCGCCAGCAGCTCCCGCGCGTCGGGGGCGCCCGCCCGCTCGGCCGCGGACGCGAGCGCGACGAACGTACGCGCCCGCAGGACCGGCACCTGGTTGTCGGTCCAGTAGCGCAGGGAGCGGTGGAGGCGGTCGGCGGCCCCCTCGGCGTCGCGGACGAGTTCCACCTCGCCGAGGCTCAGCTCGGTGAGGGCGAACCCCCAGGTGTGCCCCCGCTCCCGGAACAGCGCCGCCGCGCGGCCCAGCACCCGTTCGGCCTCGGCACCCCGGTGCGGCTCGCGCGCGAGCGCCTCGCCGAGCACCCGCATGCTCTGCGCGGTGCCGATCACGTCGCCGATCTCGTCGAAGAGCGTCACGGATCGCCGGGCCGCCCGCTGCGCCGCCTGGACCCGCCCCTGGACCAGGAACGCCCCGGCGATGCCCCGCGCGGCGCAGGCCTGGGCGAACCGGTCACCGCACGACCGGGCGACGAGCGACGCCGCGCGGAGGACCCTGACGGCCTCGGCGCCGTCGCCGCGCTGCCGCAGCACGAACCCGAGGCTGGCGAGGGTGACGGCCTCGGCGGACCGCTGCCCGGTGAGGCGGAGTTCCCGCACCGCGGCGCGTAGCTCCGCCTCGGCCTCGTCGAGCCGGCCGACCAGCCCCAGGGTGAAACCGACGTGGCGGCGGGACAGCGCGGCTCCGGCGGGGTCGCCGGCCCTTTCCGCCAGCACGTGCGCGGCGTGCAGCATGGACAGGCCCCCGTCCAGGTCGTCGAGCTCGACCAGGCAGTTGCCGAGCCCCCGGAGCATCGTCGCCTCGCCGAGGCGGTCCCCGGCCTGCCGGCAGGCGGCCAGCGCCGTCTCCAGGATCCGCCGCAGGTCGTCGTAGTAGCCCTGGAAGTCGTGGAAGTCGGCGCCGCAGCCGGCCAGGCCGCGCGCCGTCGCCGCCAGGCCCGTCTCGGCGCAGGCCTGGACCAGCGCCGCGATGCTCTCCCGTTCGGCCTCGAACCACTCGACGGGCCGGCGCGCGGCGACGGCGGCCGCGCGCGGGTCGGCGGCGACCTGGGGCCCGCTCCTGTCGTCGAGGTGGAAGCGGTCGCTGTGCAGGTGGTCCTGGGCCCGCCGGGCGAGGGCGAGCCAGCCGCCGGCGGCCCTGGCCAGCGCGGCGACCCACTCGGACCGGTCGATCTCGGCCTCCCTGCGCTCGCGCGCGTACAGCTGGGTGACCGCGTGGAACCGGTAGCGCGCCTGGCCCGCCCGGTCGGGGCCGAGGTCGTCCAGCAGCCGGGCGTCGAGCAGCTCCTCCAGCGCGGCGGCCCCCGCGGCCGGACCGGCGCCCAGGAGCGCGGCCACCGGCCACTCGGGGAACGAGGGGACGTCCAGCCCGCCGAGCAGCGCGAACACCCGGGCGGTGGCCGGGGTGAGCCCCCGGTAGGCGAGCTGCAGCCCGGGACGCACCGCGAGGTCGCCGTGCCGCAGCTCGTCGAGCCGGTGGCGCTCGTCGGTCAGCCGTTCGGTGAGCGTGCCGATCGCCCAGTGCGGCCGGGCGGCGAGCCGGGCCGCGACGATCCGGACCGCGAGCGGCAGCCCGCCGCAGACCGTGACCAGCTCGGTGGCGGCGGCGGGCTCGGCGCGCACGCGTTCGGCGCCGGCCACCCGGGCGAGCAGGTCGACGGCGGCCGTGTCGGGCAGCGGGCGCAGGTCGATGGCCGTCACCCCGGGAAGCCCGGTCAGCGGCAACCGGCTCGTCACGATCATCGCGACGCCCTCGGCGGGCAGCAGCGGCTCGACCTGGCGGTATCCACCGGCGTCGTCGAGGACGATGAGCACCCGCCGCCCCGCCAGCCGGGTCCGGAGCAGGCCCGCGCGGGCGTCCACCCCGGCGGGCAGGGCCGATCCGTCCACCCCGAGCATCCGCAGCAGCTGGGCCAGTGTCTCGGCCGGGTCGGCGGGGTCGCCGGTGACGCCGCGCAGCCTCGCGTACAGCTGCCCGTCGGGGAACAGCGGCGCGAGCCGGTGGCCGGCGTGGATCGCGAGGGCCGTCTTGCCGACACCCGGCGGGCCGGAGGCCACCACGAGTCTCGCGCCGCCGACGGCCGGGTCGAGCACCTTGTGGGCCAGGGCGAGCTCCTCGCCGCGCCCGACGAAGTCGGGGAGGTCCGCGGGCAGCCGCCAGGGCGGCGGGTCGGCGGCGCGGGCGTCCCCGTCCGGGGAGCCGTCGTGGCCGGGGCGTCCGGAACGCCCGGCGCGTCCGGAGCGGCTCGCCCAGAAGAGCGCGTGCCCGGCGCCGGTGAACTCCGCCCGCTCGTCCCCGGTCAGCTCCAGCGCCGTCGCGAGCCGCTCGACCGTCTGCGGCCTGGGGCTCCGCCCGGGGCCCCGTTCCATCTCGCGGATCGAGCGGGAGCTGACCCCGGACCGCTCGGCGAGCGTCTCCTGGGTGAGCTGACGTCGCAGCCGGTGACGACGGAGCAACGTTCCGAACACGTTCCCCAAGAGCGGTCCCCCCTGATCCCCCCGGCAGGCTACCGGACGTCCGGTCCAACGTCCGGTTCAAGATCCTGGTCGGTCCGTTAACTCCAGGTTTCGATGAGTCCGTCGGCCCGCATCCCGCGGCCGGCACGGAGGAGGACGCCATGACCCGCACACTCACCGCCCTCGCCGACCGGATGGTCGACGGCCTCGTTCCCAAGGCGACCGCGCACGCCGCCGCGGCCTGCTACACCATCTCCTGCTACTGCAGGGGGATCGAGCTCTACAAGCAGACCTGCTGCGACTTCCAGGCCTGTGGGCCCTGCAGGTACCACAGCCGTTCGTGCTGAATGACGCACCTGACACCGGCATGCCAGGGCCTGCTCGCGGTGGTCTTCCTCGTCTCCGCGACGGGGAAGCTGCGCGGCGGGCGGGCCCTGCGTGCCTTCGCGACCTCCCTCACCTCGATGCTCGCGATCCGCGCGGACCGCGCCCTGCCGGTCGCGATCGCGGTCGCCGCGGCGGAGGCGGCCGTGGTGGTGCTGCTGGCGGTCCCGCTCGCGGTCCCGTTCACCCGGGACGCGGGCTTCGCCGCGGCCACCGCGCTGCTCGTCGTCCTCACCTCGGGGGTGGCGGTGGTGCTCGCCGGGGGCGGCGCCGAACCGTGCCGCTGCTTCGGTGCCTCGTCCGCCCCGCTGTCGGCCCGGCACCTGGTCCGCAACCTCCTGCTCACCGCCGCCGCGCTGGCCGGGCTCGCCGGGCCCGACGGCCCGCGCCCGTCGCCGTGGTCCGTCGTCGCCCTGCTCGCGGGAGGCCTCGCCGGCCTGCTGGTCACCCTGCTGGACGACCTCGTCGCTCTCTTCGCACCCGCCCCCACCTCCCGGAGGAGACCTGATGGCGTACGTAGCCGCGGCCGCGGTCCTGCTCGGACTGCTGCTCGTGACCAACCTGATACTCACCGTCGGCGTCATACGACGGCTCCGTGAGCACACCACCGAACTCGCCGCCCTGCGCGACAACGGCTCCGGTGGTGTCGACGCCGACGTCGCGATGCCGGCGGGGTCGCCGGTGGGCGGGTTCGACGCCACCAGCGTGACGGACCTGCCGGTCAGCCTCGCGACGCTCGGCGAGCGCCCGCTGGTCGGCTTCTTCTCGCCGCACTGCCAGCCGTGCAAGGAGCGGCTGCCCGCCTTCGTCGAGTACGCCGGGACCCGGCCCGGCGGGCGCGACGCCGTGCTGGCCGTGACCATCGGCGGCCGGGAGGAGACCGCGGCGCTCGCCGAGCTCCTCGGGCCGGTGGCCACCGTCGTGGTGGAGCCCGACCAGGGGCCGGTGCAACGGGCGTTCGGGGTGAGCGGCTTCCCGGCGTTCGTCCTCGTCGAGGAGGGGGTGGTGGCCGCGTCCGGCTTCGACCTCGCGCCCGTCCTCGACCGCGACGCCGTGGCCCTCCCGGCCACCGGCTGACCTCGCCGTACCGATGTCGTTCCGTGCGGCCGGGCGGGCGCTCTCGCTGGCCCGGCGGGCCGCCCCGGCGCAGATCGCCCTGTACCTGGCGATGACGCTGCTGGGCGGGCTCGCGCCGCCCGCGGCCGCCTGGCTGACCAAGACCGTGATCGACCGGCTCGCGGCCGGGCCGCTGCGGTGGCCCGCCCTGCTGGGACCGGCCGTCGCGCTGGGCGCCGTCGGGGTGGCCGCCGCGCTGACGCCGCACGCCGTGCGTTACCTGAGGGCCGAGAGTGACCGGCGGGTCCACCTGCTCGCCACCTCGCGCCTGTACGCCTCGGTGGACCGCTTCGTGGGGCTGCGCCGCTTCGAGGACCCGGTCTTCCTGGACCACCTCCAGGTCGCCAGGTCCAGCGGGGTCGCCGGCCCGGGAATGGTCGTGGACGGCGGGCTGGGGGTCCTCCAGGCACTGCTCACGATCACCGGTTTCGCCGGTTCCCTCCTCCTGCTCGGGCCCTGGGTGGCGGTCGCGGTCCTGCTCGCCGCCGTACCGGCACTGCTGGCCGAGCTGGCGCTGAGCAGGCGCCGGGCGGCGATGATGGCCAAGACCGGGCAGGCCGAGCGGCGGGAGGTGTTCTACTCCGGCCTGCTGACCAGCCCGCAGGCGGCGAAGGAGCTGCGCCTGTTCGGCGCCGGGCCGTACCTGTGGCGGCGCATGGCCACGGAGATCCGCGCGATCCAGGGCGCGCACCGCCGGATCGACCGGCGGGAGCTGAGGCTCCAGGGCGGGCTCGCGGTGCTCGGCGCCGCGGTGGCGGCCGGCCTGCTGCTGTGGGCGGTACGCGCCGCGGCCGAGGGCACCCTCACCGCCGGCGACGTGGTGCTCGTCGCCGCCGCGGCCGGCTCGGTGCAGGGCGCCCTCGCCGCGCTGGTGACCGAGGTCGTGTCCGTGCACCAGGCGCTGCTGCTCTTCGGCCACTACCTGACCGTCGTCGACGCCGGGCCGGAGCTGCCCGTCCGCGACCGGCCCCTGCCGACGGCACCCCTGCGGGAGGGGATCGAGCTGCGCGACGTGTGGTTCCGGTACGCCGACGACCAGCCGTGGGTGCTGCGCGGGGTGAACCTGACACTCCCCGCCGGGCGCTCGACCGCCCTGGTCGGGCTCAACGGGGCCGGGAAGAGCACGCTGGTGAAGCTGTTGTGCCGCCTCTACGACCCGACGCGCGGGGCGGTGCTCTGGGACGGCGCCGACCTGCGCGACCTCGACCCCGCGGAGCTGAGACGCCGGATCCGGGCCGTCTTCCAGGACGCGACCGCCTACGACCTCACGGCGCGGGAGAACATCGCCATCGGCGACCTGACCGCCCTGGAGGACGACGGCCGGATCGAGGGCGCGGCCGGCCGCGCGGGCGTGCACGACGTCCTGGCCGCCCTCCCGCGCGGCTACGAGACGATGCTGACCCGGATCTTCTTCTCCGAGGCCGACCGCGCCGACCCCGGCACCGGGGTGATCCTGTCCGGCGGGCAGTGGCAGCGGCTGGCGCTGGCCAGGGGGCTGCTGCTCGACCGGCCCGACCTGCTCGTCCTCGACGAGCCGAGCTCCGCACTGGACGCCGAGGCCGAGCACGAGGTGCACGCCCGGCTCCGCGAGCACCGGCGCGGGCTGACCGGCCTGCTCGTCTCCCACCGGCTGGGCGTCGTCCGCGAGGCCGACCTGATCGTCGTGCTGTCCGGCGGGCGGATCGCCGAACGGGGCACGCACGACGAGCTGCTCGGGCGCGGCGGCGCGTACGCCCGGCTCTTCGAGCTGCAGGCGGCCGGTTACCGTCCCTCGGCGCCGGAGGGGGTCGGGTGAACTCCGCCCTCGCCACCGCCCTCACCACCGCCCTGACCGGCGCTCTGACCGGCGCTTTGATCGGTGCGGTCGCGGTGTCGCTGCTCGCCGCGGTGGCCGCGGCCGTCCTGCTCCGCGGGCATCTCGTCGTGCTGTCGGTCAGCGGGCCGAGCATGGCACCGGCGCTGCGGCCCGGAGACCGGGTGCTGGTCCGCCGGACGCCGGGGGAGCGGCTGCGCACCGGCGACATCGTCGTCGTCGAGGAGGCCGGGCCCTGCCGGCCGGGCGATCCAACCGGGAGCTCCAGGTGGGTGGTCAAGCGGGTCGCGGCGGTGCCGGGCGATCCGGAACCGGCGTACCTGCCCTCCTGGGCGCGCACGCCCGCCCGCGTCGTCCCGCCCCGGCACATCGTGCTCCTCGGCGACAACGCCGAGGCGAGCAGGGACTCCCGGCACTTCGGCGCCGTGAGGACCGATCGGGTGCTCGGCGTCGTTCTGCTCAGGCTCGGCGGCAGGTCCGCGGCCGGACCCGGTTCCCGCCGGCGCGGAGCCATGGGGACTTCCCGTACGCCCTCGCCGATGCCGCCGCCGGGTTCGTCGTCGGGTTCGTCGCCGGGTTTGTCGCGGGGGCACGCGTCCGCGGTGATGCCGGACGCACCCCGCCGCCGTCCGGCCGCCTCACGTTCGAGGCGCGCCGTCCCCGACCCCGGCCGGCCGGGCGGGGGCCCGGCCGGGTGACGGATCGGGAACGTCCGCCCCGCTCGTCCGGCGGGACGGACGTTCCCCCTTCGTCTCCGGGAGCGGCCGGGTCACCCGCCGGTCCCGCCGGGCTCCCGGTTCCGCAGGATCACGTTGCCCGAGATCCTGGACTCGCACAGCCGCTCCGCGTCCGGGGCGCCGGCCACGACGGTGAAACCGGTCGGCGCCAGCCGCAACTCCATCACCGCGGCCCGCTCGGCGACGGGCAGCCTGGCGTAGCGCGCGAGCAGCTCGTCGTCGTCGAACAGGTCGGCGTCCGACAGGAACACCGGCGAGGCGGGGTGGCGGCGGCCCAGGTCCAGGATCTTGCCGCCGCCGTCCCAGTTGACGCCGTTCAGCGCGACCCAGCCGATCCCGTCGAGGCCCTCGAACAGGCGGGCCGCGTCGCCGAAGCGGTGGGTGCGCATGACCGGGTGCAGGTAGGCGTCGGCGTCCAGCACGTCCTGGTCGCGCGGGTCGGCGCCGGGCGCGGTGCCCGTGCCGTAGCGGCCCGCCGACCGGCCGAAGCCCAGCCGGTGCACCACCGACAGGCCCTCCTCGCCGGTGTCGCCGCCCGACAGCAGCCGCACCAGCTCGCGGTCGATCAGCCGCTGGTGCTCGCCGAAGCTGTGGAACAACCACAGGTACATCAGCCCGCCGGGCGAGAGCCGCTCGGCGAGCCAGGCCAGGCCCGCGCGGGGGTCGTCGAGGCAGTGCAGCACCCCGGTCATCACGATCAGGTCGTAGGGACCCTCGAAGCCGTCCCCGCCGATGGCGCCGCGCACCAGCTCCACGTTGTCCAGCCCGTTTCGCGCGCGCAGCTCCTCGGCCACGTCGAGCGACGACTGCGACAGGTCCATGCCGGTGAAGTGCGCCCGGGGGTACTGCGAGGCGAGCCCGAGCAGCTGGTGCCCGGTGCCGCACCCGGCGTCCAGCACCCGCTTGCCCGCGAGGGTCTTGTCCTTGGCGACCATGCCGATGCCGAGCGCCAGGTCCAGGATCAGGTCGTCGCCGACGGTGAGCGACGGGCACGGGTAGCGCTCGTACAGCTCCCTGACCTGCTCGACGGCGCTCATGGGGTGTCGATCTCCTCGTACGGGATCTCCTCGACCCGGCGGGCGAAGACCCAGTGGTGTCCTTCCAGGTCCTCGCTGGTGTAGTTGCGGTCGCCGTAGAAGCGCGTGTCCGGCTTGTCGCGGATCACGGCTCCGGCGGCCTTCGCGCGCTCGTAGTGCTCGTCCACGTCGTCCACGAACACGTACAGGCTCTGGCGCAGCTCGCCCTCGCCCTGCGGCTCGTGCTTGCGGCCGTCGCCCGTCCCGGCGAGCTGCACGACACCCTCGCCGAACGACAGCTCGGCGTGGACGACGGACCCGTCGTCGTCGTTCAGCACCTTGCGCTTTTCGAATCCGTACGCCTCGATGAGCCATTCGATGGCTTTCTCGACGTCGGAGTAGAAGATGACGGGGGTGATTCTCGGCATTCCGTCGGGTGGGGTGCGCAATTTCTTCATCTCCCTCGATCGGTGACCATGGAAACGTACGAGGACGCTACCCCGCATCCCGCCGGCGAGACGTGCCGGCGTTCACGGGATCGGTGTTCTGCTCGGAGATTCCGGCCCCAAACGTCTCAGGTGTTCGGCAGGCGCAGGCCCCCGTCCAGGCGGACGACCGCCGCGTTGAGATAGCCCAGCTCGCAGACGGCGCGGACCGCCCGCGCGAACTCCCCGGGCGTTCCCGGCCGGGGCGGGAAGACGATCTGCCGTTCCAGCGGGCGCCGGAACTCCGGCGGGATCGCCGCGAGCAGCGGGGTGTCGAACAGGCCGGGCGACAGCGCGCACACCCGCACGCCGACCGAGGCCAGGTCGCGGGCGGCCGGCAGGGTGAGCGCCGCGACGGCGCCCTTGGAGGCGGCGTAGGCGACCTGGCCCGCCTGGCCGTCCTCGGCGGCGGCCGAGGAGGTGTTGACGACCACGCCGCGCTCGCCGTCCTCCAGCGGCTCGGTCGCGGCCATCGCGGCGGCGGCCAGGCGCATCACGTTGAAGGTGCCGACCACGTTGACCGCGAGCGCCCGCTCGAAGGTCTCCACGTCGTGCGGCCGGCCGTCGAGGCCGACCGTACGGGCGGCGGGCGCGATCCCCGCGCAGCTCACCGCCACGCGCAGCGGCCCCGCCACCCCGGCGGCCACCTCCACGGCACGTTCGACCGAACCCGCGTCGGTCACGTCCGTCTCCACGAACGTGCCGCCCACCTCGTCGGCCACCGGGCCTCCCGTACCGGCGTCCAGGTCGGCCACGACCACGTGCGCGCCGGCCTTGGCGAGCTCGCGCGCGGTGGCGGCGCCCAGCCCGCCACCGGCCCCCGAGACCAGCGCCGTCACACCCTGCAGCTCCATATCCGTTTCGCCGCCTTTTCGCAATAGAGGGTAAATGCTCTCGCTTATCAAGACATATCCTGACGCAAAATTCTGCATTCACGCTGCACCCCACAGACGTGAGGACACCATTCACATGACGATTGCCAACAGCGCGGACAATGTGCACGACCTGATCGCCCGCCGCCGGCGCGAGCGAGATCGCATCCCGCGACATCCCGTGCCGGCTTCGGGGGTGCCGGTCTCCTCAACCCAGGAGCGCATCTGGTTCGGCGAGATGTTCAATCCGGGTTTCGGGTTCTACCACGTGCCCGCCACCCTGCGGCTGCGCGGTCCCCTCGACGCGGGCGCCCTCGACCGGGCGCTGTGCGAGGTGATCCGGCGCCACGAGATCCTGCGCTCCACCGTCGAGGAGGTCGACGGCATGCCCGTGCAGCGCGTCGGCGACGCGCCCACGAGCGTGCTGCGCTCCGTGGACCTGGGTTCCGAGGACCCGGGTTCCGAGGACTCGGCCGGAGAGGTCGAGGCGGAGGCCGCGCGGATGGCCGCCGACGACATCCTGGCCCCGTTCGACCTGCGCCACGGGCCGCTCTGGCGGGCCCTGCTGCTCAGGCTGGGACCCGACGACCACGTGCTCGTGCTCACCTTCCACCACATCGTCTTCGACGACCCGTCCTTCGGCATCGTCGGGCGCGAGATCGAGACCCTCTACGACGCGGCCGGCGACGGGGGGGCGAGCCTGCCCGACCTGGACCTGCAGTACACCGACTTCTCCGTCTGGCAGCGCGAGCGGCTGCGCACCGAGGACGTGCGCTCGCGCCTGGTCGACTACTGGCGGCGGACCCTGGACGGCGTTCCCCGCCTGCTCGACCTGCCCTCCGACCGGCCCCGGCCGCCGCACCGGCGCCGCGCGGGCCGCTTCCACCGCTCCCGGCTGTCCGGCGACGCCGTCGCCGCCGTGCGCGCGGTGGCGCGCGACGAGGGCACCACCCCGTTCACCGTGCTGCTGGCCGCCTACGGCGTGCTGCTGTCGCGCTACGCGGGCCAGGCCGACATCGTCACCGCCGTACCCGCCGCCGGGCGCATCCGGCCCGAGCTCGAAGCGCTCGTCGGGTGCTTCATCAACATCATCTGCCTCCGCCTCGACCTGCGCGGCGAGCCCACCTTCCGCGAGCTGCTGCGCCGGGTGCGCCACGCCTCCGTCGAGGGGCACGACCACGAGGAGATGCCCTTCGAGGAGCTGGTGCGCGAGCTGCACCCGCAGCGGCCGCAGAGCCACACGCCGCTGTTCCAGGCCGGGCTCGGGGTACGCGACAACGACGGGGTCTTCCTGAACCTGCCGGGCGTGCGGGCCTCGGAGTTCGTCCCCGACGTCGAGGTCTCGCACTTCGACCTGATGGTGGACTTCAGCGTCGACGGCGACGGCATGGCGGGCCTGTGGGGCTACAACGACGACCTGTTCGACCCGGCCGCCGTCGAGGTCCTCGCCGAGCAGTTCGCGCTCCTGGTCGCGAAGGCCTGCGCCGACCCGGACCGGCCGGTCGGCGACCTCGCGCTCCCCCCGGCCCCCCGGCTTCCCGGGCCGGAGGCCGGTGACGCCGAGCGGGCGGCGGCCGTCCTGGCCGAGCGGGTACGGCTCACCCCTGACTCGCCCGCCGTCACCGCCCACGGGTCCTCCGTTTCCGGGGACGCGTCCTCCGTCGCTTCCGGCGTCACGCTGACGTACGCCGAACTCGACGCGCGGGCCGAGAGCCTCGTGCCCGCCGTGCGCAGGGGGGCCGAGCCGCCGTCCGCCGACAGCCCCGACCCCGCCGTCTGGCGGTACGCCCGCCTCAAGGCGGACATCCTCGACGGCGGCACGGCGAGCACGGCGAGCACGGCGAGCACGGCCACCGCGCCGATCGCGGACCTGGCCTCGCGGATCGGCCTGGGCATCGGTGAACGCGCCGACACCGTGCTCACCTTCGCCCCGCCCGCGTCCGGCGCGTTCACCGACGCCATGCTGCTGGCACTCCTGCACGGCGCGCACCTGGTGACCGCGCCCCCCGAGGCCGCCCGCGACGCCGGGCGGCTGAGGGAACTGGTCGCGGACGCCACCGTCGTGCACGCCCCGCCCGCCGCGTGGCGGCTGCTGCTGCAGGACGGCCTGCCCGCCGACCGGCCGTTCACCGCGCTCTGCGACGCGGCCACCACCCCGCCCGGCCTCGCGCGGGAGCTGGCCGCGGCCGTCCCCACCTGGACCCTGTACGGGGAGCGCTGGGCCTCGGCCCGCCGGATCGACCCGCTCGCCGAACCCCGCAGGGGCGTCCTCCTCGGCGAACCCCTGGCCGGTACGCAGATCGAGGTCGCCGACCGGGCCGGGCGCCCCGGCGCCACCGGCGTGCCCGGCGAGATCCACGTCCGGGGCGCCGCCACCGGCGACCGGGGCCGTACCCTCCCCGACGGCTCGATGGAGCTGCTCGGCCGCTTCGACCGGATGTTCACCGTCGGCGGGTTCCGGGTGGACACCGACGAGCTGGCCCGTTCCCTGGCCGGCCGCCCCGGCGTGGCCGAGGCCGCCGTGGACGTGCGCCACGACCGGCTCGCCGCGTACGTGGCGGGGGAGGGGATCGACACCAAGGAGCTCACCGCCCACCTGCCCGAGTACCAGGTGCCCGGCTCCGTCACCGTCCTCGACTCCCTGCCCAGGACCGCCGCGGGCCACGTCGCCCACGAGGAGCTGCCCAGCCCCGACGCCCCCGCCGACGAGGGCGGGCACGTGCCGGTCCAGGGCGGCACCGAAGAGGCCGTCGCCGGGATCTGGCGCGAGCTGCTCGGCGTGGAGGAGATCGGCGCCTCCGACGGCTTCCTCGACCTCGGCGGCCACTCGCTCACCCTGGCCAGGCTGAGCCTGCGCTACGAGGTGGCGTTCGGCGTCGAGGTGGAACTGCCCGACCTGCTGCGTCACGCGACCGTCCGCGAACAGGCGGCGCTGGTCGACGAACGCCGCGCGCAAGCCGGCCTCACGGGAGAGGAGGCGGCGTCGTGACCTCGTTAGCCGCCAGGCCGTCACCGGAAACGATCGAGGGACCGCCCAGGACGCGGCTGGAGTCACTGACCGGGCTGCGGTGGTTCGCCGCGTTCGGGGTGTTCTTCAGCCACGTCGCGATCCTGCTGCCCCTGCCCTACCTCAACGAGCTGTTCGTCCTCGGCACGGCCGGGGTGACGTTCTTCTTTGTCCTGTCCGGATACGTCCTCACCTGGACGTTCTTCGACCGGGACACCGCGCCGAAGTTCTACTGGCGCCGCTTCGCCAGGATCTGGCCGTCGCTGCTCATCACCACCGTCGCGGCGGTCGCGCTGCTCGTCGGCGGCCAGCTCTGGCCCACCGAGGGTGGCACGTCGCTGGTGTGGTGGACGGTCGCCACGCTGCTCATGGTGCAGGCGTGGTTCCCGTCGTCGTTCCAGGGCGACACCGTGCCGCACACCGTCTCCTGGTCGCTGTCGTGCGAGGCGTTCTTCTACGCGGTCTTCCCGTTCGTGGTGCGCCCGATCGTGCGGCGCACCCTGCGGCAGATGGTGCTGATCGCCGCGGCGCTCATCGCGATCAGCATCGGCACGCGCGTGTGGCTCTGGCTCGCCAACCCGCAGCTCACCGGGGAGAACTGGTTCACCTCCGACCTGTACTACTTCGCCACCCACTCGCCGATCTCCCGGGTCAGCGAGTTCGTGCTGGGCATCGTGATCGCCGCCGCGGTGCGCAGGGGCTGGCGCAGCCCGATCGGGCTGCGCACGGCGACCGCGATCACTGTCGTCTACTTCGGGCTGCTGTGGGCGTGGTCCTGGTCCGGCGTGTGGCAGACCGCGCTGGCCGAGACCGCCAACCGGGGCAGCATCGTGGTGTTCGCGCTGCTCATCGCGGCCGCGGCGACCAACGACCTGGCCGGACGGCGCAGCCTGCTGAGCTCCCGCCCGCTGGTGGCGCTCGGCCAGTGGTCCTACGCCTTCTACCTGATCCACTTCCTGGTGCTCTTCCCCATCGCCAAGCACGCGTTCGGGCGGCAGTCGCTCTACGACTTCCCGCAGCCCACCTGGGCGCACCTGCCGTACGCGCTCGTCGGCCTGGTCGTCAGCGTGCTGCTGTCGTGGGGGCTGTACCGGCTGTACGAGTATCCGATCGAGAAGAAACTGCGGGCCCTGCTGCGCCGCGAGCCCAAGGCCGCCACCCCGGCCCCGGGCGCGGAACCCTCCATGTGAGCCGAGGGTTCGAAGGGTCGTCATGGTGACCCCCGCGGTCACCATGACCCCCCGCACCGCCCGCTCATGGCGTGACCGCCCGGTCCGTACCGCGCGGGGCCGGGCTCCCCGGCCCCCTGCGGCCCGTCCGTGAGACCATGCACAGGCGTCTCCGGCCCCGCCGTGGACACCCCCGGGCCGTGGAAGGTCATCCGCGGGTGTGGCCGTACCACCGCGGTTCCACCGGGACTCGCCGCGCGCCTCCGGATCTTCGGGGGCGCCGGGTGGATCGACCTGTCGGTGAAGTCGGGGAGTCGGGGAGTCGGGGGAAGAGCGTGAACGCACGTCCCGGGGCGGGTGACCGCCTCACCGCTTTCGGTACACAGTTGCTCGAAGTGCACATCTGGCTCCGGGAGATGCTGGAGGGCCTCCAGGACGGCGTCGACGACTACTTCGACGGCAAGGGGCTTCCGCCGCGTGACCTGCGCGCCCACTGCCTCTCCTTCTGCGCTGCGTTGACGCGCCACCACACCGGCGAGGACAGGGGCGCGTTCCCGGTGATCGCCGAGGAGTTCCCCGAGCTGGGCAAGGTGCTCTCCGACCTGCGTACGGACCACAACCATCTGGACTGGCTGCTGGGGAACCTCCAGAAACTACTCGCATCCCTCCCGGAGAAGCCGGACCCGGTAACGGCCTCCAAGGTGCGCCAGGAGGTGGAGGCGCTGTCGGCCGTCATGCGGACGCACTTCATCTACGAGGAGAAGAAGCTGATCTCCGTGCTCAACTCGATGGACGTCCCCGGGTGGCACGAGAACCGGCCCGACTTCCTGCTGATCGACGACGACGAGGAGGACGGGCCCGGGACCTCGCCCTGGTGAGGTTCCACACCGCTCCACACCGGGAGAACGGTGACCCCGGGGTGGCACGGGCCGGGAACGCACGTCCCCGTCCCCATCTTCAGGATCGCGGACCGTCGCCGGAGTACTGGGACGTCCTTTCGGACGTGGCGGAGTCCTCTTCCTCCCGTACGACGGGGCCCTCCCGTACGACGGGGCCCTCCCGTACGACGGGGCCCTCCCGTACGGCCGGATCCTCCGGGCGGCCGGGCAGGAGCGGGACGGCGGCCAGGACGACCAGGATCATGGCGACGGCGAACCAGAAGACACCGTGGAAGCCGGTCACCGCGTCGGCGGCGGTCTGCAGGATGAGCGTGACGACGGCGACGCCGATCGCGGCGCCGAGCTGGTTGAGCGTGTAGAGCACCGAGCTGCCCTGCGCCACCAGCGGGGCGGGCAGCGTCCGGTACAGAGACCCCATGGTGGGCGCGCTGAAGAAGCCCATCCCCAGGCCCAGGGTGAGAGAGGCCAGCGCGGGCCACACCTCGGGGGTGTCCGCTCCGGCCCGGGTGAGGGCGAGCCCGCTGAGCGCGGCCACGAGCGCTCCGCCACCGGCGAGCCCGCGGGCGCCGATCCGGTCCGACAGCCGTCCGGCGAGCGGCATGCTGATCGCGCCGCCAAGACCCAGCGGCGCCATCAGCAGTCCGGCGGCGAGCACGCCGTGCCCGTGCGCCTGCTGGTAGTACAGCGGCAGCGCGAACAGGACGGCGAAGTTCGCGAGCCCGCCGAGGCCCATGATGGTGACGCTCGCGGTGAACCCGCGACCGGCGAACAGCCGCAGGTCGATCAGGGGTGGCGTACGCCGGACGCTAAGCGCGTGGATCGCGTAGACGGTCAGCAGGGCGACACCGGCGGCCAGAGGGGTGAGCGCCTGCCAGGCGGTGAAGGCACCCTGCTCGGCCGTCTGCGAGAGGGCCAGGGCGAGAGCGGCGAAACCCGGGCCGAGCAGGGCCAGGCCGAGGACGTCGAGCCGGGCCCGAGGCCGCTGCCGTTCGGTAGGTGGATCGGCGGGCAGCACGCGCAGGGCGAGCAGGAGGGCGACGAGACCGACGGGCACGCTGAGCAGGAACATCCAGCGCCACGGCAGGCCCTGCAGGATGGCGCCGCCCGCGATGGGCCCGAGGATGGGGCCGAGGCAGAGGACCACCCCCATCAGGCCCATCACGCGCCCCGCGCGGTGGGGGCCGGCCGCGCGGGCCAGCAGGATCAGGACGAGCGGGTCGAGGAGGCCGGCGCCGACACCCTGGACGACACGGAAGGCGATCAGGCCGCCGACGTTCCAGGCCAGCCCGGAGGCGAGGGATCCGGCCAGGAACAGGACGAGACCCCACAGCCACAGCCGCCTGCCGCCGAACCGGTCGACGGCCCAGGTGGTGAAGGGGATGGTCGCCGTCACGGCCAGCAGGAAGCCGGTGGAGGTCCAGCCGATCGTGCTCAGCGAGGTGTCGAACGCCCTGGCCAGGGTGCCGGTGGCGACGGCGGCCATCGTGCTGTTGAGGATGCCCAGCAACCCGCCGAGCAGGATCACGGCGATCAGCCGCAGCAGTGCCGGATCCAGCCGGTCGTCTCGCGGTCGTGTCATGGGCCGGCTCCGATCTGGTGGTTTGATCAAGGTCAACTAGACCAGCGAGTCCAAATTAAGAGACCGATCAGTCTTAGTCAATCAAGTCCACCGAAATAGACTCACCGGTATAGTCGCGTGATTCTCGCGCTATGATGCGGCCCATGAACGGAGCGGGAACCTCAGCCGGGCGGGGCCTCGCCACCGCGCGCGGGCGCATCGACAAGCGGAAGGCGATCCTGGACGCCGCGTTCGCGGTGTTCGCCCGCCAGGGATACGCCCAGGCCGGGGTGGACGTGATCGCCGCCGAGGCGGGCGTCGCCAAGGCGACCGTGTACAACCACTTCGGCGACAAGGAGACCCTGCTCCGCCAGGCGATCACCGCTCAGGCCGACAGGGCGCTGGCCAGGAACATGGCCACGCTGGAGCGGCTCACCGACGACGGTGGCGAGCTGTGCGCGACGCTGGAGGAGGTCGGTCACAGCCTGCTCCGGTGTTACTGCGACGACAGCTCCTGGGCACTGCGACGACTGCTCGCGGCGGAGCTCAACCAGTTTCCCGACCTGCTCGACATCGTCCAGGGACGAGCGGCCGACCGCGTCGCCCAGGCCCTGGCCGACCGGCTGGCCAGGCTCATGCTCGCCGGCCGCCTGCGCGCGGCCGACCCCGCTCAGGCCGCCGAACAGTTCGGCGCCCTGCTCACCGGCCCGATGGAGGCGCGGTCGCGGCTGGGCACCCGCGAGGTCGCCGACACCGAGCTGCGGGACGTGACCCGCGCCGCCGTCCACACGTTCCTGCGCGCCTTCGGCCCCGACGCCGTCTAGTCGCCCGTCGCGCGATCTCGGCCGGGTGGCCGGTCCGGCTCCGCCTGGGTGGGTCGGCGGCAGCCGTCACGCCGGCCTCCGGGACGTCGGGTGGCCTACGCGTCGCGGCGCCGTATCGGCACGGCGCCCGCGTGCAGGGCGACGGCCAGCAGGTGGTTGCGCGCGCCGCGCCCGCCGTGCACGGCCAATGAACGGCACCCCCACCGCCGCCAACGCTTCGGGCAGCTCCGGCAGCTCCGCCGCAGCGGTCTTGACCTGCATCGATTTCCCGGCAGCCCTGGCAGCCGGATCCGGATCGAGCGCCGAGACCGCCCACATCGGCAGCCCCGTCTCGTCGCGCTGCTGCACCGGCCGGGTGGGCGTGGACGCCTCAAAATCACCGACCGGCGCAACTTCCCCTGACGCGAAACGGTCGTGCGGGAAAAGATATTTGATAAATACAGGGATAAGTCCTCCCTGTGGCGCTTGTAAATGGCCCAACAGGCGACCCGCGTTCCTTATTCTGCTCCATCGGACAGGCGTCTGTTACGAGCACTTGAAAGCGCTTCGGTAATCACTACTACCACTCGAAATGCCATGTATAGCACTGGGTGACAACCTCGCCAGCACTCATCCCAATGCTTTACCGGTAGGGCATCGGGGTGTGATCTAGGCCGCAACGCGACCGAAAACACCCATGCCAAAGTTGGGCTAAATCACTAAATTAGTATCATTAAGGTCAAAACGTATGCAAGTGGACATTGCTGTTCCCGGATAGGCGTCAAGCAGCGCTTGTAGAGATCCGGTTACGACCTGAACGCGTAACGTGTGCCCCACCGCAACGCGGCACCACAATAAGAACCATGCGTGCGCATCAGGAACACAACCGGCGATGGTGGCACAAGCAGCCATGGACAGTCGCCGGACTGGCGCTTTGCGCGCTGGCGCTAGGGCTGTGGTTTTTCTTGCGCGCCTTGGGCTTGGAGACCGCAGCCAATATTGCCGGACTGATATCCCTGATAGGGACTATGACGGCAAGCGTGGTCGGGTGGGCGCGATCCCGGAACCAGACCACAAGCCCGCAGGTCGAGCACACCACTCCGGCAGCGGTGGCGGAGCTGCTGGAGACCATCACCGAGACCATGGACCGTGTCCAACACTCCATCGACCGGCAAAGATCTCTGGCCGACGGCCTCACCGAGATGCGCGACCGACTCACACAAGCCGCGAGCAGACTGACCGGTCAGCGTCAAGTACTCCGCCAGCAAATCGCCGATCATCAGTCGCAGCCCACCGTGCTGGCAAGCATGGGCGCCGTCGAACGTGAGCAACTCAAAGTTGAAAACGCCCGGTTACGCAACGAGCTGGCTGACACGCAACAACGTCTGGAAAAAGCCGAACGATTGTGTGCCAGGGTAGAGCAACGGCTAGCGGAAGCTAAAGACCGATGCACTCAAGCCGAACGGCTGCATCAACAGGCACGCGCGCAAGCCGAAGATCTCGCCCGTCGCCTCGCCAACCTAAAAGCCATCTCAGTACCCACACCCACGGCTCTCACCAGCCTCGAACCAGTCGCCGAGCCCCAGCCACTAATGGGAGAAACTGACCAGCGCGTCGCTGCCCAGATCCTGCGCCGTGTCGACCAGATGCTTCAGCAAGAGACCAACACCTTAGAGCGAGTCCACGACGACCTCGCCAAGAGCGCATTCACCATCGACCAACTCGATCATCCCGATACGATCACCAACCCGCCCCAGCCGCCGACAGACCGTCTGCCAAGGATGCTGATCGCCAGTGCGGCCGTGGTCACCGTCGGTGCTTTCCTCCTCGCTGGCCTGCTCCCGCAAATCTTCCTGGGCACAGCCCAGCCACACGCTGTCCAAACCACTGGCCAGTCACACAAACCATCCATCACACCACCCCGCCACACCGGATGGACCTACACCACCGGCAACGAGGTTGAGTCCAGTCCGACGGTGGTCGGTGACGCCGTCTACATCGGCAGCTACGACAAGAAGGTGTATGCGTTGAACGCCGTCGACGGTACTCAGCGCTGGGCCCACACCACCGATGGCTTCGTTTTTTCCAGCCCGGCGGTGGTCGGTGACACCGTTTACATCGGCAGCAGTGACGGCAAGGTGTATGCGTTGAATACCGCTGACGGTACTCAACGCTGGGCCCACACCACTGGCGGCGCCGTCCACTCTAATCCGACGGTGGTTGGCGACACCGTCTACGTCGGCAGTAACGACAACAAGGTGTATGCGTTGAACGCCGCTGACGGTACTCAACGCTGGGCCCACACCGCCGGCGGTTTAGTCGTCTCTAGTCCGGCGGTGGTTGGTGGCACAGTCTACGTCGGCAGCAGTGACGGCAAGGTGTATGCGTTGAACGCCGTCGACGGTACTCAGCGCTGGGCCCACACCACTGGCGGCGCCGTCATCTCCAGTCCGGCGGTGGTCGGTGGCACCGTCTACGTCGGCAGCAGCGACAACAAGGTGTATGCGTTGAACGCCGCTGACGGTACTCAACGCTGGGCCCACACCACGGGCGGTTTAGTCGTCTCCAGTCCGGCGGTGGTTGGCGACACCGTCTATATCGGCAGTAACGACCTCAAGGTGTATGCGCTGAACGCCGTTGACGGTACCAAGCGCTGGATCCACACCACCGGCAACGCCGTTGTCTCCAGTCCGGCGGTGGTCGGTGGCACCGTCTATATCGGCAGCATCGACGGCAAGGTGTATGCGCTGAACGCCGTTGACGGTACCAAGCGCTGGATCCACACCACCGGCGGCGACATCGTCTCCAGTCCGGCGGTGGTCGGTGGCACCGTCTACGTCGGCAGTCACGACGGCAAGGTGTACGCATTGGACGCTGAGACAGGCAGACCTGACTAGCAAGGCAGAAATCTGCCGATGATGCTTATCTTGTACAAGTCCAGACCTGACGCACATTTTTGAGCACCTGCGGGCCATAGCTGCCGGTCCGGACGCAACACGGACCCTATTGGCCGAGGCTCAACAGAGTTGGAAGGGGGCGGGCGTGATGGATCTTGACCTGTCCAACGCCGAATGGCGTACGAGTACTCGCAGCCAAGGCAACGGCCAATGCGTGGAAGTTGCCACCAACATCCCTGGGGTCGCAGCCGTCCGAGACAGCAAGAACCCCGAGGGGCCAGCCCTGGTCTTCATGCCTGCTGACTGGAGAACCTTCCTCGCAGGCGTGAAAAGCGGAAAGTTCGACGCAGCCTGAGACGAGCACGGAAGCGCCCGATCACCTGTGTGGTGGTCGGGCGCTTCGCTTGAAAAACTTGCCTCCGGCGGGGATCTCCGCTCCGAGATGAACGAGGAGCGCAGCGGAGTGGCTGAGGTGGGCGCCTGCTCATCCCGTCCGCCTGGACCAGGCAGAGCCCGGCGGACCGGCCGCCTACGGATCAAGGGCCGTCTGTGATTGTTCTCTCCAGGTCGGATCGGCGCCGCCTCGCAAGGCGCGGCCCGCCCCGCTGATCCGGCCCCGCCGACCATGACAGACGGCCCCGCCGGCCGTGACGGACAGGCCCGTCATGTCATGCGGCCCGGCACTGCTCCCGTGCCCTGCCTGCGGGAAGGCGGGAGGTGTCGCGTACGTTCCAGTTTTGACCTGTGCACTACAGGTTAGGTTAGGCTGCCCACACTAGCGCGTGCCCGATCTGTCGGGTGAGGCGCATTAATGTGTGAAAGGTCTGTTTTTAATGTCTTCCGTCCCCCTGCGCCCGGCCCGTCCTCTGGGCCGGGTCGTGCTCGCCGTCGTCGCCGTCCTGGCCGCCGCCGGGCTCTCCGCCTGTTCGAGCCAGGCCGCCACGAAACTCGCCGGAGCGAGTGACACGAACGCCCGCGACATCGTCCACGAGCTCGGCACGACGAAGATCGGGGGACGGCCCGCCCGGGTGGTGGCGCTGGAGTTCTCGTTCGTCCAGACCCTCGACCAGCTCGGGGTCACCCCGGTCGGCATCGCGGACGACGACGACGCGGCCCGCATCCCGCAGCTGCTGGGCAAGAAGATCGACTACACCTCGGTCGGCACCCGTCTGGAACCCAACCTGGAGCTCGTCAGCGGCCTCCAGCCGGACCTGATCATCGCCGACTCGACGCGGCACGCCACGATCTACCCCCAGCTCGGCGCCATCGCGCCCACGATCGTGCTCAACAGCTGGGAGGGCAGCTACCAGGACATCAAGGACTCCGCCCTCACGATCGCGGACGCCCTCGGCGACAGGGCCAAGGGCGAGACCGCCGTCGCCGAGCACGACAGGCGCATGAAGGAGATCGCCGCGAAGATCCCGGCGGGCTCCGACGGGCGCGTCCTGCTCGCCGTCGCCACGCCGGACGGGATGAGCCTGCACACCTCCTCGGCGTTCACCGGATCGGTGTTCAAGGCGATCGGGCTGAAGCCCGCGGTCGACGCGACGGACACGGTCGAGAGCGGTGTCGGGCTCGAACGCCTCGTCGCGGTCGACCCGGACATGCTGTTCGTCGCGACCGACGGGCCGGGCACCGTGTACGACGAGTGGCGGAACAACAGCGCCTGGGCCGGCATCTCGGCCGTCAGGTCGAAGGCCGTGTACGAGGTGAACCGGAACGCGTTCTCCCGCTTCCGCGGCATGCACACGGCGGAGGTCATCGCCGCCGACGTCGTGCGGAAGCTCAACGGTGACCGGTAGCACCGGGTCCCTGGCGCCGTCGCCTCCCGCGCCCGGCCGCCGCGGAGAACGTCCGCGACGGCCCGCCGGGGCCGGGCGGACGCTCGTGCTCGCGCTGGCCGGGACGGGCCTGCTCGTCCTGGCCGGTCTCTGGAGCCTGACGGTGGGCGCCACCGGGATGCCGCCGGACCGGGTGGCCGGCGCGCTGTGGGCAGCGGCCGGATCCGCCGACCGCGGCCTCGTTCTCGGGGTGCGGCTTCCCCGGATCGTGCTGGCCGCGCTCGTCGGGGCGAGCCTCGCGGTGGCCGGCCTCCTGGCGCAGACTCTCACCCGCAACCCCCTCGCCTCGGCCCAGACGTTCGGGATCAACGCGGGCGCCGCGGTGGCGATCGTCGCGACGACGATCGCGTTCGGCGCGGGCGGCGTGGCGGCGACCGTCGCGGCGTTCGCCGGAGCGGGGGTCGTGGGGGTCGTGATGTGGGCGCTGTCGGCGGCGACCGCGATCGGCACCGTCGGTCTCGCGCTGGCCGGCATGTCCCTGCAGATCCTGCTGTCGGCACTGGTGCAGGCGATCCTCGTGATGAACAACTCCACCCAGGACATCGTCTTCTGGCTCGCCGGATCGGTCACCGGCGCCCAGTGGCCCGACGTGACCCTGCTGCTGCCGTTCACCCTGACCGGCTGCGCCGTCGCCGCCGTGGCCCACCGCGGGTTCGGCCTGCTCGCCCTCGACTCCGCCACCGGGGAGGCGCTCGGGCAGAACACCCGCCGCGTCGCCGGAGGGGCGGCACTGCTGGTCGTGACACTGGCCGGCGCGTCGGTCGCCGTCGCCGGGCCGATCGGCTTCGTCGGCCTGATCGTCCCGCACATCGCCCGCGCGCTCGTCGGCGGCGACTTCGGGCGCCGCCTGGTCCTGTGCGTCGTGGGCGGTGCCCTGCTGCTGGTCGTGGCCGACCTGCTCGCGCGCCTGGTGGCGTTCCCCGGGGAGACCCCGGCGGGTGTGATCACGGCGGTCGTCGGCGCCCCCGCCTTCCTCTTCCTGGCCCTGCGGAGCAAGACACGATGACCCTCCCGGGAAACCGGACCCGGACCCGGGTCCACGTGATCGTCCTGCTCGGCCTCCTGGTGGCCGGGCTGGCCCTCGCGGGGATCTGCGCCGGAGCGGTGCCGCTCTCGCCGCCCCAGGTCCTCGACGCGCTCACCGGCGGGCCCAACGGCTTCGTCGTCCTGCAGTACCGGCTGCCGAGGGTCGCTGTCGCCGTCCTCGCCGGCGCCGCGCTGGCCCTGTCCGGACTCTTTCTGCAGGCCGCGGTACGCAACCCGCTGGCCTCGCCCGACGTGATCGGGGTGACCAAGGGGGCCGGGCTCGGCGCGATGCTCGTGGCGGTGCTCGTCCCCCCGGGCGCCCACCTGTGGGCCACCCCGGTCGGGGTCGTCGCCGGGGCCGCCTCCGTGACCGCGCTGCTGCTCCGCTTCTCCCGCCGGGCGGGGGCGCACGGCGCGACCCTGGCGCTCGCCGGGATCGCGATCGCCGCCCTGGCCGCCGCCGCGATGCAGTACCTGATGGTGGTGTTCCCCCAGCGCGCCGACCAGGCGATGGTGTGGCTGGCCGGCAGCGTCTACGGCAGCACGGGCGCCGACGTCGCGGGCCTGGCCGTCTGGCTCGTCGTCTGCCTCCCCGGGGTCGTGGTCTGCGCGCGGCTGCTCGACCTGGCCGGGCTCGGCGACGACAGCCAGTCCGGCCTGGGATGGTCGCCCCGGGGGATCCGGGTGCTCCTCGTCGTCGTCGCCGTGGCCCTGGCCGCCGGCTCGGTCGCCGCCGTGGGCGGGATCGGGTTCCTCGGCCTGCTCGCCCCGCACCTGGCCGCCCGCCTCGCCGGCCGCAGGGCGAGATGGCTCGTCCCCGCGACCGCGCTCACCGGCGCCGTCGTCCTCAGCCTCGCCGACCTGGCCGGACGGCTGGTCGCCCTGCCGAACGAACTGCCGGCCGGCGTCGTCGCCGCAGTCGTCGGCGGACCCTACCTCCTTTACATCCTTCTCCGGGAAGCACGCGTCCATGCCTGAACCCCGCACCGGCGGCCACCGCCTCGAAGCCGTCCAGGTCTCCGTCGGCTACTCCGCCGCCGCCCCGGTCCTGACCGCCACGGACCTGAGCGTCCCGCCGGGGCGGATCACCGCCCTGATCGGGTCGAACGGCTCGGGCAAGTCGACCCTCCTGCGTACGCTCGCCCGCGCGCTCGAACCGCTCGCGGGCCGGGTGCTCCTCGACGGCGCCGACATCGCCCGCATGCCCAGGCGCGACCTCGCCCGCGCCCTGTCGATCCTCCCGCAGTCCCCGGTCGCGCCGGAGGGGCTCACGGTCCGGGACCTCTGCCGGTTCGGACGTCACCCCCACCGGGGCTTCCTCGCCCGCGAGACCGAGGACGACCGGCGCGCGGTCGAGGCGGCGATCGGCGCGGCGCACCTCGGGGAGCTCGCCGACCGCGACCTCGACGAGCTCTCCGGCGGGCAGCGGCAACGGGCCTGGATCGCGCTGTGCCTGGCGCAGAACTCCCCGATCATGCTGCTCGACGAGCCCACGACCTACCTCGACATCGCCCACCAGATCGAGGTGCTCGACCTGCTCCGCGAGCTCAACCAGACCGCGGGGACCACCGTCGTCATGGTGCTGCACGACCTCAACCAGGCCGCCCAGTACGCCGACCACGTGATCGCCGTCGCCGACCGGCGGGTGCACGCGGCCGGGCCCCCGGCCGAGGTGCTGACCCCCGGCACCGTCCGCGCGGTCTTCGGCGTCGACTCCGTCGTCGTCGAGCACCCCGTGACCGGCTCCCCGCTCTGCCTGCCCCTGTCACGTCCGGGACGCGTTCCGGCCGGACAGGCGGGAGACTGGAGCGGATGACCCGGACCAACGCCTCCCCAGACCCCGCCGAGGGATCCCCGGTGCTGCGCGAACGGATCGCGCGGCACGGCCGGACCCTGTCACGCACCGAACGGATCGTCGCGGAGTACCTCGCGACACTCGCGCCGAGCGAGCTCCCGTTCGTCAACGCCGACGCGATAGCCGAGGCGACCGGGACCAGCGACGCGAGCGTCATCCGGACGGCCCGCAGGCTCGGGTTCAGCGGGCTGCCCGAGCTCAAACGCCTCGCCACGAGACCCCACGCCACCGTGACACCCCCGCGTGAACGCGTCGTCCGCAGGCTCGCCGCCCTCGGCACCGACCTCGGCCCCGCGACCGCGCGGATCTTCGACGCCGCGCACGAACTACTGCACGAGACGGCGGCGGTCCTCGACCTGGAGGCCCTGGACACGGCGATCGGGACGATCTCGGCCGCCGACACCGTCTGGTGCGTCGGGATGGGAACCTCCGCGGCGCCGGCCCTGCATCTGTCGGACCTGCTGAGCCGGGCGGGCACCCGCACCCGCTGGCTGCACGAGACCGGCTTCGACCTCGCCAACAGGCTCCTCGACCTGCGCGACGGCGACGCGGTCGTTCTCGTCCACGCGGCCCGTCCCATGCCCGACGTCCACGCGCTCGTCACGCTCGCGGGCGAACGCGGCGTCCCGCTGATCCTCGTCTGCGGTACGCAACTGGCCGACCGGTACGGCGACGAGGTCACCGCCGTGCTCGGCGCCGTGGGGTCGGCGTCCCGCATGGCGAGCTGGAACACCGGCGCGTTCGTCCTCGCCGAGATACTCGGGCTCATGGTCGAGGGCGCCCAGGAGACGGCCGCGCTGGAGACCCGGGACAGGCTCGTCGACCTGCGAGCGCGTTTCGGGCACGCGCCCCGGTAGCGTGCCCTGACCGGGCCGGCCGGGCTCGGGAAGTGCCCGCGACGGGCGTACGCGCGGATACGGCCTTCCGCGGCCGGGCCCACCGTAGAGCGGTTGCCGCTGTTCCCGCGCGGTACCGCTTACCCGAGTTCGCGCAGTGCCGAGGCGAGGCCCGCGGCCGTGGGGCGTTCCCAGAGCAGGCGGGCCGCCACCGGCCTGCGCAGGCCGCCGCGCAGGCGGCCGAGCAGCGTCACCGCGAGCCGGGAGTCGCCGCCCGACTCGAAGAAGGCGTCGTGCGGGCCCATCCGCGGCTTGTCCAGCACCCGCCGGAAGGCCTCCAGCACCTCCAGTTCCAGCCGGTCGCGAGGCTCGTCCGACCGGCTTCCGGCGCGGGCGGCCGAGGAGGCCAGCCGGCGGCGGTCTATTTTGCCCGCGGTGGTCAGCGGCAGCTCGTCCAGCACGTGCACGGTTCCCGGAACCATGTAGCCGGGCAGCCGCCCGGCCGTCCACGCTCTGGCGTCCTTCGCCGTCACCGGGGCGATGGCTCCGGGGGCGGATTCCGAAACGGAGGCGGAAGCGGGGGGAGAGGCGGAGGCGGGGATGGAGTCGGAGGCGGGGGCGGCCACGTAGGCCACCAGTTGCTCGTCCTCCAGCGCCACCGCCGCGTCGTCCACGCCGGGACAGGCCCGCAGCGTCTGCTCGATCTCGCCCAGCTCGATCCGGTAACCGCGATGCTTGACCTGGTGGTCCACCCGGCCGATGAAGTCGAGACGGCCGTCGGGGCGCTGCCGTACCAGGTCACCGGTCCGGTAGAGCCGCCCGCCGGACATCGGGGGCGGGGGCCCGCCCGGGGACGGGGACGAAGGCTCGTCCGAGGCCGAGGCCGAGGTGGGTGGTCCGCTTGGTGTCGAGGATGAAGGTCCGTCCGATGCCGAGGGTGAAAGTTCGCCCGGTGCCGTCGGGGGCGGTCCGGCGAGGGGGACGAACCGCTCTGCGGTCAGCGCGGGCCGCCGGTGGTAGCCGCGCGCCACGCCCGCGCCGCCGACGTGCAGCTCGCCGGGCACCCCCCACGGAGCGACGCGCCCGGCGGCGTCCAGCACCAGCGCGTACGCCCCCGCCATGGGCAGCCCGATCGGCGGCACGCCCTCTCCGGCCGAGCAGTCGGCCAGGGTCGCGATGACGGTCGCCTCGGTCGGCCCGTAGGCGTTGACCATGCGCCTTCCGGCACCCCAGCGCTCGACCAGCTCGGGGGTGCACGCCTCGCCGCCGGTCACCAGCACCCGCAGCTCGGGCAGCGGGTCGTCGGGCAGTGTCGCGATCACCGAGGGGGGCAGCAGCACGGCGTTCACCTCGCGCTCCGACAGGCACCTGCTCAGCGCCCGGCCGACGAGGATGTTCCCGGCCTCCGGCACGCACAGGGTGCCGCCGGAGACCAGCGTGGTGAACACCTCCCACACCCAGGCGTCGAAGGTCGGCGGCGCGAACTGCAGCAGCCGCACCCCGGGCCCGATGCCCAGCTCGGGGGCGAGGGCCATGACCAGGTTGCACGCGCCGGAGTGCTCCAGCAGCACCCCCTTGGGCAGGCCGGTCGAGCCCGAGGTGTAGATCATGTACGCGAGGTCGCGCGGCCCGGCCGGGCTGGGCGCGGCGGTCCTGGCGGGGTCGCGCAGGTCGAGGTCGAGACGGCGCCCCCCGCCCTCCGGCAGGCCGCCGAGGATCTCCTCGGTGCTCACCAGGACGGTCGCCGCCGCGTCGGACAGCAGGTACTCCAGCCGGGGGGCCGGTTGCGACGGGTCGAGCGCGAGGAACGCGCCGCCCGCGTACAGCACCCCGGCCACGACCGTGACCAGGCGGGCCGAGCGCGGCAGGCAGATCGCGACCACGCTGCCGGGGCCCACGCCCTCGGCGGCGAGCCACCCGGCCAGTTCCCTGGCGCGCTCGTCCAGCTCGCGATAGGTGAGGCGTCCGTCGTCCCCGTCCACGGCGGTCGCGTCGGGGGTGCGCCCGGCCTGGGCGGCGATCAGCGCGGCCAGGGTGGAGCCCGGGGAGTCCAGGTCCACCGCCGCGGGCGGGCCCGCGATCTGGCCCGAGCGGTCGTCGAGCGGCAGGTCGAGCACCGGCCGCCCGGGGGAGCGGGCCATCTCGGCGAGCAGCCGGGTCAGGCGGGCGGCCATCAGTTCGATCGTGGCGTGGTCGAAGACGTCGGTGGCGTAGGTCAGGATCGCCCGGAACCGGCCGCCACTTCCGGCGCCTTCCCCGGTTTCGCTTCTGTCGCTTTCCCCGTCTCCGGTCCCAGTTCCGGTTCGGGTCTCGGTTCCGGGTTCGGTCCGGGTTCCGGCGCCTTCCCCGTTCCCGTTCCCGGTCTCAGCCCCGGTCCCGGTGTCGGTCCCGGTTTCGTGCGGTGTGTCCGTGGTGAGGCGCAGGTCCAGGTCGCAGGCCGTGCGACGGGCGGCGGGTTCCCGGTCGCCGAGCGGTTCGAGGCGCAGGCCCGCGGCCTCGTGCGCGGCGGGACGGGGGACGACGCCGTACGCCACGTCGAACAGCGCGCCCCGGCTGGGGTCGCGGGGCGGGGCGACGGCGGCGGCGAGGTCCTGCAGGGGCAGCCGGTGCCGCCAGGCGCCGTCCGCGGCCCGGTCCAGGCGGGCGGAGAACGCGGCGAGGTCCGGATCGCCGGACAGGTCCACGGGCAGGGGGACGAGGTCGTCCAGCGGCCCCGCCGTCCCGGCGAACTCGTTCGGCTCCCCGCCGAGCAGCCCCGAGACGCGGCCCGGGGCGTGCACGCCGATCGTGAAGCGCTCCTGGCCCGAGCAGCGCGCCAGCAGGACGGCGAACGCCGCGAGCACCGCCCGGGAGGGGACGCCCAGCTCGGGCGGCACGGTCACCTCGAAGCGGTGCGCCCCGCCCGCGCCGGAGCGGCGCCCGGGGCGGGCCCGGTCGGTGGCCGGTTCCAGCGGCGGCACGTCCCGCAACGCCTCCCGCCAGAACTCCCGCCTGTCCCCGTCCGTCACCTCGGGACCGGTGCCCGGCGCCGGCGCGGAGGCACCGGCCGATCCGTCCAGGCCGCCCGCGGACGCGCGGGGCGCGGCGGAAAGGCGCGGGAGGTCGTTCTCGGCGGGTGCGCGAGGCGTACCCGGCAGGCGCGAGGGGTCGTCCTCGGTGGGTGCGCGGGGCACGGCGGGAAGGCGCGGGAAGTCGTCCTCGGCGGGTACGCGGGGCGTACCGGAAAGGCGTGAGGAGCCGTCCTCGGCTCGGGCCCGGTACAGCTCGGCCAGGTCGGCGGCGAGCACGGCGACCGAGCCCTCGTCCGCGACGCACGGGTGCATGCGCAGCACCAGCACGTGCTCCTCGGGGCCGAGTTCCAGCAGGGAGACGCGGGCCAGCGGACCCGTCACCGGGTCGAACGGGCGGCCCTCCACCTCGGCCAGCGCCGCGCCGAGCCTCTCCGGCTCGACCGGCACCGCGCGCGGCGCGGGCAGCGCCCCGGCCGACACCACCGGGCGAGGGCCGTCGCCCCGGGTCGGCAGGGCCCAGCGCAGCACCTCGTGCCGTTCGGCCAGGTCGCCGAGCGCCGAGCCCAGCGCCTTCTCGTCGAGGGGACCGGTCAGCCGCAGCCGCAGGGAGATCCCGTCCGGCACGGCGTCGCCGCGAATCCGGTGTTCCAGCCAGGCCCGTTCCTGGGCGGGCGAGAAAAGTCTCACTGGTTGCCTCCGGGCAGGTTCAGGCGGAGCCACTCCAGCTCCTGCTCGATCATGCTCTGGAAGTTCGCGGGGGAGACCATCGAGTACGGCATGTGCGCCTCGCCCCAGTAGCTGACCAGCCGCACCTTCTTGGCCTGCCTGGCCAGCGCGGTGTACATCTCCTCCGAGCCGGTGTGGGTCAGGTAGTCACGCTCGCCGTGCAGCATGAGCACCGGCGTCTTGATCTTGCCCGCGTGCAGGAGCGGGCTGTTGCGCACGTACCGCTGCGGGTCCTCCCACGGCGGCTTGCCCAGCCCGAACTCGAACGCCGGGTCCTCGATGTAGGCGGGCGCGAACCACTCCTGGGCGCGCGGGGTGTAGCGGAAGCGGGAGTCGAACACGCCGTAGCTGCTGATCACGTCGGAGAAGCCGGAGATCGCGATCGCCGCCTTGAAGCGGTCGGTCTGTGTGACGAGGCTGTGCACGTTGTAGGAGCCGAAGGAGTGCCCCAGCACCGCCAGCCGCTTCGGGTCGGCCACGCCCTCGTCGATCACGGCGTCCACCGCGTTCATGATCGGCTTGGTGGGCCACGTCATCGGCTCGGCCGCGGCCTTGCCCTCGGGGCGGGGGATCGAGGGGACGAGCACGGCGTAGCCGCGGGCCGCGAGGAACTGCAGGGTGAGGTAGCTCGGGTTGTTCACCTTGAACTCCGGCACGTCCTCCAGCGTGGAGACGATCCGGGTGCCGTACACGTTGACCACGAGCGGGTGGCGCTGCCCGTCGCGGTGGCCCGGGGGCAGCAGCAGCGCGCCGGTCAGCTTCTCCCCGTTCGCGCCCTTGTAGGTGACGAGCTCGCGCTTGGGCGGGGTCACCTGGGCGAGGTGGCCGTTCAGCGACAGCCGCTGGGTGTGGCGCCCGGCGTGGGAGGTCCACAGCGCGGTGCCCTGGTCGCCGCCCGCGCCGAAGATCACGGTGCGGTTCGCGGGGGAGTACCCGGCGACGCCCGCCTCGGGGTGGGGCAGGGGGAGCGGGGTCAGCGTGGGCGAGGCGCCGGGGGCCAGCTCGTACAGGCCGCCCTTGGCGTCGCGTGCCAGCACCAGGGGGAAGTCGCGGTCGAGACGGGGGTTGGCCGGTTCGGCGCCGCCCCGGTCGGTGGGCCGCACGCCGTTGCGCCTGACGCCGTCGTCCAGCGGCCAGGCCAGCTCCGCCAGCGGGGCGGCGCCGGTCGCCTTCAGGTCGCGCGCCTGCCCGGTACGCGGGTCGATCAGCCACGCGCGCCCGTCGGCCACGCCCAGCACGCCGCCGGGCACCGGTACCAGCTCCAGCGGCGGCACCTTGAACCGCGAGGTCAGGTCGCGCGGCGCGGCGGAGGGGTCGGCGGGGTCGAACGCCCACCAGTCCTGGCGGGCCGTGGGATCAACGGCGTTCGCGGTCTTTATGCCGCGCACCAGCGGGGTGCCCGCGCCCCACAGCAGGCCGGTGGCCACCAGCCGGTCGGCGGCGAGCGGCGCGGCCTTCCCCCCGGTCGCGGGGACGAGGTAGGCGGTGAACGGGTCGGGGGTCTCGGGGGTGGTCTTGCCGACGACCAGCAGCCGGGAGCCGTCGGCGGCCCAGCGGGGCTGCACGGTGACCGAGGGGCTCGGCACGTCGCTCACCACGCGCGGCTGCCCGCCGGAGGCGGAGGCGATCGCGAGCTGGGTGCGCCGCTCCAGGACCCGCTTGAGCTGCCCGTCGACCGCCGGGGTGGGGCCGAGGTCGTCCACCCGGGCGATGTTCCGCCCGGTCGGGTCGGCCACCAGGTTGCCCGCCGTGTAGGTGCGGGCCGGTCCCGCCGAGGTGATCTTCCCGGTGACGGCGTCGACGACGGCGACCTCCTCGTCCAGCTTGTCCTGGTCCTGGGTCGCGGAGCTGTCGAGGACCGAGGCGGTGGTCTCCTTGCCCTTCTCGACCTTGGCCCACTGCTTCGGGGCGGCGCGCTGGGCCTCCAGCCACTGCCCGTACTCCAGCGCCCAGCGGCCGGCGTTCACCATCGGGGCGATCACCCGCCGCGCGTCCAGCCACTGGATCAGGTAGCCCGAGGCGTTCGTCATCGTCTGCACCCCGCGCGGGGTCAGCTTGCGGGTCTCGCCCGTCTCGCGGTCCCACACGTGCAGGAACACGTCGTCGCCGCCCCGGGTGGAGGCGAAGGCCAGCAGACGCCCGTCGGGCGACCACACCGGGTTGTAGTGGCCGGTGCCGTCCTTCGCGCCGTGCGTCACGTCGCGCGCCGGTCCGTCGCCGTCGGCTATCCAGATGTCCGCGCGCTCGTTTCCGTCGACAAATGATGCGCCATATCTGCTCGACTCGCTCGGCCCGCGTTTCACGACCGCCGCCACCGCTTTACCGTCGGGGGACGGGACGACCTGGCCGAGTTTCCTCGTGGTCATGAAGTCCTGCATCGCGAACGGCCTCGCGGTCCCCGTGGCGGCGGGTCGTTCCACCGATGGGGAAGCAGGTGGTGAGGCGCCTCCCACCAGGGCGGCGGCCGTGAGCAACGACAGGACGAGCTTGACACGTAGCACCATGGGAGGACGATAACCATGTCGCCGGAAACGCGGAAAAACGCTCGAACGGGCCTCCGGCGGGCGGCCTATAATCCCGCCCTCGCCTTAATTCGGGGCGGCACGCGGGTTAATCAGGGCCGCCCGCAGGTAATCGACCTCGTCCCCCAGTCGAACGGGCCCGCCGCCAATCGGACCTGTCACCGATCGGTCCTGTCACCGATCAGGTCCACCGGTAATCGGGTCAGGTCCACCGGTAATCGGGCCATCCCGCCGGCGAGATGACTTCTGCCGGAAAATTCTCCGAGGAATGGGAAGTTCCTAAATGACTGATGTCGATCTGGCCGATGCCGATCTGCACGTCGGCGACAGACCCCACGAGGTCTTCCGCCACCTGCGAGACAACGACCCGCTCTACTGGAACCCCGACGGCAAGGAGCCCGGCTTCTGGTCGGTCACCCGGTACGAGGACTGCGTGAACGTCCAGAAGGACCCCCAGACGTTCAGTTCCAACCAGACCAACACCCTCGGCCCGCACCGCAACACCGGTGACCAGGGATCCGGAAAGATGATCAACACGACGGACCCGCCCCGCCACACCGAGCTGCGCAAGCTGGTCAACAAGTGCTTCACCCCCCGGGCGATCGCCGCCCTGGAGCCGTACCTGCGCTCGGTCGTCAAGGACGTGTTCGCCGACGCTCTGGAGCGCCGGGAGTGCGACTTCGCCACCGTCGTGGCGGCCCTGCCCGTCGCGGGCATCTCCGCGCTGCTGGACGTGCCGCGCCAGGACTGGGACCTGATGCTCAGGCTCACCTCCACGGCGTTCGGCTCGCACGACAGCGAGTACCAGATGACCTCCGACGTGCGCGCCAACGCCGCCCAGGCGCACGGCCAGCTCCTGCTGTACTGCCAGGGCCTGGTGGAGAAGCGCCGCAAGTCGCCCGGCGACGACATCGTGAGCCTGCTCGCCCGCTCCCAGGACGCGGGGGTGCTGAGCGAGGAGGAGTGCCTGCTCTTCTTCGACGTGCTGATGCTCGGCGGCAACGAGACCACCCGGCACGCCGCCGTCGGCGGGCTGCTCGCCTTCATGGAGCACCCCGACCAGTGGGACCGGCTGCGCAAGGAACCCGAGCTGGTGCCCAACGCGGTGGGCGAGCTGCTGCGCTGGACCTCGCCCAGCCGGCACGTGCTGCGCCGCGCCGCCCGCGACACCGAGCTGCACGGCAAGACCATCCACGCGGGCCAGGACGTCGTCATCTGGCACACCTCCGCCAACCGCGACGAGCGCGTGTTCGACTCCCCCGAGGTGTTCGACGTCGGCCGGCCGCGCAGCTCCCGCAGCGGGCACGTCGCGTTCGGCTCCGGGCCGCACTTCTGCCTGGGGGCCGCCCTCGCCGAGCTGGAGCTCACCGTCTTCCTGGACGAGCTCGCGAACTCGGTGTCGGCGGCGGAGCTGCTCGGGCCGCCCGACTACCTGCGCTCTCCCGTCATCAACGGCGTCAAGCACGTCCAGGTTCGGCTGCATCCCATGGGGTAGAAGCGACGACCATGAACTCACTCACCTGGGATCAGGTCCACGCGCGGCGGCTGGCCCGCCACCATCTCGTGAAACCCGTCTCCGGCGACCTGCGCAAACCCGTGCGCGACGTGTGCGGGGTGCAGTCGCAGGTCGCCGCCGCGGCCGAGCTGGCCATCGGGTCACGGGTGAAGGGCGCCACGCAGGAGCAGGTGCGCGCCGAGCTGTACGACAAGAAACGCCTCGTCAAGACGTACAGCCTGCGCGGCACCCTGCACGTCCACGCCGCCGACGAGCTGGCGCTGTGGATGGCGGCGATGCGCTGGAAGCCCTACTGGCGCGCCAAGGGCAGCTGGCACGCCCACCACGGGCTCACCGCCAAGCAGGGCGAGGCGTTCGTCGACGCGGTCCGCGAGGCGCTGGACGGCGAGTGCCTCACCCGCGAGGAGCTCGCCAAGGAGGTCTCCGGCCACGTCGGCGCGTGGGCCAAGGACAAGCTCGCCTCCAACTGGGGCGAGCTGCTGCGTCCCGTCGCCTACCTCGGCGTCCTCTGCTTCGGGCCGGTGCGGGGCGCCAAGGTCACCTACGTCAGGCCCGACCGGTGGGCGGGGCTGAAGACCGAGGTCAAGGACCAGCCCGACCCTGAGGAGTCGGCGATGGAGATCGTGCGCCGCTACCTGCGCGCGTACGGCCCGGCCACCCACCAGGACCTCGCCCGCTGGTTCGCGCTCAGGCCGCCCGAGGCGCGCGAGGCGCTGGAGTCGCTCGGCGACGAGGTCGCCCAGGTCGAGGTCGAGGGGCGCAAGGCGTACGTCCTCGCCACCGACGAGGGCCGCTGGCCGTCCGACCCGAGCTGCGTGCGGCTGCTGCCGCAGTACGAGGCGTACGTCCTTGGCAGCGGTCCCAAGGAGGTCGTCGTGCCCAAGGACACCGCCGCCCGCGTCTTCGAGCACGGCCGGGGCAGGTACGAGGGCGCGGTCGCCCACCAGATCATGCTGGTCGACGGGGTCGTCTCCGGGATGTGGGAGCGCAGGGAGAAGGGCGGCAAGGTCGAGATCAAGCTGGAGTCGTTCGTCAAGCTCGACTCCGGCCAGACCAAGGAGCTGGAGAAGGAGGTCGAGCGCGTCGGCCGCTTCTACGGCGCCGAGGCCACCCTGTCCACGGGCAAGCTCGTCGGCAAGAAGCGCTGAGGGTCTCTCACAGGCTTCACAGGCCGCCCGCCGGACCAGATGGGCACGTTCGGGTGGGGAGTCCGTCCGGGACTCCCGCCCATCGGCGGGCACCGGATTGCCGCCCGGTCCTTCGCGCACGGTCTCGCCCGGGACTTCCGTCCATCGGGTTCCCGGTCAGCCGCGTCTCGCTCACGGCCGCGCGGGCACCGGTCCGGGGCCGTCCGTCTCGCCCGGGGCTTCCGTCCGCCGGGTTCCCGGTCAGCCGCGTCTCGCTCACGGCCGTGCGGGCACCGGTCCGGCCGGACTCACCGCTCGTGACCCGGCCCGCCCGGCCCGCCCGGCCCGGGGCCGTCCGTGCCCCGGCCTCCCTCACCGGCAGCTCACCGGCAGGTGCCGAGGTCTCCGCGTATCGCGCGCAGCACCGCCCGGCGCTGGGTGTGGATGAAGAAGTGCCCGCCGGGCAGCAGCCGCAGCCGGAACGCCGACTCCGTCTGCGCGCTCCACGCGCCCAGCCCGGCCGCCGTCGTGGTCGGGTCGCCGTTCCCGCCGAACACCGAGATCGGGCAGGCCAGCGGCGGCTCGTCCTGGTGGACGTACGACTCCGCCGCGTTCAGGTCGGCCCGCAGCACCGGCATGACGAGGCTCATCAGCTCCGCGTTGCCGATCACCTCAGGCGGGATGCCGTCCAGCCGGTGCAGCACCCGCATCAGGTCCTCGTCGCCGAGCTGCCCGAGGCGCGGCATGCCGTCGCGGACGTGGGGGGCGTTCCAGCCCGACACGAACAGCCGCCCGGGACCCGGCAGCCCGCGCGAGCGCAGCCGCCGCGTCACCGTGAACGACACCAGCGCGCCCATGCTGTGCCCGAACAGCGCGAACGGCAGCGGGTCCAGGCGCGACAGCCCGTCGACCACCGGATCGACGATCGCCGACAGCTTGTGCAGGGGCTTCTCCGAGATGCGGGTCTCCCTGCCCGGCGAGCGCACCGCCCACAGCTCCACGTCGCCGGGGAGCAGGTCGGCCCAGCCGCGGAACGTCGTGGCGCCGCCTCCCGCGTTGGGCACGCAGACCAGCCGCGCGCGGGGCCGTTCCGGCCGGTGCAGCGGCACCAGCCAGCTCGCGGGGTGAGCCGCCGAGGTCGTGGGGGCAGGGGAGGAAGCAGTGGACACAGTCATAGCGGAACCGCCAGGGATCGTGCGGAGTCCCGGGCCCGCTCGCAGGCGGAGACCAGGTCCGCCAGGGACTCGGGAGGGAACATGTGCGCCGCGTCGCCCGGCCGGTACATCCGCCCGGGCTTCACGCACGACTCGATGAGCAGCCCGTCCGCGCCGTACGCCGAGGCCGCCAGCGAGGCCGGGGCCACCAGCGAGGCCGAGCCGGTGCTGTGGCTGGGGTCGAAGACCACCGGCAGGTCGGTATGGGCGCGCAGCGCGGCGATCGCCCCGAAACCGGGCTGGGGCGGCGTCCCCGAGGCGCCCGCGCAGAGCACCACGGCGGCGTTGCCCCGGGCGAGGACGAACTCCGCCGCCCGCAGCCAGTCGTCGACGCTCGCCCGGGGCCCGCGCATCAGCAGTACGGGCCTGGGCTGCGCGCCCAGCTCGGCGAGGAGGGGGCGGTTGTCCAGCTGGCGCCCGTCCACCTGCAGGCAGTCGGCCACCTCGGCGACCGCCTCCACCTCGCGCGGGTCGCACACCTCGGTGATCACCGGGATGGCCGCCGCCCGCCGGACCTCCGCGAGCGCCGCCAGGCCCCGCACGCCCTTGCCGGGGAAGTTGTAGGGGCTGCTGCGCGTCTTGGACAGCCCGGCTCGCAGGGCGTGCGCCCCCTGCGCCCTGACCGCGAGGGCCGTCTCGACCGCGTCCTCGGCCGACTCCAGCGCGCACGGTCCGGCCGCCCACCACAGCCGCGGCCCCCCGACCGTCGCGCCGGTCGTCTGTCCGGGGGAACCGGGAGCCGCCGGAGGACCGGACCCCGGAGAGGGGCCGATCGTCACCTCGCGCGGTGCCACGCCGCTCTCCCGCCGTACCAGCCAGTGGCCGTCGGGGGTCGGGCGGCGGGCCAGCACGGCGGGCGAGGCGGGTACGCGGGCGAGGGACTCGTCGCCGCTCACCACGACGAAGGTCCTCCCGGCCAGGGTGACCGGCCAGGCGGTGACGTCCTCGTGCGCCCCGGCCTGCGCCGCCACCTCCGCGGCGACGTCGGCGGGGGTGCCGGGCCGCAGCTCGATCAGCACGCCGGGGCCCCCGTGCCGATCGCGCCGATCGCGCCGATCTCCTCCCGCCAGGCCGCGATGCTCGCGCCCAGCGCGGCGACGTCGGGCCCGTGCCGCAGCACCCCGGTCGTGACCGGCAGGACGGCCCGGCCGGGTGCCTCGGCGGCGACGGCGACGAGGTCGCGGGTCTCGCGCCCGGCCCGGCCGAGGCCCGGCAGTTCCACGACCGCCGACGGCATGCGGCCCACCAGGTCGAGGGCCTCCTCGCGGCCGGCCCCGACCACGGCCGCGGCCGCCACGCCGTGCTCGTCGTTCCACTCCCGCACCTCGTCGGCGGTGCGCTGCGCGACGGTGCGCGATCCGGTCACGGCGCCCTGCACCCCGCCGGCCGCGTGGTTGGAGGTGCGTACGAGCACCATGACCAGCGTCCCGCTGTCACGGGCCCGGCGCAGCAGCGGGCCGAGGGCGGCGAAGCCCATGAACGGGTTCGCCGTCACCGCGTCCCCGGCCAGCACGCTGCCGGGACCCAGGTAGAGGTCGGCGTAGGAGTCCATGGTGTCGTCGGCGTCGCACACCTTCGCGTCCAGCACGGCGAGCGAGCCCCGCTCGTGCACGCCGTCGACGACCTCGCGCAGCAGGGCCGTGCCCGCGGCGCCGAAGCGGGTGAAGAACGGCACCTGGATCCGGTAGACGGAGACCAGCTCGCCCGCGGCCTCCAGCACCACCGCGCACATCCGCCGGGCCCCGTCCAGGTCGTCGTCCATCCTCCACGCCTCCAGCCACTTGGGGGAGGGGGCGATCCCCAGGCAGAGGGCGGAACGGGTCGTGAGCAGATCGGTCCATATCGGTACGGCAGCCATGGGCCCATTGCACACGCTTGTGCCGGGGACCGCCTCGCGCCCGCCCGCCGTCAGGGTTCCGTCGGTTAAAATGCTCCCATCTTTCTGATCTACATTGTAAAGGCGCTCAGCGAGTACAGCGCCCCCCGTTCCTGGGCGGGATCAGGTCCACGAGGTAGCGGGTCACGGTGTCGTCGACGCAGGGCGTCGAGGTCGCGCCTGCCCCCGCGCAGGGGCTTGGTCCTCGCCCGCGCGATCACCTTGTCGATGGCGGCCAGGACGCCCTTCGCGCTGGTGGCCGGGCAGGCCATCCGGGGGTCGTCACGGCCGCCGCGGTGGCCGGCGCCACCACGGCTCCCGCCCGTCGACGCCGGGCACCGCCGGTTCTCGTCGGCTGCGCGCCGTTCATGTTCTTCTCCTTCGGGTCGGTCCTGATCGGTCCGCCCTACCTGCGGGTGGAGTCGAGGATCACCGGACGGCAGAAAAGAACCTCGGGGGAGAAAAATAGATCTTTCCGCCTCTGCCTACCTTTGTAGGCATTTCGAGTTGTAGGCCGCTTTCGTGGCGCTTGACGGGTGGCTGTCAGTGGCGGATCGAGTGACTTTCCGGGCGATCTGCGGGGTGAGAGGCAAGGAGGCGGAGGGGTCCGAAGCGAGTACCGGGGGGTGGGGGCGCGGACGCGTTCCCGGGGTCTCGTGGTCGCGGGTTGGACGGCGCACGGCCCCGCCGGTGAACGACGTGTCTCCCACGCCCCTTCCACCGCCTTCCCCGCAGCCCCGCCTTCCCGGGACCTTCCCGGCGCCCTTCCGGGACCCTCCCGCCGCCTTCCCGCAGCCCTCCCGTCATACGGCCGCGGGGCATCTGAATCAAAAAGTTATTTCAAGACATAAGTCGATATGATGTCGTTAACGGCTTTCTTGTGCGTATAGGTTGATGTCCTCGCAGGTGGGAGTGGAGTCGGCGGTGATGGGATTTACCCGTATGTCGTATAACGAGTACGGCTCCGCTAATCGGTATTGTCGAAAGGAGTGGTGCATCGCTGGAAATGCGCCCTTACGGGGCAATGTTCAAAGAAAAGGAAAACATTATGATGGAGACCGTTCAACCTCGTTTGATGGCGCGAAACACCGTTCGTTCCCGGCTGGCGGGTGTCCTCGTCGCCGTGGTCGCGCTGGGGGGCGTGGCCGCCTCACCGGCGGCCGCGAGTGTGGGAGCGCCGGTGCCGCTCGGCACGGCCGCGAGCGTGGCGACACCGGTGCCGCTCGGCACGGCGTCGGGCTTCGCGGTCCTGGGCCGGGACGCCGTCACGAACACCGGGACCACCGTCGTCACCGGAGACCTCGGGGTGTGGCCGGGCGCGGCGCTGAGCGGCTTCCCGCCCGGTGTCGTGAACGGGACCATCCACCTGACCGACGCCGTCGCCCAGCAGGCCCAGACGGATCTGACCACCGCCTACAACAACGCCGCGGGCCAGCCCGTCGACGCCACCATCGCGACGCAGCTCGGCGGGACCACCCTGACGCCCGGCGTCTACGACTCCGCCTCCGGGACCTTCCAGATCACCGGGAACCTGACCCTCGACGGGCAGGGGGACCCGAACGCCGTCTTCGTCTTCAAGACGGCCACCACCCTGGTCACCGCGGGCGCCAGCACGGTGACCCTCATCGGGGGCGCGCAGGCGGCCAACGTCTTCTGGCAGGTCGGCAGCGCGGCCACGCTGGGCGCCAATTCCAGCTTCGCGGGGAGCATCCTCTCGCTGGGCGCGATCACCGCGACCACCAGCGCGACCGTGGTCGGACGCCTGCTGAGCCGCAACGACGCGATCACCCTGGACACGGACACGATCTCGCTGCCACTCTTCGCGTCCTGCGGGGTGCCGACGACCACCACGCTGACCTCCGCGTGCCCGCTGGGAGACGGTGGCCCGATCACCTTCACCGCGACGGTGACGTCCTCGGACGCGACCATCCCCACGGGGCAGGTCGTCTTCGCCACCGACGGGGCGACGCTGGGCACCGTACCGCTCGTCGGGGGCGTCGCCACCCTGACCACCTCCAGCCTCCCCGCGGGGGTGGATCGCGTCGTCGCCACCTACACAGGTACGGCCCAGCTCGACCCCAGCACCTCGCCGGTGCTGATCCAGCGGGTGGACCTCGGGTGTCCCTGCACGCCGGTGACCCTGCGGGGGAGGAGCGGTGAGCGAGGCGATGTCCGCCGCGACGACCAGGCCGGTGCGCGGGCAGGTGCGCAGGCAGGTGCGCGGACCGGTTCCGCGGCCGAGGGGAAGGCCGGCACCCGGATCACGGCCACCTGCGGCCGCCGCTCCTGACCGGCGCGCGGGGGACGGGACCCCGCGGCCGTCGTCCCTGTCCGGCGCGCGGGAAGCGGACCGCCGCGGTCGTCCCTGTCCGGCGCGCGGGCACCGCGCCCCCGCCCCCCCCCCTACCCCCCGCCCCGGGATGCCGCCGCCCCCCGGGGACCCCGATCAGGATCGGGGTCCCCGGGGGCCGCGATAGGGGAGTGTCCGGCTGTAGACGAGGTTGGTGGTGGTGCTGCCCAGCTGGGCCAGCTCGTTGACGAGCTCTTCGAGGTGGCCCATGGAGGTCGCGGCCACCTTCAGCATGTAGCAGTCGTCGCCGGTGGTCCGCAGGCACTCCAGGATCTCCAGGCGCTCGCCGAGCAGCCGGTGCAGCGGCTCGTGCCGGCTGCCCGGATACTTCAGGCGGACGACGGCCAGCACGGGGAAACCGGCTTTCTCCAGGTCGACGTTCGCGTGGTATCCGGTGATGACGCCCGCCGCCTCCAGCCGCCTGACCCGCTCGGTCGTGGCGGAGGCGCCGAGGTTCACCCGCCGCCCCAGCTCGGTGATCGGGATCCGGCCGTCCCACTGGACCTCGGCCAGGATCGACCAGTCGGTCGCGTCGAGATTCTCGGTCATCTGGCGAAGATACCGGCATATCACCGGCGTACGGCCTCGTACGCCGGGATGAGTCCCTTCCGGCCGCCGGTGATCAATGGATAGCCTGAAGCCGTGAAAATAGGGGTTAATGTCCCAAACTTTGGACCCGGTACCGATCCCGGGGCGCTCCGCGGCTGGGCGCGGACGGTGGAGGGCCTGGGTTTCGACCTGCTCATGGTCTCGGACCACGTCGTGATCACTCCCGACGTCGCCGAGCAGTATCCGGCGCCGTTCTACGAGCCCTTCACCACCCTCGCCTGGCTGGCCGGGGTCACCGACGGGATCCGGATCGGCACCACGGTGCTCATCGTGCCGTACCGCCACCCGCTGCTCGTCGCCCGGATGGCCGCCAACCTCGACCGGCTCAGCGGCGGGCGGCTCGTCCTCGGCGTGGGCGTCGGCTGGGCGCGGCAGGAGTTCGAGGCGCTCGGGGTCGCGTTCGAGCGGCGGGGGGCGCTGACCGACGACCATCTCCGGGTGATGCGCGCGGCCTGGGACGACGAGGAGGACTACCGGGCCGGGCGGATCCCGGTGTGGGTCGGCGGCAACAGCGACGCCGGCCTGCGCAGGGCGGTGCGCCTGGGCGAGGCGTGGCACCCGCTGCGCCTCACCCTCGGCCGGATGCGCGAGGCGCTGGACCGGCTGAAGGTCATCGCGGACGAGGAGGGCCGGCCGGTGCCCGGTTTCGCACCCCGTATCGCCCTGCGGCTCACCGAATCCCCGATCACCGCCCCCGGGCGGCTCGCCGGTGAGGGCACGATCGACCAGGTCGCCGACGACCTCGAACGGCTGCGGCTGCTCGGCGCCGACACCGTCGTGCTCGACCCGTTCGACGGCGACCCGGAGGAGACGCGCCACCCGGAGGTGGCCTGGCGAGCGCTCGCCGCCGTGGCCGCCCGCTGGGATCTGCGCACCCATCGACCACGAACAGGACAATCATGACGAACGACGACGAGAAGCATCTCCGCCGGGCCATCGAGCTCGCCGCCAGGGCGCGGGAGGGCGGAGAGGCCCCGTTCGGGTCGCTGCTGGTGGGCCCGGACGGCGCCGTCCTCGCCGAGGACCACAACACGGTCCTCGGCGACCGCGACATCAGCGCCCACCCCGAGCTGAAGCTGGCCAGGTGGGCGGCCCGCGAGCTCGACCCCGGCGCCGCGGCGGCCACGACCATGTACACCAGCTGCCAGCCCTGCCCCATGTGCGAGGGCGCCATCGCACGCTCCGGCCTCGGCCGCGTCGTGTTCGCGCTCTCCAACGAGCAGTTCGCGAGCCTCAAGCCGGGAGGCGGCTGGCCGCACGTGCCCCAGGAGGGGCCCGCGCTGTTCGACGAGGCGCGCGTCCCGGTCGAGGGCTACTACACCTGACGGTCCGCCCCGGCCGCTACCGTGTCGTCGCGGCCGGGCCCCCGGGCGGACTCCCGGCCGGGCTCTCGGAGAGGAACGAGCCGAGCAGCTCGGCCGTCGTCTCGGGGGCCTCCTCGGGGAGATAGTGCCCGCCGGGCACCGCCCGGCCGCGCACGTCGTCCGCGTACCCCCGCCAGACGTCCAGGACGTCGTAGTTGCGCCCGACGAAACCGCGCTCGCCCCACAGGGCCAGGACGGGGCAGGTCACGCGCCGGCCCGCGTCCGCGTCGGCGTCGTCGTGGCGCAGGTCGATGCTCGCGGCGGCCCGGTAGTCCTCGCAGGAGGCGTGGACGGCCGCCGGATCGGAGAAGCAGCGGACGTACTCGTCCTGGGCCGCCGGGTCGAACGAGGGGCCGCCGTGCTGGACCTTCATGTGGGAGCGGACCCAGTAGCCGGGATCGGCGCCGATCATGCGCTCGGGGACGCCGTCGCCCGCGGCGAGGAAGAACCAGTGGTAGTAGCCGAGCGCGAACGCGGCGTCGGCGTGCCGGAACGCGTGGCGGGTGGGCACGATGTCCAGCACGGCCAGCCTGGTCACCGCCCCGGGCTCGTCCAGGGTCAGGCGGTGGCCGACCCGCCCCCCGCGGTCGTGGCCCGCCACCGCGAAGCGGCCGAAGCCGAGCGAGCGCATGACCAGCAGCTGGTCGTGCGCCATCGCCCGCTTGGAGTAGGGGGCGTGGTCCGGCGCGGAGGGAGGCTTGTCGCTGTCCCCGTACCCCCGCAGGTCGGTGAGGACCACGGTGTGCTCGCGGGCGAGCACGGGCGCCACCCGATGCCAGATGAGATGTGTCTGCGGGTAGCCGTGCAGCAGCAGGACCGGGGGACCGTCGCCCGAGACGTACGTGTTGACGCGCACGCCGTCGGCGTCGATCACGTGGTGGGCGAACGAGGCGGGCAGAGGGATGCTCACGGTGGTGCCTCCGATGGGCGCGACGGGTCCGCGGGACCGGCCGGTCGCCTCGCGGCTTCAGGTCGTCCCCTGCCTGGATACCGGAACCCGGCGCCGCCTGTCGCCCGTGACACGTCCGCGCCCCGGCTTCCTCCTCCTCGGATTCTCGACGAGAACCGGATCTCCCCGGCGGGAGCGGAATTCTCGGCGGGAGCGGGACTCCTCGATGGGCGCTGGGCCCTTCGGCGGGAGCAGGACTCCTCGATGGGCGCGGGGCCCTTCGGCGGGAGCGGGACCCCTCGATGGGCGCCGGGCGGCTCATCCGCCGGAGGGCCAGGCGCGCATGCCGTCTCGGCGACCCGCGGCAGATCGTCCCTGGAGCGTCCCGCGGCCGCCTGGACCGCGATGCCGTCGATGAGGGCCGTTCCGTCGCCGGCCTCACCGTGCCGCGTTCACGCGTTCCACTCGGCCAGGGCGTCGCCCGTCGGGGTGCGCGTGTAGAGCACCGACCGCCCGCTCCTGCCGCGCGAGACCAGCCCCGAGCGCCTGAGCACCGCGAGGTGGTCGCCGACGCCGCCGAGCGTCATGCCCAGCCTGGCGACGAGCTGGCTGGTGCTCGCGGGCGCCGCCAGCTCCAGCAGCACCGCGGCCCTGCCCCTGCCGAGCAGCGCGGCCAGGCCGTCCGGCGCGGGCACCCGGCTCTCCCACAGCGCGGCCACCCCCCGCGCGGGGTAGGTGAGCCCGAAGGCGCGCGGCGGGTCGAGGTAGACGGTCCTCGCGTCGAACGCGTTGGGCATCAGGACCAGGCCGACACCGCCCAGCCGGTGCGAGGCGCCCGCCACCCGGCCGAGCAGGATCCGCTCGCCCTCCAGCGAGATGTGCACGCCCAGCCCGTCGAACACCTCGGCCCAGCCGTACGCCGCCAGCCGTCCCGCCCGCCGCACGATGTCGTGCTCCAGCAGCGCGCGCATCCTCGGCCAGTCGGGCTCGATCAGCTCGTTCCACACGGCGGTCAGGCTCCCGGCCACCCGCCCGGCGACGTCGGGCACGTCCAGCGCCCCGGCCGTCGCCCGGCCCCAGTAGCTCAGCTCCAGGTCGGCGCGGGCCTTCCGGTACGGCGTGCGCCGTACCGCCAGCGCCTCCTCGGAGAACGTGACGGCCACGCGGGGCGGCACGCAGAAGAAGTCGGGCACGTAGTCGGTGACCATCAGCAGGTCGGCCAGCGCCCGCAGGACGGGGTCGGCGGCGACCAGCGCCTCGTAGCGGTCGCGCACCCCGGCCGTCCACCGCGACATCCCGGCCGGCAGCCGGCCGCCGCCGAGCAGGGGCAGGGCGGCGACCACCTGGGCCATCGGCGACACCACGAAGCGGGTGCGGGCCAGGTCCTCGGGGGTGCACTCCAGATAGGCCAAGGTTTCGCCTCCTGACGAAACAATAGCCCCCGGCGGGGGCCCGCCCGCATGCTCCGATGCGTGAACACCTATCGGGAGATCTTCGCCGTCGGCGAGTTCAGGACGCTGTTCGCCGCGCAGGCCGTGACCGTGGTGGGCAAGACCATGGAGAGCCTGGCGCTGTCCACGCTGGTGTACGCCCACACCGGCTCGCCGTTCCTGGCCGCGCTGGCCTACCTCGCGGGGTTCCTGCCGCAGGCCGTCGGCGCGCTGGCGCTCGGCGGGCTCGCCGACAGGCTGCCGCCCCGGGCACTGCTGGTCTCGTGGGCCCTGGCCAGGGCGGTCGCGGTCGCGGTGCTCGCTCTCGGGGTGTTGCCGGTGTGGGGGATGTTCGCGCTGGTCATGACGTGCGGGCTGTTCGACGCCGTCGCGGGCGGCGCGCGCCAGGCGCTGCTGGCCGACCTGCTGCCGGGCAACGGCTACGTGCTGGGCCGCTCGGCGCTGAACATCGCGGTCGGCGCCACCCAGATCGCCGGATTCGCCCTCGGCGGGACGCTGCTGGCCTGGGCCGGGCCGCACGCGGCGCTGTGGTCGGGCGCGGCGCTCGGCGCGCTGGTGGCACTCATGCAGCGGCTGGGACTGAGGGCCAGGCCGCCGAGGGTGTCGGGGCGGCCGACCTGGCGGCAGATCCGGGCGGTGAACGGGGAACTGCTGGGCGACCGGCGGATCCGCGGGCTGCTGCTCGTGCAGTGGGTGCCGAACGGGCTGGTCGTCGGGGCGGAGGCGCTCTACGTGCCGTACGCGGGCGGCTCGGCGGCGGGGGCGCTGTTCATCGCGGCGGCCGGGGGCATGCTCGCGGGTGATCTCGTGGTCGGCCGGTGGACCACGCCCGAGCGGCGGGTCCGGCTGGCGGTGCCGCTGTTCACGCTGATGGCGGTGCCGTATCTCTTCTTCGCGCTGTCACCGGGCACGTGGGTCGCGACGGCACTGGTGGCGGTGGCCTCCTTCGGGTTCGCCGGGCACCTGGGCACGCAGGAGCGCTACGTGGCGGCGGTGCCCGAACGCGTCAGGGGGCAGGCGCTCGGGCTGGCGGGCAGCGGCACGATGGCCGGGCAGGCGCTGGCGGCCTCGGGGACGGGGACGCTGGCCGAGTTCGTGCCGGTCTCCGCGGCGATGGCGCTGGCGGGGGTGGCGTCGCTGGTGGCGACCGCGTGCCTGTGTCCCGCCCTGACCCGCCCCGTGCGGGCGCGCGAGGCTTCGCGGCCGGGCGGCGGGTCGTGAGGCCGCCCGGTACGGTGGCCGCGAGAGGCCCGGCCGTCCGGGCGTGCACCTCCGGCGGTAGGCGGCTACCGCCACGGGGGGATGTCCCGGCCCGCCGGGCGGGATTAGTGTGCGGGGGTGAACAGGTTCGCGCTGGTGGCCGCCATGGCCGTGGTCGTCGGGTTCTCCTCGGTCATGGCCTACGGCAACCAGCCCGGTGCCCGGCCGCTCGACGTCCTCGGCTGCGCGCTGCTGGCCCTGACGGTGCTCGGCCTGATCAGGCTGGGCGAGTGGCCCGGGTTCGGCCTGGCCGTCTGCGCGGCCTCGGCGGCGGCCGTGTTCACCCTCGGCTACGCCTACGCGCTGTGGCCGGTCCCCGCGCTGATCGCCGTGTTCGCGACGATCTCCTCGGGACGCCGGGCGCTGGGCTGGGCGGGTACGGGTTTCCTCGTGGCGGTCCCCTCGGGCGCCGTGCTCGCCGACAGGACCCTCGACAACCTCACCGGCCTGCTGCTGTGGGCGCTCATCGCGGTGGTGGTCGGGCAGCTCGCCGAGGTGTCCAGGGCCCGCCGCGCGCACGCCGCCGAGGCGGAGCGGCGGATGGTCGAGGCCGAGCGGACCCGCGAGGAGATGGCGCGCGGGCGGGGGCGGGAGGAGCGGCTCAAGGTCGCCAGGGAACTGCACGACGTCACCTCCCACACCGTGTCGCTGATCGCGCTGCACGCCGCCGTCGCCGCGGAGGCGATCGACCGCTCCGGCGGCCCCGAGGCGGCCAGGGAGGCGCTGTCGGTGATCCGTACGGCCAGCCGTGAGGCCCTGGCGGAGATGAAGGGCGTCCTCGGAGTCCTGCGCGAGGACGGGCCCGAGGGAAGGCGGCCGATGCCGGGCGCCGGGCAGCTGGAGGAGCTGGTCGCCGCCGCGGGCCTGCCGGTAGAGTTCGAGATCGCGGGGGAGCGGCGGGCGCTGGCCCCCGTGGTGGACCTGACCGCGTACCGGATCGTGCAGGAGGCGCTCACCAACACCATGCGTCACGCGAGGGCGAGCACGGCACGGGTCCGGCTGGGCTTCGAGACCGGCGGCGTGACCGTCCAGGTGGACGACGACGGCCAGGGGAGCGGCGTGCCCCAGCCGGGCGGTCCGCGCGTGCCGGTCGGCGGTGAGGGGATCCGCGCCGGACACGAGCGGGTCGGTGACGACGGGATCCGCGGGGGGCACGGGCTGGCGGGGATGGCGGAGCGGGTGGCCGCGGTCGGCGGGCGGCTCGTCGTCGGAGACCGGCCGGAGGGCGGTTTCCAGGTCGCCGCGTGGCTTCCGGCGTGATCACCGTCCTGCTCGCCGACGACCAGCCACTGGTCCGCGCCGGCCTGCGAGCCCTGCTCGACGCGGAGGAGGATCTCACCGTTCTCGGTGAGGCCGCCAACGGCCGCGAAGCCGTGCGGCTGGCCGCCGAGCTCCGCCCCGACGTCGTGCTGATGGACATCCGCATGCCGGAGATCGACGGCCTGGAGGCCACCCGCAGGATCGTGGCGGCGGGCGGCGCCAAGGTGGTCGTGGTCACCACCTTCGACCTCGACGAGTACGTCTACGAGGCGCTCCGCTCGGGGGCCAGCGGTTTCCTGGTCAAGGACGCCGAACCGGCCGAGCTGCGCCACGCCGTACGCGTCGCCGCCAGGGGAGACGCGCTGCTGTCGCCGGGCGTCACCCGGCGGCTCATCGAGGAGTTCTCCGCCAGGCCCGATCCCGCGCCCGGCCGGGCCAGGCTGGCGCGGCTGACCGATCGCGAGCGCGAGGTGCTGGCCGGGGTCGCCGAGGGGCTGAGCAACCTCCAGATCGCCGAGCGTCTGCACATGAGTCCCGCCACGGTGAAGACGCACGTCAACCGCATGATGGCGAAGCTGGCCGTGCACGACAGGGCGCAGCTCGTCGTCCTGGGCTACGAAAGCGGCCTGGTCCGCCCCGGCCTGCCGGGACAGCGGTGAACCGGGGCGCCGGTGAATCGAGGCGCTCATAGGTCGAGTGGCGTCGGTGGAGGCGTTGGCGGGTCAAGCTGCCGGCGGGCCGGGGAAATCCCCGCGTTCCCGTGTCCTACCGCCGGTGCGGTAGGGCGCCGCCCGCGCCGGGTGGACGACCGCGGGCGGTGCCCGTTCCTAGCGTCGGGATCATGACATCCCTCAACTCCCTGGCCCGCCTCTGCGCCCGCCACGGATGGCTGGTGCTGCTCGCCTGGCTGGCCCTGGCCGTCGCCCTCGTCGTGGGCGCCGGCCGCGCGCCCGGCGCCACGGCCGACGACTTCACGCTGCCCGGCTCGGAGAGCCAGCGGGCCGCCGACCTGCTGGGCGACCGCCCCGCCGAACCCCGGGGCAGGCTCGTGGTGTCCGCGCCGGCGGGCGTGCGCGCCCCCGAGGTACGGCGGGCGGTCACCGCCCTGATCGCCCGCATGAACACCGTCCCCGGCGTGACGGTCGCCGCCCCGGCCCCGGCCTCGGGCTCGCGGTCCCAGCCGCCGCCGGAGGCCCCTCACAAAGAGGCCCCCTACGAGCAGGTGTCCACGGACGGCACCGTCGCCACCGTCCCGATCGGCTACACCGGCCAGGAGAGCGTCACGAAGCTCAAGGAGGTGCGCGACGCCTTCCGTCCCCCCACCACTCCCGTCCTCACGGCCGAACTGTCCGGTGACGACTTCGCCGACTTCACCCCCGGGGGTCTCACCGAGGGCATCGGGCTGCTGGCCGCCGCGGTGATCCTGCTCGTCGCGTTCAGGTCGCTGATCGCGACGGCGCTGCCGCTGCTGACGGGCGTGACCGGGGTGGTCTGCGCCGTCTCCCTGCTCTCGTTGCTGGGCAACGTCGTCCCCACGCCGGGGTTCGCCGTGTACGTGACCATCATGCTCGGCCTCGGCGTGGGCATCGACTACGCGCTGCTCGTCGTCACCCGCTTCCGCACCTCGCTCGGGGAGGGCCGTACCGTCGAGGACGCCGTGGTGCGGGCGATGACCACCGCGGGCAGGTCGGTGCTGTTCGCCGGAGTCACGGTGATCATCACCGGCGCGGGCATGCTGGTTCTCGGTCCCTCGCTGGGCGGTGGCATCGCGCTGGCCGCCGGGTGCGGCGTGCTCATGGTGATGCTCACCGCCCTCACCCTGTTGCCCGCGCTGCTGGGCCTTCTCGGCACCCGCGTCGACCGCTTCTCGCTGCCGCGCCGCAGCGGGACGACCGGCTCGCCGGCCCGCCGGTGGAGCCGGGCCGTGCAGCGCCGTCCCCTGGTGGCCGGCGCCCTCGCGCTCGGGCTGCTCCTCGGGCTCGCGCTGCCCGTGGCGAGCCTGCGCTTCGGCTGGTCGGACGCGGGCAACCGGCCGGTCTCCGACACCACCCGCCGCGCCCACGAACTGCTCGCCGACGGGTTCGGCCCCGGCGCGGCGGGCCCGCTCGTCCTGGTCTCCGCCGAACCCCTGGGCCGGGCGGTCGCCCAGGCCGCGAGCACGCCGGGCGTGGCCGGGGTGACCGCGCTGGACGAGCGGACCGCCCTGGTCGTGCCGAAGACGGGACCGCAGGAGGAGGCCACCACCGCCCTGGTCCACGCGCTGCGCGCCGGGTTGCCGGCCCCCGTCCTGGTCACCGGCGGTACGGCGGCGGGCATCGACTTCGCCGAGCACTCCTTCGACCGGCTGCCCTGGATGGTCGGCGCGGCGCTGCTCGCCTCGTTCGCGCTGCTGGTGCCGGTCTTTCGCAGCCTGGTCGTGCCGTTGAAGGCCATCGCGGTGAACCTGCTGTCGATCGGCGCCTCCTACGGCGCGGTCGTCGCGATCTTCCAGTGGGACGTGCTCGGCCTGGGCACGGGCGGGCCGGTCGACGCGTGGGTGCCGATGATGCTGTTCGTGGTCACGTTCGGGCTGACCATGGACTACGAGGTGTTCCTGCTCTCCAGGATCCAGGAGGAGTACGCCCGCACCCGTGACAACAGCCGCGCGGTCACCGAGGGCCTGGCGGCGACGGCACGTGTGATCACCGCGGCTGCCGCGATCATGTTCTGCGTGTTCGCCGCGTTCGGCACGTTCGACGACAGGCCGCTCCGGATCCTGGGTGTCGGCCTGGCCGCCGCCGTCCTCATCGACGCCACCGTCGTCCGCCTGGTCCTGGTGCCGTCGGCGATGGAACTGCTCGGCGACCGCAACTGGTGGTTCCCCGGGACCGGCCGCGGGCGCGCCGCTGCCGAGCCGGTCGGGTGAGGACGGGAACCGCCTGTGAGCGGGGACTACCAGTGCGCCGGGCGGGTGAGTGACGGCGGCAGCGTGGTCCTGGCGTCGCCCTTCGCCGCGTCCAGCTGGGACTGGATCAGGAAGATGCTCCCGGTGAGGTCGGCCCCCGAGAGGTCGGCGCCCCTGAGGTCGGCCCCGATGAGGTCGGCCGTCCTCAGGTCGGCGCCCCGCAGGTCGGCCCCGATGAGATAGGCCCCCCGCAGGTTGGCGCCCCTGAGGTCGGCGCCCCTCAGCTTGGCCCCGATGAGGTCGGCGCCCCTGCGGTCCTTCTTCCCGCGCCCGGCTCCGGCGCGCACGAGCTCGCTCGCCCGCAGCAGCAGGGCGTTGACCTCCCGCCGGTGTGCCGCCACGTCCAGCCGTACGAGGGCGTCGGGGGTGTCGCGGGTGAGGCGTTCGGTCCTCTCCAGGGCGAGGGCGAGCTCGGCGTGGACGGGGCGGGCCGGGGGCAGCGTGAGCGCCTCGGAGAGGTACCAGAGCAGCTCGTGGAGATCCCGCATGATCGGGAACACCTCGAACATCCGCTCGGCGGTCTGCGGCGCCCGCCGCCAGTCCTGCCCGCCGAAGGTGACCTGGGAGACCTTCTGCCCGGCGCCGAAGCAGTCGTAGACGGTGCAGCCCCGGAAGCCCTTGTCCCTGAGGCGGGTGTGGATGCCGCAGCGGAAGTCGGCCCGCAGGTTGGGGCAGGCCTGCCCGGCCTTCTTGTCGATCGCGAAGTCCGACGAGGCCGAGAAGGCGGGCACGACACAGCACAGCGCGAAGCAGCTCTCGCAGTCGGCTCGCAGCTCGGCGCGATCGTCCCCCGGGGAGGGGGCCGGGTGCTCGCGGCTCTCGGACACTGCGCGGGATCTCCTGAACAGGGCGGACGTGCCGTCCACGGCCGCCGGAAAACGGCCGTGAACAGCGATTTCACCTGTGCACCCTACCCGAACCCGCCCGTCTCCCGATCACGTGCGGGACCGCGCGGGCGGGTGAGGGGCGGGCGGGTGAGGGGTGGGCATGGTCCCGATGACGACGGTGGCGTCCAGCTCGTCGGAACCGGCCACCCGTGGGATCAACCCGTTGCGGGCGAAGGCCTCCGCGGTCTGGGGCGCCTGGCGCTCGCTCGTCTCGATCAGCAGGTGGCCGCCCGGTGCCAGCCACAGCGCCGCCGCCGCGGTCACCCGCCGCTGGATCTCCAGCCCGTCCGCGCCGCCGTCGAGCGCCACCAGCGGTTCGTGCACACGGGCCTCCGGGGGCAGCAGCCCGATCGCCCCGGTGGGCACGTAGGGCGCGTTGGCGGTCAGGATGTCGACGCGGCCCCGCAGCGCGGCGGGCAGCGGCTCGTAGAGATCGCCCTCGTACACCAGGCCGTCGGCGGCGGGGATGTTGCGCCGGGCGCAGCGCACCGCGGCGGGGTCGATGTCGACGGAGTGCGACTCGACCCGGCCCAGGGCCGCGACCAGCGCGGCGCCCACCGCGCCGGAACCGCAGCACAGGTCGACGACGACCCATGGCCGGTCGGGGACCTGACCGGCGGGGTCGGCGGGGGCAGCGGAGTCGCTGGGGACGGCGGAGTCGGTGGGGTCGGCGGGGCTCGCGGGATCGGCCGGGACGGTGGCCGGGCGGGAGCGGCCGGTGGGCCCGGCGGCCCGGCGGGCGAGGGCGACGGCCTGGTGGACGAGGAACTCGGTGCGGCGGCGGGGAACGAAGACCCCGGTGTCCACCGCTATCCGCAGCCCGCAGAAGTCCGCCCAGCCGAGAACGTGTTCGAGGGGCAGACCGGCGACCCGCCGGTCCACCATGGCGCTGAGGTCGGACGGTGTCCGCGCCGTGGAGATGAGCAACCGCGCCTCGTCCTCGGCGAAGACACAACCGGCGGCCCGAAGCCTGGTGACGATGACGGGCTGGGGGAGGAACGACGATGAAGCCGACATTGGAGCCTTTCGGAACGCCGATGGGGCTCCCCCGGTCACCTACGTCGGAAGGACCGCGCGGCCGTGAGATGGGAGCACCCGACCTGACACAGCGGTAATGGGTCTCACCTCCTCGATCACGTCCATTGCTGGAGGGCAACACTACCCGAGCCGCTCCCGGGCGCGAGCACGTTCACGGCGAGCGCGCCCTCCGGCGGAGCGCGCGTCCTCCGGGGGGAGGACGCGGCGCGCGGGGAGCTCCGGCTCAGGAGGGGGACTCGGGGTGCTCCGCGCGAGGGATCCGCCTCAGCAGGTAGGTGTCCATGATCCAGCCCTTGCGCTCCCGGGCCTCGGTGCGGACGTCGCGGATCCGGTCGGCGACCTCCGCGACCGGCCCGGCCACCAGGATCTCGTCGGGGGTGCCGAGGTAGGCGCCCCAGTAGATCTCGAAGCCGGTGGTGTCGGGCAGGGAGGCGAAGGCGTGGCGGGCGTCGAGCATCACGACGATGTCGTCGGACCCGCCGGGACCCTCCTCGGACAGGCGGCGGCCCGTGGTGATGTGCAGGGGCCGCGCGACCTGGGTCAGGCTGGTGCGGTGCCGGGCGGCCAGCGCGGACACGCTGCTGATGCCGGGCACGACGTCGTACTCGAACCGGACCGTGCCCCGGGCGAGGACCTCCTCGACGATGGCGAGCGTGCTGTCGTAGAGGGAGGGGTCGCCCCAGACGAGGAACGCGCCGGTCTCGTCGTCGCCGAGCTTGTCGCGGACGAGCCGCTCGTAGATGTCGGCCCGGCGCGACCGCCAGTCCTCCACCGCGCCCGCGTACGCGGGGGTGGTCCGGTCGCGGTCGGGGTCGCGGGCCTCGACCAGCCGGTACGAGGGGCGGGCGTGCGCGTCGACGAGGTCCTGCCGGAGCTGGACGAGGTCGTGCTTGGCCTCTCCCTTGTCGAGGACGAAGAACACGTCGGTCGCGGCGATGGCCTTGACCGCCTGAAGGGTGAGGTGGTCGGGGTTTCCCGCGCCGATACCGATGATGAGGATTCGCTTCACGCGGGAAAGTCTGCCGCCCGCGCGAAGGGGCCGACGCGCCGGGCCGGGCCTTGACGCCGACCCTCCTCATCCGGCCGCCCTCCTCCCTCGGCCGATTTCCGGCAGGAGGGGCGAAAGCGTGAGGTAGGGCCTCGTCCTGGTCTAGTCTCGCGACCGTGACGATCAGGAATTCGCACTGCTCCTTCTGCGGTGAGGCCTTCGCCCCGGACCAGCCATGGCCGCGCACCTGCTCCGGTTGTGAGAACACCTCCTACCTCAATCCGCTGCCGGTCGCCGTGATGGTGCTGCCGGTGGACGACAGCCTGCTCGTGGTCCGTCGCGGCATCGAACCGCACCGGGGCGGGCTCGCCCTGCCCGGCGGCTTCGTCGACATGGGCGAGTCCTGGCAGCAGGCGGCCGTACGGGAGCTTCGCGAGGAGACGGGCGTCGTCGTCGACGCGGACGGCGTGCGGCTCCTCGACGTGCTCAGCGCTCCCGACGGGACCGTGCTGGTCTTCGCCCTGGGGCCGCAGACCGGCGAGGAGGACCTCCCGCCGGTCGTGCCGACGGCCGAGACGACGGAGTGGCTGCTGATCGACGGGCCGCGAGAGCTGGCGTTCCCGCTGCACACCCGGATCGTGGCGGATTACTTCGCCGGAAAATGATTACGGTGAGTGCCGGTGGCCGCGATCCGGTCCCCGACCTCGGCGGGAGGCGCGACACGGCCGCAGGGGGTTCCCCGGCTCGGCTCCTCGTTCCCGTACGGCCCGTTTAGCGCGGGCGCGACGGGTAGAAGGCGGGTGTCCTACCTTCACTGACGAGGAGAAACGCCATGACGGAGAACGTGTGGAGCTACCGCCCCGAGGCCTACAGTGGCGAGCAGGCGCTGGACCTCGTGGGGTTCGACGTGGAGGCCACCGACGGCAAGATCGGTTCGGTGGACGAGGAGAGCAACGCGGTGGGTGACAGCTACATCGTCGTCGACACCGGTTTCTGGATTTTCGGCAAGAAGGTCGTGCTTCCGGCCGGCACCGTGCACCAGATCGACCCGCAGGAGCGCAAGGTGTACGTCTCGCGCACCAAGCAGGAGATCAAGGATGCGCCGGAGTTCGACGAGGCGACCTACAAGGAGCCCGACTACCGCGACAAGCTGGGCGGCTACTACGGCCCCGGCGCGCCGTAATCGTTGACCGTCAACGAGCCCCTCCCCTCCCGGGGAGGGGCTCGTTCGTCGTATCCACCCCGTTTCGCACCTCTCCGCGAAGGTGAGGAGAGAGGAAGGGGACGGCCAGGGCGATATGGATCGGGACGTTCACCTCGTCTCCCCGCTCCGCGCGTCACGTGTGAGACGTCCTCCGTTCCGTGTGTCACACGTTCCGTGTGTCACACGTTCCGTGCTTCACGCGTAAGACGCTCACCGGCTCGAACCGTTCGCCGAGCCGGACCTGTGCCTCGCGCACCTCGCGGCGGTCCGTGACGCCTCGTGACATTTCACGACGCGGGGTAACCGGCGGGGGCGCGTGGGCCGGACGCCGCGCCCCGGGACCCCGAGGCGGTGGCCTCGGAGCGGTCCCGGAACGCGGCGGGAGGTCCGGTCAGGGGTAGTTGACCAGGTTGGCCACGTTGGTGCTGGAGTTGGACGGGCCGCCCGTCGTGTTGATGATGTTGCGGATCGTGCCGACGCCGCCGAGCGAGACCGTCACCATGTTGTGGAAACGGACGCCGGGCGTGTTCGGCGCCTCGAACGCGCGGGCCGCCACGACCCCCGGATTGACGTTGAAGTAGCAGTAGCTGCCCAGGCCCCACGCCTCGTGCGTGGTGACCGTGTTGGCCACCTTGTACGCGGTGTAGCCCTGCGTGCTCCCGTTCATCCAGGCGGCCTGGTTGGGCGGGTCGTAGGGCATCTCGTTCTGGTAGAAGTACGTCCGGCCGCCGTTGCCGTTCCAGACGGTCTGGTGCTGCTGGTAGTGCTCGACGAACAGGCCGTACATCGTGACGTCGTCACCGTTGACGGTGAGCCCGTTGGCGGCGGTGTTGCTGTTCCAGCCGATGCCGCTGCCGTGGTCGCCGCGCCAGATCCACAGGTGGTCGCCGATCACGTTGTCGCTGTTGACGACCAGGCTCTGGGTGGCCTTGCCGACGGCCGCGCCGCCGACCCGGAAGTACACGTCGTGCAGCGACGTCGGGTTGGCGGCGTGGCTCGCCGACGATCCCGTGGGGCCGACCTGCATCAGCATGGCCGAGTTGGTCGTGCCCGCGTCGAACAGCACCCCGGCCACCTTGACGCCGTCCACGTCGGCGACGGTCATCGCGGTCACGCCGTTGTCGGGGATGAGCGTGGCCAGGCCCAGGCCGAGCACGACGGTGTTGGCGCGGGTCACCCTGATCGTGTCGTTGAGGTGGTAGACGGCCGGGGTGAACAGCAGGTTCAGCCCCTGCGCGAGCGCCGCGTTGATGTCCGCCGCGGTGTGGCCGGGCTTGACTATGAAGAACTGGCTGATCGGGATCGAGGTGCCCGCCGGGTTGCCGCCGGTCCACGTGGTGCCGACGGAGTTGGTCCGCAGCGCGGGGACGAACACCTGGTAGGCGCCGGCCTGGTCGACGTACAGGAACGGCTTCTCCCGCACGACCGGCGTGGTCGCCACCCTGGTGTACGGCGGGTTCGGGAAGTTGCCCGCGGGCGGGTTGTTGACGCCCACGAACACCATGTTCCAGTTGGAACCGGTCCAGCTTCCCCACTCGGCGTTGCGCGACAGCCACTGCTGCTGCGAGCCCGACCTGACCTGGCCGTCGATCTTCGAGTCGGCGATGAAGCCGCCGCTCGACCAGCCGCCGTCGTCGAGCTGCAGGTTGCCGCGCAGGTGCATCCGCCGGTACGAGGCGGCCTGCGAGACCGCCCAGCGGTCGGTGCCCGACGGCGGGTTGACCGACAGGTTCTCGGCGCCGCGCCAGAAGTTGTGGGTCGCGTTGCCCTGGAACCAGTCGGCCTCGGCGTGCACGCCGCCGTTGATGGTGACGTTGTCGGGGGACAGGCCGAGACCGGCGATCTGCGTGTAGAAGCCGATGTTGGCGTCCACCGAGTACGAGCCCGGCTTGAACAGCAGGGCGAAGCGGTTGCCGCCGAACTGGTTGGTCTGCTGCTGGCCGAAGACCGAGTTGAGCCTGGCCTGGATGGTCGCGGTGGGCGTCGACGGGTCGAAGACGCTCACGTTCGGGCCGAGGTCGGGGTTGTTCCCGGTCGGCGGCGGGCTGCCCAGGCTGAAGGACTGGGCGGTCGTGCCGTTGCACGTGTACTGCTGGAACTGCACGCTGTCCCCGATCGAGGCGCCCGGCACGTCGAGACACTTGCCGCTGTGCCGGTTGACGAAGTGGTAGAAGCCGCCGGGTTCCTCCACGGCCTGCCACTGCTGGTTGTTGCCGCCAGAGTACGACCAGAGCTGGATAGGGGCGCCGTCGGCGGTGGAGACGTTCGTGACGTCCCACGCCTGGGCGGCGTTGTTGCCGTTGTTGACCCGGTAGTACCCGCCGCTGGTCGGCTGGAACTGCCAGAGCTGGGCGGTCGAGCCGTTGCACGCGTACTGCTGGACGACGGTGCCGTTGGCGGTCGCGGCGGCGCGGGCGTCCACGCACTTGCCGCTGTTGCGGCTGATCACGGTGGTGAGCCCGGCCGGCGGGGCGGCCTGCGCCGCGCCGGGCAGCACGACCAGGAACGCCGCGACCATGGCGAGCGCCATGAGGATGTGCCTCATCCGGTCCTCCTGGAGTCCTGCCGTGACGCGGGTGAGGTGCGGGCCCGCCGGGCCGGGGCCTCGGCGGGACCGGCGGTGCCTGGGGCCGGCGCGGCGACCGCGCCCGGAGGCGGCGGTGGGGGGTGCTGCGGGGTCACGGTGGCTCTTCTCTGTGGGGTTCTCTTCCTGTGCCGAGGTGCGCGCGCCCTGGCGCCGGGCATCGTCGGCTCGTACGGCGAGGTGACGGATCCGGGATCCACTCCGGCGGCCCGGGAGCCCCTCCGGTAACTTCACCCTTTAAATTAACTCGGATCAAACACGCGGGCAGGAGGCTTGTCAATAGGAAAGTTTACAAATAGTAGTCGCGCGGACGCCGCGGTGCGGGCTCGCACCGCGAGTCTTCCCGGGTGTGAGGAACGCCGGGACCGGGATACGAGGAACGCCGGGACTGGGATGTGCGGAACGCCGGGACCGGGATGTTAGGAATGCCAGAACCGGGATGTCAGGAACGCCGGGACCGGCCGCCGGTCCGGCGGCACTCAGGAGGGGCCTGGTTCCTCCTGGAACGTCCCCGACGGCGCCGCCCCGGGGGAGTCGCGCCAGGCGGCCCGATGCAGGCGGGCACTCAGCGTCCGCAGGTGTTCCACCAGCTCGGGCGGCTCGTGGACCTCGAACTCGAAGCCGAACGCGGCCACCCAGACCGCGAGGTGGTCGAGGCTGTCGGAGCCGATGCGCAGGAGGCAGGTGTCGTCGTCCACGGGTTCCACCACTCCGAGGGTGGAGGGAACCTCGTCGGCGACCGCCCCGGCCGAGCCGTGCATGGTGAGCACCGCCCGGTAGCGGTGCCGGTCCGTGGTCATGCCCAGGGCGAAGTATCCGGCCAGGTCGTCGGAGGGAAGCGGCCGGGGGACGAACCGGGGCCCGGTGGGGACGCGCGGGGACACCCTGTCGGCGCGGAACCTGCGCCAGTCCGACCTCTCGGTGTCCCAGGCGAAGAGGTACCAGCGCCGCCCGACGCTGACCAGGCGGTAGGGCTCCACGTCCCGTACGCTCTCCGAGCCGTCGTGGGAGACGTAGTCGAACCGCAGCCGCCGGTGGTCGCGCACCGCCGAGGCGATCGCGGTCAGCGTCGAGGGATCGACGGTGGGACCGGACACCGGCACGGTCACCACGGCCGAGCTCAGCGTGCCGACCTGGTGGCGCAGCCGCGAGGGCAGCACCTGGTCCAGCTTGGCCAGCGCTCGCACGGAGGTCTCGGCGATGCCGGTGACCGCGCCCGCGGTCGCCGTCCGCAGCCCGACCGCCACCGCGACCGCCTCCTCGTCGTCGAGCAGCAGCGGGGGCAGCGAGGCGCCCGCGGCCAGCTGGTAGCCGCCGCCGACGCCACCGGTCGCGTTGATCGGATACCCCAAGAGCCGCAGCTTGTCGACGTCGCGGCGCACGGTCCGCGGGCTCACCTCCAGCCGCCCGGCCAGCTCCGCGCCCGACCAGTCCCGATGGGCCTGCAGCAGGGCGAGCAGGCGGAGCAACCGAGCCGAAGTCTCCAACATGAGACGATTTTTCCAGCTATCGCGGACAGGAGCTGACCGCGAATGCTCCTAACGTCTGCGCCATGACCACAGAAAATCCGATGACCGTTCTCGTAACCGGTGCCACCGGCAACGTCGGCCGCCCCCTCGTCGAGCAACTGCTGGCCGAGGGGCACCGGGTCCGCGCCCTCACCCGGAACCCGGCGAGGGCGAACCTCCCCGCGGGCGCCGAGGTGGTGGCGGGCAACCTGGCCGACCCCGCGACCCTGCCCGCGGCCTTCTCCGGCGTCGGCGCCGCGCACCTGATCGGCTTCAGCGGGGACGACTTCGCGCCGCTGACCAACGGAGCGGAGATCGTGGACCTGGCGAGAAAGGCCGGCGTACGCAAGGTGACGGTGCTCAAGGGGGACGTGACGAAGAGCGCGCTGGAGGAGGCCGTCGAGGCCGGTGGCCTGGAGTGGACCCACCTGGCGCCGGTTGAGTTCATGTCCAACGCCCTGGAGTGGGCGGAGTCCGTGCGGGACGAGGGCGTCGTCCGCGAGGGGTTCGCCGGTGCCAGGAGCGCCATGATCCACGAGGCGGACATCGCCGCGGTCGCCGCGACCGCGCTGACCACCGACGGTCACGCCGGCCAGGAGTACTGGCTGACCGGGCCGCAGGCGCTCACCCCGCCGGAGAAGGTACGCGTGATCGGCACCGTCCTGGGCCGCGAGGTGCGCTACGTCGAACTCACCAGGGACGAGATCGTCGCGGAGTGGCGCGGGAGCGGCTACTCCGACGAGGACGTCGAGTTTTTCCTGACCATGCGGACCAACCCGCCCGAGGCGGGCTACACCGTGCTCCCCACCGTGGAGAAGGTCACCGGAAAACCGGCCAGGACCTTCGCGGAGTGGGTCCGGGAGAACGCCGCCGCCTTCGGCGCCTGACCGCGGCACCGGCCCGGCCCGCCTGACATCGGCACGGGCCGCCCGCCCGGCGGTGCCACCGGGCCGTCCGCCTGACGGTGATACCGGTCCGACCGATGGTGCCACGGGTCCGTCCGCTTGACGGCGATACCGGTCCGTCCGTCCGGTGGCACCAGACGGACGGACGGACCGGTATCGCCAGCCCCGTACAACCGACTGAAGCAGCAGGGAAGGGAAAGGACACGGTGGAAACCCTCACCCGGCGAGACCTCAACCGGGCGACCCTGGAGCGGCAACTGCTGCTGCGCCGGGCGGACCTGCCCGCGCTCACCGTGATCGAGCGCCTCGTCGGCCTGCAGGCCCAGGATCCCGACCCGCCGTACGTCGGGCTGTGGAACCGGATCGGCGCCTTCGGGATCGACGATCTGACCCGGTTGCTGCACCGGCGGGAGGTGGTGCGCGCGACGCTGTTCCGGGGAACCCAGCACCTGGTCGCCGCCGAGGACTACCTGTGGCTCAGGCCGTTGCTGCAGCCGATGCTGAACCGCTGGCAGAAGGGCGGGTTCGGCAGGTTCACCGCCGGGCTGGACCTCGGGGAGCTCGCCGCCGCCGCGCGGGAGATCCTCGGCGAGGGCACGCTGACCAGGCCCGAACTCGGCAGGGCACTGGCCGGGCGATGGCCGGGACGCGACCCCGTCGCGCTGGCCAGGTCGGCGCAGGGCCTGTTGCCGGTGGTGCACCCGCCCCCCGACGGGACCTGGGGACGGCGAGGCGCGACCCCCTTCGCGCTCGCCGAGCACTGGCTCGGCCGGCCGCTCGCCGCCGAGCCCTCGGCGCGGGAACTGGTCGTGCGATACCTCGCCGCCTTCGGCCCGGCCACGGTCAGGGACATCCAGGCGTGGAGCGGCATGACCCGGCTGGGGGAGGTGGTCGAATCGCTCAGGCCCCGGTTGCGCGTGTTCGGGAACGAGCACGGGCAGGAGCTGTTCGACCTCCCCGAGGCGCCGCGTCCGGACCCCGGCGTCCCGGCTCCCGTCCGCTTCCTGGCCGCGCTCGACAACGTGGTGCTCGCCCACGCCGACCGGACCCGCGTGGTGTCCGACGACCGGCGCGGGCACGTCGTCGTCGAGGCGGCGGTGACCGTCGACGGTTTCGTCCACGGTCTCTGGAGCGTCAGGCGGGACAGGGGCACGGCGACGCTGGTCGTGCGGCTCTTCGAACCCCTGCCGGGGCGGGACGAGGCCGCCGTGACCGAGGAGGGCGCCCGCCTGCTGCGCTTCGCGGCCCCGGACGCCGAGGGCCACGACATCCGGTTCCACCCCGTCGGCGACACTCCCGGACCGGGCCGGGGAACGTGAGATCCGCGCTCCGGCCGGCCGGGCCCGTGTGGCCGCACGGGGTGGCCGGGTGGATCCTCGCCACCTCAGAACATCGTCAGGGCGGCCAGGTAGGCCGTGACCAGGATGGCGAGGATCACGAGCAGGACGCCCGTGCCGCTGATCACGAGAAGGACGTGCGTCCGCCGGGACATCCAGCGAATCGCCGCGAACACCAGTGTGATCGTGGTCGCGAGGATGAGAAGTGTCAGATTCCCGCTGTCGACGGGAGCCGGTATTGCCGCGGTGAGATGTGTCATGGGGGTTCCCTGCGATAAGGACATGCTCGGTCGGATGCCTTGCCGTGCGGACACCTCCCCGGTGAACCGGCGATCGGGTTCGCCGAGAGGTGTGCGCGTGCTTTCCTGCCGGGGTGCCACTCGCCGCCGCGTCGTGGGCCGGCTCAATCACCTGGCATGGCCGCCTCCTTAATCGACTTCAGTTAACTTCAGCTAATTAACGGAAGTTCGCTATTTGGATAATTCCCACGCTGAACTTCTCGACGCTGCCCCGAAGGCCACAGGAAACTGACTACAATGACGTCTTCTCGTGCACGCGTCTTCGCATGTCGGACTGCTTTGTAACGCCTCAGCTGCGGATTCTTCATCGACCCCGCGCCCGGATTGGTGTTTAGTGGGGTGACTGAAGTTCAGATGAATGAGGCTGAGATGAGGGGCGAAAACTCCGCGTCGGTCGCGCTGGCGCGCCGGTTACGCGAACTCCGTGACAACCGGTGGCCTGACAGGCGGATCACCCAGTCCCAACTCCGCGAGGCCCTCGGGGTCAGTGCCCCGCTGATCTCGTCGTGGGAGTCCGTGCACACCCCCAGGATCCCGCCCCTGTCCAGGATCGAGGGATACGCGGCGTTCTTCGCGACGAGACGGTCGGTCGAGGAGGGGACGGCCCGCCTGCTGCCGCTGCCCGACCTGACCCCGGAGGAGCTCGACCAGCGGACCAGGCTCCTGGAGGAGCTGACACGCCTGCGCAACGCGGCGCTGCGGTCGCAGATCGCCGTCACGCTCAGCGGGGAGAAGGCCGCCCAGGCGGACCCCTTCCGCGAGGGCCCCTGGCACTTCGCGGACGGCCGGCCGATCACGATCATCTGCTCGCAGGTCCCCGAGGAGGACCGGGCCAGGATCCCGTACGCGAATCCCGCCAGCGCCGACTACATCGAGCTCTACAAGTACTCGGACCTGGACTCGCTGTTCGAGCTGCACGGGCATCTCCGGGCCGCGAACCCCCAGAGCCTGGTGACCATCCGGGTGACCGAGGACCTGAAGTCGGACGACCTCACCACCCACCTGGTGCTGCTGGGCGGTGTCGACTGGAACAAGGTCACCGCGTCCATGCTCGCGAGAATCAAGTTGCCGGTCCGGCAGGTGCCCGACTGGGAGGGCGAGAAGGGGCCTTACTTCGAGGTCGACGAGGGCGGCGACACGCGCAGGCACCACCCCCTCACCCGGAAGTCGGACGAGGGGGTGCAGCTCCTGGAAGATGTCGCGTTCTTCTATCGCGGGGTCAATCCCGACAACGTCCGGCGCACGCTGACCATCTGCAACGGGATGTACGCCCGGGGTGTGTACGGAGCGGTCCGGGCCCTGACCGACGAGCGGTTCCGCGACAGGAACGCCATGTTCCTGCGGACGCGTTTCGGCGACGCGAAGTCGTACAGCGTCCTCACCCGGGTCAGGATCCAGGGCCAGGTCGTCGTCACCCCGGACTGGAACCTCGACACGGTCAGGCTGCACGAGTGGACGAAGCCCGCAGATGGAGACTGAGACGAGACGGGTCGCGACGGAGCACCACCACGGCTCCCACCGGCACCTGGTCGACATGCGCGAGAGCGCGCCCGAGGCCGTGCCCGGGTCGGCGCGAGCTCCCGGAACGCCCGGCACGGTCGACGCCATCGTGGTCCCCACGATCCGGCACCCCCGCTGGCTGGAGCACGCGACCCGCCTGGCGGGCGCGCTGCGCTGCCCGCTGGTCTCCCTGCACAGTCGCAGGTGGAGCAGCGCGCGGCTCGCGTCCACCATCATGCCGACCGGCGTGGAGTTCGTCGCGATCGACATCGACGACGTGGACCGGCTGAACCTGCCCGACCTCAAGACGACGGCCCTGCTCAGGGGCACGCTGTTCGAGCGGCCGACCGATCTCGGCGCGAAGCGGAACACGGGGCTCCTCCTCGCCCGCCTGATGGGCTGGAAACGCGTCGTCTTCCTGGACGACGACATCGAGGTCGGGGGACACGAGGAGGTCGCGCGGGCCGCCGCGCTGCTGGACACCTACGACGTGGTGGGCATGCACATCGGCGGCTACCCCGACAACTCGGTGGTCTGTCACGCGAACAGGGAGACCGAGGGGCACCAGGACTCGTTCGTGGGCGGCGGTGCCCTCGCGGTCGAGACGACGCGTTTCCCCTCCTTCTTCCCGAACATCTACAACGAGGACTGGTTCTACCTGCTGGGCGACACGTCGCTGCGCCGGCTCGCGCTGACGGGAATGGTGCGGCAGCGGCCGTACGACCCCTTCGACCGGCCCGCCCGCGCCCGGGACCAGGAACTCGGCGACGTGCTCGCCGAAGGCGTCTACTGGCTCCTCGACGAGCAGACGGGCGCGGGCTGGCGGGGCGCGGCCGACGTGCGGCACTGGAGCCGCTTCCTGCTCGCGAGGAAGGAGTTCATCGAGAACGTGCTGGGGCGGGTCCGGCGCCTCCCCCCGGGCTCGAAGCCGGACCGCAAGGCCATGGAGGCCTCGCTGCTCGCCGCCCTCGGCCGCCTCAGCCGGATCGAGGCCAGGTTCTGCGTCGACTACGTCAGGGCGTGGACCGAGGACCGCCACCGGTGGGCGGAGCACCTGCACCGGCTCCCCGTGCTCGAGACCGACGCCGTGGCCGCGATGAAATGGTTGGTCAGGAATGGCGAGAAGCCCCTGCACGGATATGCCGGATGGAAATGAACTCTTGATTTTCCGGACATTTAGCCGGGAATGTGTTGTTCGTGGGGACAGCCGACATACGCCAGGCCACCGGCGGGGATCTTCCCGCCATGGTCCGGTCACTCGGCCAGGAGGAGTACTTCAGCGACCGGCTGGCCCTGCAGGACAGCGGCCACGGTCTGCTCCTCGTCGCCTGGCAGGAGGGTGTCACAGATGGTGGGGCGGGTGACGTGGCGGTGGGGGACGTCTACGTCTGGCTGGCCGCCGCCGAGGAGGCGGAGCTGCGCGCCCACCTGCCGCACGTCGCGTTGCTCACCCACCTGGAGGTCGTCGCCGGACGGCGCAACGAGGGGATCGGCACCGAGCTCCTGAGGGCCGCCGAGCACCGGCTCTGGGATCTGGGCCACAAACAGGTCGCCCTCGGCGTGGGCCTGGACAACCGCGACGCCCAGCGGCTGTACGCCCGCCTGGGCTACACCGAGTGGCCCCACGGCCAGGTGGCCACGACGGAGGTCGTCTACCACCCCGGCGGTGAGCGCGAACTCCGTCCGGAGATCTGCCGGATCATGGTCAGGCAGCTCGACCCGGAACGGGGAGGTCCCTGGCGGTGAGCGTCGCGGGCCTTCGGCGAATCCGCCGCCGACCATTCGGATCTCCGGCACCCGCTGACCGCCCGGACCTCCTTCACCCGCGAGCGCCGGACGGTGGCCCGGTTTCGGAGCGCGGCAGTACGATCAATACCGTTTAAGGACGATATTCGCCTGTAAATCGCACCTGTCCATATCGTCTTTCGCGGGTGGCCGGGGCGATCATCCGCCTGGGGTGGTGACGGACCCCGTCCCCGGACCCGCTGGAGCGTGAAGATGACCCTCATGGGCCTGGACCCCCGCACACCGGTGCTCGTGGGCGTCGGCCAGTCGTCCGAGCGGATCGGCGAGCCCGGCTACCGGCGGCTGTCGCCCGTCGAGCTCGCGGCGGCCGCGGTCCGCGAGGCCGTCGCCGACACCGGCGCGGACGGCGCGGCGGTCGCCGCCGCCGTCGACACCGTGGCGGGGGTGCGCCAGTTCGACATCTCCGCGCCCGGCGTCCCCGCGCCGCTGGGCCGCTCCACCAACTACCCGCGCTCCGTCGCGGGCCGGGTGGGGGCGAACCCCGGCCGGGCGATCCTGGAGGTGGCGGGCGGGCAGGCTCCCCAGCACCTGGTCAACGAGCTCGCCGCGACGATCGCGGCGGGATCCTCGCGGGTGGCCCTCGTTGTCGGCTCCGAGGCCATCTCGACGGTGCTGCACCTGGCCGGGGCCGAGGACAGGCCCGATTTCACCGAGACGGCCGAAGGCGACCTGGAGGACCGGGGTTACGGCCTCGAAGGCCTGGTCTCCCGGTTCCTGACCGCGCACGGGCTGGCGGGCGCGCCGAGCCAGTACGCCCTGTTCGACAACGCGCGCCGGGCCCGCCTCGGGCAGACGAGGCAGGAGTACGCGGCCGGGATGGGGGCGCTGTTCGCCCCCTTCACCAGGGTCGCCGCCGCCAACCCGCACGCCGCCGCCCCCGTCGAGCGCGGCCCCGCGGAGCTGGTCACCCCGGCCGAGGGCAACCGGTTCATCGCCGAGCCCTACACCCGCTACCTCGTCGCCCGCGAGAAGGTCAACCAGGGGGCGGCCGTCCTGCTGATGTCCGTGGCCGAGGCGAGGCGTCTCGGCGTTCCCGTGGAGAAGTGGGTCTTCCTGCACGGCCACGCCGACCTGCGCGAGCGCGACCTGCTGGACCGGGCCGACCTCGGCGTGGGGCCGGCCTCCGTCATGGCCGCCGGGCACGCCCTGGACCTGGCCGGCATCGGGGTGGCGGACCTGCACGCCATCGACCTCTACAGCTGCTTCCCGATCGCCGTCTCCAACATCTGCGACGGCCTCGGCCTCGCCGCCGACGACCCGCGCGGGCTGACGGTCACCGGCGGCCTGCCCTTCTTCGGCGGGGCGGGCAACAACTACTCGACGCACGCGATAGCCGAGATCGTCCAGCGGCTCCGGGCCAGGCCCGGCTCGTACGGCATGGTGGGGGCCAACGGCGGGATGCTGAGCAAGTACTCGGCCGGTGTCTACTCGACCACCCCCGCCGGGTGGCGCCAGGACCGCAGCGCCGCGCTGCAGGCCGAGATCGACGCCTGGCCCGCCGTCCCGCAGGCCGTCCGGGCCGACGGGTGGGGCACGATCGAGACCTACACCGTCAGGCACCGGCGGGCCGGCACCCGCTTCGGCATCGTGGTCGGGCGGCTGGAGGCCGACGGCCGCCGCTTCCTGGCGACGACCGCCGAGGGTGACGAGGAGACGGTCGCCCTGCTCGGCGACGGCGAGCCCGTCGGCCGGCGCGTCCACGTCCGCTCCCTCGACACCGGCAACCGGGTGACCGCCGAAGCCGGGACGGACGGCTGACCTCGGACACGATCGGCCTCGTCGCGCGCCCGGCAGGGCACGGGACGAGCCGGTGGGACCGGGGCGTCACGGCCTCCGCGCTTTTTATTTCCGGAGGGACGCGCCATCCGGAGGTAAAAAGCGCGGCATCGCACGACGGGGGTTCGCCGATCCAGGTGTGCCGGTGCGGGGGAGCGGTCATACCCCTCGTCGAGGAAGCCCGGCGCGCCCGAGGGCGCGGGTGCCGGAGGGTGATCGCGAGACGGCCCCGCTAGGCTGGGAGGCACGGATCCCGCCGACGCCGGGGTCCCGCGGCGGTGGGGCCCGCCGCGCCCAACCGCGGCACCCGCTGCCGCCAACGGTCCCTACCCGTGACAGGTCGTGCCCGCGCAGCCGTGCCGGGCCTTCACCACGCGTAGGGAGAGGCATGTGTCCGACCAGGCGAGGTTCACGGTGGCGACCGAGCCCATCGACCCTGACGTCAACCCCGGCACCAATTCCAGCACCGACCCCGACGTCAACCCCGGCACCGATCCCGGCACCGACCCCGACGTCAACCCCGGTACCGATCCCGGCACCAATTCCGGCACCAATTCCGGCACCAATTCCGGCACCGACCCTGGCACCGATCCCGATCCCGATCCCGATCCCGATCCCGATCCCGATCCCGATCCCGATCCCGATGCCGTTCCCGATTCCGGTACCGGTACCGGTCCTCCCGGTGTGCGCGGGCGCCATGGGTCGCGTCGCTCCCGTCACGGTGTCCTGGCGGTGGTCGCCGCCGGTGGCGCGATCGGCACGGGGGCCCGCTACGGCGCCGCCCTGCTGTGGCCGACCGCGACCGGCTCCTTCCCGTGGACCACGCTGGCGGTCAACGTGACCGGCTGCCTGCTCATCGGTGTTCTCCTGGTCATGATCACCGAGGTGCGGACCGCGCCGGCCTGGGCGCGGCCGTTCCTGGCCACCGGCGTGCTGGGGGGTTTCACCACCTTCTCCACCTACTGCCTGGACATCGAGCGCCTGGTCTCCGCCGGCCGGACCGGGCTCGCGCTCTGCTATCTGGCGGCGACGGTCCTGGCGGCGCTGGCCGCGGTGACGGCCGGCACGTGGACCACCCGCCGGCTCCTGAAGAGAACGGCGAGAGCGGCGGCGAAGGCGACAAGAGTGACGAGGGCGAGGAGGGGAGCGCGATGATTCCAGCCGGACGGGCGCTGCGGTTGACGATCTTCGTCGACGACACCGACACCTGGCACCACCGGCCCCTGTACACCGAGATCGTGCACCGTGCCCACGCCGCAGGGCTGGCCGGGGCGTCGGTCTTCCACGGCCTCGAAGGTTTCGGCACGACCTCGATCGTGCACACCACCCGGCTGCTCTCGATGGCCGACGACCTGCCGGTGGCGATCACGATCGTCGACACCGAGGAACGGATCCGCGCCTTCCTGCCGCAGCTGGACGACATCCTCGGCGAGGGGCTCGCCGTCCTGGACGAGGTCGAGGTCGTCCGCCACCGGGGCGGGCGGGCGACGTGAGCGGGCCGCGGGACTGGCTTCCGGTGCTGCTCGGCGGCGCCGTCGGGGCTCCGCTGCGCTATCTGACCGACCGGGCCGTGCAGGCCCGCCACGACACGGTCTTCCCCTGGGGGACCTTCACCGTCAACGTGATCGGATCGCTGATCCTGGGTCTGCTGACCGGGGCGGCGCTGTCCGGCGCGGTGGGCACCGACGTGCGGCTGCTGCTCGGCACCGGGTTCTGCGGGGCGCTGACCACGTACTCGACGTTCTCCTACGAGACGCTGCGGCTGGCCGAGACCGGCGCGATCCTCTTCGCGGTGGCCAACGTCGTCGCCTCGGTCGTCGCGGGGCTAGGGGCGGTGTTCCTCGGCCTCGCCCTCGCCCAGGCGATCTTCGCGTGACCTCGTCCCACCGAGGTCCGGGAGACGTACGGTCTCGGAAGCCGGGTCTGGGAGGGTCCGGGAGCTGTACGGCCTCGGAAGGCGGGTCCGGTGGACGGCCGGTCCCGGCAGGGGGACCGTCGCGTCAGGCGTCCTGCCGCGCGGGCCGTTCGCCGTCGGAGGGCCGTTCGCCGTCAGAGGGTCGATCGTCATCGAGAGGCCGCTCGCCGTCGAGAGGCCGTTCGTCGAAGGGCCGGGCCATCTCGTCGAGGACGTCGTCCATGATCTCGTCCAGCGGGCGGGTCTCGTGCTCGTCGGTCCACAGGTGCGTGGCGATGCGCAGCGCGACCAGGAAGGCCGCGGCCATCACCTGGGGGCGCGGGCCGGAGCCGCCGTCGCGTTCGGTGATGACCTGGGCGAGCTCGCGTTCGAAGTTGGTGTGGTTGGCCAGCTGCCTGGCCAGGAGCGAGGGGTGCCGCTTGGCGAGCCTGGCGCGGATCACCCACTGCCTGTCCGGCCCGCCCAGCTGGCAGTAGACGTCGTGGGCGGACGCGTGCAGCGCCCGCCAGGCCGGTTCCCCGGCGGGGCGGGTGCGAATCCGCTCGACCAGGAGGCGGATGCGCTGCTCGTCGCCGTAGAGGAGGGCGTCCTCCTTGCTGGCGAAGTAGTTGGAGAAGGTCCGCCGGGAGATGTTGGCGGCGTCGGCGATGGCCTCGACGGTGACGTGCTCCAGGCCGTGCTCGACGGTGAGCCGCAGGGCGGCCTCGTGGACCGCCAGCCGCGTCTCGGCCTTCTTGCGCTCGCGCAATCCCGCTGTGATCTCCATGACGTGAACAGCCTACTGTCCGGATAAGTGTGCCCAGTGCGCAAACTTTCTCAGTGGGCATGTATCTTGTCACGGTCTGTCCTAATTATCTGTATCGGAGGTCGTGCGTGAGCACGCAAGCGGTCGCGCCACCCGGCGCGGAACCGATGACCCATCGCGAGATCCTCGAAGCGCTGAGCGGTCTGCTCCTCGCCCTGTTCGTGGCGATGATCAGCGCCACGATCGTGTCGGTGGCGCTGCCGCAGATCATCGGCGCGCTCGACGGCACCCAGTCCCAGTACACGTGGGTGGTCACCGCGTCGCTGCTCGCCGCGACCGCGTCCACCCCGGTCTGGGGCAAGCTCGCCGACCTGTTCAGCAAGAAACTGCTCATCCAGATCTCCATCGTCATCTTCATGGTGAGCTCGCTGGCCTGCGGGTTCGCGCAGAACACCGGCCAGCTCATCGCCTTCCGCGCCATCCAGGGCCTCGGCATGGGCGCCCTGCAGGTCCTGGTCCAGGTCATCATCGCCGCGATGATCAGCCCCAAGGAACGCGGACGCTACAACGGCTACCTCGGCGCCGTGATGGCCGTGGCCACCGTGGCGGGCCCGCTCCTCGGCGGCCTGATCGCCGACACCTCGTGGCTGGGCTGGCGCTGGTGCTTCTTCATCGCCGTGCCGTTCACGATGATCGCCTTCGTCCTGCTGCACAAGACGCTCCACGTGGTCACGGTCCGGCGGCCGGACGCCAAGGTCGACTACGCGGGCGCCACGCTGATCGCCGCGGGGGTGAGCGTCCTGCTCATCTGGATCACCTTCGTCGGCAACTCCTTCGACTGGATCTCCTGGCAGACCGGGGCCATGGTCGGTGGCGGGATCGTCATCCTCGCCGCCGCCGTGCTGGTGGAGTCGCGGGTCAAGGAGCCGGTCGTGCCGCTGCACATCGTCCGCAGGCGTGACCCCGCCCTGGCCATCCTGGCCAGCCTCGCGGTCGGCATGGCGATGTTCGGCGGATCGGTCTTCCTGGGCCAGTACTTCCAGATCGGCCGAGGGTACGGCCCCACCGAGGCCGGGCTGCTGACCATCCCGCTGATGCTCGGCGTGCTGCTCTCCTCGACGGTCTCCGGGACGCTCGTGTCGAGGAGCGGCAAGGTCAAGCCGTACATCGTGGCGGGCGCCGTCGTGCTCACCGTGGGATTCCTCGGCCTGTCCGTGATCGACCACGAGACCTCGCTGGTGTTCGTGTCGGCCGCGATGCTGCTGGTCGGCATCGGTGTCGGCATGTCCATGCAGAACCTGGTGCTGGTCATCCAGAACGTCGTCCCGCTGCGGGAGCTGGGTGCCGCCAGCGGCGCCATCACCTTCTTCCGTTCGCTGGGTGGCACGATCGGGGTCTCGGTCCTGGGTGCGATCCTGGCCAACAGGGTGGCCACCGGCATCGCCGAGGGCTTCGCGAAGGCGGGCATCCGGCCGTCCGGCTCGGGGGGCAGCACCCTCAACCTCCAGGCGCTGCCCGAGGCCGCGAGGACCGTCGTGCGCGCGGCGTACGGCGACGCCACCGGGCACATCTTCCTGGTCTCCGCCGGGATCGCCGCGGTAGGCGTCGTCGCCGCGCTCTTCCTCAAGCCGACCAGGCTCCGTGACAGCCTGGACCTGCCGGACACGCGGGAAAGCGCCGCCCTGGCCGACTGACCCGGTAGCCGCCGACCAGGGGTCCGCCACCCCGGGGTTCGCCACCCGGGGTCCGCCACCTCGGAGTTCGCCATCCGGGGTCCGCCGACCCGGGCGCGGGGACGGCGCCGCGATCGCCGCGCGGGACTGCCCGGCGGCCGAGAGCACCTGGCGGAGCCCGGCGCTCAGGTGGCCGAGAGCGTCTGATGAAACCTGACGCTCAGGAGGCCGGGAGTGTCTGACGAAGCCTGACGCTCAGGAGGCCGGGAGCACCTGAGGAACCCCGGCGCTCAGGTGGCCGAGAGCACCTGGTGGAGCCTGGCGGCGAACGCCTCGGGCTCGGAGCCGAAGCCCCCGTGGTCGCCGGGGAACGCCGTGGGCCGCGTGCCCAGCAGACCGGCCACGGCGGCGGCGGCCCGGTACGGCGGCTCGCCCTCCGACTCCTCGCCCACCGCGGCCACGACGCGCACCGAGGACGCCCCGAGCGCCACGGTGTCGGGGGTGTACCGGGAGAACGGCGGCACCTCGTAGCCGATGAAGAACTCCATGTTCCTCTCGATCCGCGCCAGCATCTCCATCGTCTCCGGGTCGGGTTCGCCCTGTGGCGCCTGAGCGCCCCCGGGGATCCGCTCCGGTCCATCGGCGGACGGGTCACCCTCCGTCGCCCGCGCACCCCCCACCCGCGCGCCTTCCCCCTGCCGACTTCCCGCCCGCTCGTCCTCCGCCTGCTCGTCTCCTGCCTGCTCGCCTTCCGCGCGCTCGTCGCCGCTCGCCGCGAACGCGGCGGACAGGGCCCCCATGGCGGCCCCGGTCCCCTCCTTGGCGAACGCCTCCTCCACGTCCCGGACGACGTCGCGCCAGCGGTCGCGGTCGGGCAGCAGCTCGAAGAGCGGCGGCTCGTGGGCGACCAGGACGCGCACCTGCTCGGGATGGCGGGCCGCCAGCTCCAGGCCGATGATCGCCCCGGAGCTGTTGCCGAAGACGTACGCGGGATCGTCGGCGGTGACCCCCACCTCCACCAGCACGCGATGCGCGTCGTCGGCGTGCGTCTCGATGCTCTGCGACTCCGGCGGCCCGTCCAGGGGACTGCGCGAGTTACCCCGCCGGTCGTAGGTCACCACCGTGTAGCGGTCGGCGAGCTGTTGAGCCAGGCTCGCGTACCCGGCGGCGTCGTAGACCCCGCCGCAGATCAGCAGCAGAGTCGGGCCCGAACCCCGGATCTCGTGGTGAAGGGTCGCGCCGGGCACCTTCAGGGTGCTCGTCCTCGTGGGTTCCATGCTCGTGTCTCCTCGGAACTCGCCGGTCTCGGTTCGGCCGGTCACCGAGGGGTCGGAGCCGCGGCCGCGTCCTCGACATCCTCGCGCGAGATTCCCGGGAAATTCCGGACGCCGTCACGGGGTCGTGGAACTAGGCGGGCGCCGGGGGCTCGTACTCCAGGCCGAGTGTGGGGCAGATGTCCCGCAGGCACTCCTCGAAGACCGGTTCGAGGTCGGAGTAGGCGAAGTCCAGCTGGTTCAGGACCTCCATGCACAGCAGCCCGTACAGCCTGATCCAGCGGGACCCGTACAGCCTGATCCGGCGGGGCAGAAAGACGTGCGCCACCGACGGCCCGCGCCGGCCGGTCGCGCTGGCGGGGGCCGCCGGTCCGCTGGAGGCCCCCGCTGCGCGGACCCCGCACGGGGGGCTCAGCCGGGCAGGCGCCGGACCCTAAGGACGTTGTCCCTGCGGGTGGTGGGCTTTCCGTCGGGGTCGTTCTGGATCCGGTCGTGTTCCTCGCAGAGCTGCACCTCCCACTCCCCGTCCGGGAGTTGCAGGGCCTCCAGGACCTCCTCCGGCGTGGGGAGGTGCACGTCGGGATGGGGATTGGGCTCCCAGGCGGGGAATCCGGCGTGCCCGACGACGAGGAGTGTCCCGCCGGGCGCGACCGCGGAGGCGGCGGTCCGCAGGATCTTCTCGCGCGGCATGTCGCCGGGGGAGTGCAGGAAGTGCGCGGAGACGAGATCGAAGAGACCCTCTGGGAAGGAGGCTCCCAGGTCGTGCCGCTGCCAGTCGACGCGGTCGGCGACGTCAGCCGACGCGGCGTGCCGGGCGGCGCGCTCCAGGGCGACGCCGGAGATGTCGGTGGCGGTGACGCGCCACCCCCGCCGCGCGAGCCAGATCGCGTCGGCTCCCTCGCCGCATCCCAGGTCCAGGGCGCTGCCCGGCTCCATGCCGGTGACCTCGCGGACCAGGATGACGTTGGGGTTCCCGCTCCAGATCTGGTCGCTCTCGCCGTAGCGGAGGTCCCAGAACTCCTCCTCCGGGAGGGTGGCCTCCCGCGTGTGGCCGTGCCCGTGCTCATGTCCCCCGTCTGAGGGAACCGAGGGGGCCGGGGGGACCGAGGAGTCCGGGGCCGAGGGGGCCGAAGGGGCCGGGGAGTCCGGGGGAGTTGTTGTCACTGTTTGTTCCATTCGTCCGCTCACGTGTGATTTATTCGTTCATCGCCCATGGTCCACCCTGGTCCCGGAATTTGACAAAATTACTTGCCGGGTTGGCAAATGGAGGCATGGCAGACGACACCATCGCGAGCGTGCTGACCGCCGTGGGTCCGAGGCTGCGGGCGCTGCGCCGCACTCGCGGCACCACCCTGGCCCAGCTGAGCGAGACGACCGGGATCTCGCTCAGCACCCTCTCGCGCCTGGAGTCCGGGCAGCGCAAACCGACCCTGGAACTCCTGCTGCCCCTGGCGAAGGCGTACGGCGTGCAGCTGGACGAGCTGGTCGGCGCGCCGGAGACCGGTGACCCCCGCGTGCACATGCGTTCCTTCACCCGGCACGGCATGACCTTCGTGCCGCTCGCCCGTCATCTCGGCGGCCTGCACGCCTACAAGCTGATAATGCCGGGCAGGCCGCACGGGGACGCGCCGCTGGAGCAGCGCACCCACGAGGGCTACGAGTGGCTCTACATCCTGTCGGGCCGGTTGCGGCTGCTCCTGGGCGAGCACGACCTCGTCCTCAGCCCGGGGGAGGTGGCCGAGTTCGACACCCGCACCCCGCACGGGTGGGCCGCCGCGGGTCCCGAGCCGGTCGAGTTCCTCAGCCTGTTCGGGCTGCAGGGCGAGCGGATGCACGTGCGGGCCAGGCCCGCTGACAGCTGACCCACTGCCCCGCTGACCTGCCGACTCGCTGACCTGTTGCCCCACTGACCTGTTGCCCCGCTGGCCCGCTGACCTGCTCTGCCGACTCGTTGACCCGTTGACCCGTTGTCCCTCTGACCCGCTGGCCCTCTGACCCGCTGGCCCGTCGGCCCGCGTACCGGTGGTGGTGGTCGTCACCGGTACGCGGGCGCCGGGGGTGTCACATGTCGAGGATCGGGATCAGCTGCCGCTCCTCGTAGTCGAGGTGCCTTTCGAGCTCGTCCGTGAGCCGTTCGACCTCGGCGAGCACCAGCGGGGGGTCCGCGCCCTCGGTGGAGATGACCTCCCGCAGCTCCTCGACGAGAGCCGCGATCTTCTCGTGTTCCCGGCTCAGGCGCTCCAGGGTGGGGGCGAGTTCGGGGTAGCGGTCGGCGAGGAAGGGGAACATCGCGATGTCCTCGCCGGTGTGGTGGTTGTTCAGCCCCTGGCAGAGGGTGAGGCAGTTCACCCGCAGCTGGGCGCCCAGCCCGGTACCCGACTCGGTGACCTCCTCGCGGATCAGTGAGAGTTCCCGCCGGAACATGTCGTGGACTCGCTTGAGGGTGTCGCTCGCCGATCCCGCTTTCGGCGGCCCGCCCCCGGCCAGGGCGACCACGGGGATGACGCGGGTCGTCTTCGCCTGGTAGTCGGCCCAGCCGGGGTTGGCCTCGGCCGCGCGGGCGAAGACGCGGTCGCGTTCGGCGCCCTCCAGGACGACGGCCCGCGCCTCGTAGGTGAAGAGGCCGTCCTCGACCGTGACGAGCGGGTTGGCCACCAGGTTGTGGTACCAGGCCGGGTGGTTCGGCGCGCCACCGGCAGAGGCGATGACCAGGATCCGTCCGCCGCCGTCGGGAAGGTAGCCGAGCGGGGTCGTGTGCCGGGCGCCGGATCGCGCTCCGACGGTGGTCAGCAGGAGCAGCCGGGCGCCCTCGAAGGGGCCGCCGACCTTCCCGCCGTTGGCACGGAACTCCTCGATGATCTGCTGGTTGAATTCGATCGGCATTCTCTGTTTTCTTCTCCGGGTTCGATGGTCCCGCGAGCTGTTCGCGGGCATGACGAAGGACCGCCCGGCGGGCGGCACGACATCACCACGGGGCGACCGCGACCGTGGTGCGGGCAATGAGGGGGGCGCGCTAGACGACCGGCCGGGCCGGTGATTCACCGCCGGGGCCGGTTCGCGGATGGCGCGAGATCGGCGACGGCCGACGACGACCGGCACCGTGAGAGCGCGTGGGGATCACGCGGAACGTGGTGGCCACCTGGGACGCGGAGACCGCGAGGTGGGGACCACGGAAGGAGTCGCGCCGAACGCGCGGAAGAGAGAAAAGAAGGGGGGCCTCTGGCCCGCCCGGGGCTCACGCCTCGGCCGGGTGCCCTACTCGCTGTTGGCCAAAGGCCGACCCGGCAGTCACGAGGTCAACCGTAGTGTCACGGACTCGCGAAGGCAACGCCGCGCCCGCCGACGCCGTACGACACCATACGTCGCCATCCGGCGCGGCCCGGCGTCTTCGCTTCGAGGTCGTCCGGTGCCACGGACGCGCCAGGGCGACTCACCCGGCGCCGGGTGATCCGTGTCAGCTATTCATACGATGTATGCATTGAGTGTATAGTCGCGATCATGTCTACCGGACACGTCATGCTCGGGCTGCTCGCCGAGCGGCCCAAGCACGGGTACGAGCTCAAACGCGAGCACGACCAGCGCCTGCCGGGTGCCAGGCCGCTCGCGTACGGACAGGTCTACGCGACGTTGCAGCGCCTGCAGCGGGACGGGTTCGCCGAGGTGGCGGAGACCGTGCGGGAGGGCGGCCCCGAGCGCACGGTGTACGCCATCACCGGGGAGGGGCTGGCCGAGCTGGCCCGGTGGCTGGAACAGGTGGAGACACCCGCGCCGCACGTCTCCAGCGCGCTCGTCTCGCGCGTGGTCGTGGCGATCGTCGCCGGTGGCGCCGCCGACGGCTACCTGGTCAGGCAGCGCGCCGCCCACCTGGCGCGGATGCGCGAGCTCACCGCGGAGCGGGCCTCGGGGTCCCCCGCGCAGGTGCTCGCCGCCGACTACGCGCTCCAGCACCTCGACGCCGACCTGCGCTGGATCGAGACGGCGATGGAACGGCTCACGGATCTTAAGGAGGAGATGGATGCTTGAGGCACGTGCGTTGCGCAAGACCTTCGCCAGGACCGTCGCGCTGGACGGCGTGTCCGCGGAGATCGGCGACGGGGAGATCGTCGCGATCACCGGGCCGAGCGGTTCCGGCAAGTCGACGCTCCTGCACTGCCTGGCCGGGATCGTCCGCCCCGAGTCGGGGGAGGTGCACTTCGACGGGCGGCGCGTCGACACCCTCGGCGACGCCGATCGCACGAGGCTGCGCAGGCAGAGCTTCGGTGTCGTCTTCCAGTCGGGCAGGCTGGTCCCCGAGCTGACCGCCGAGGAGAACGTGGCGCTGCCGCTGCTGTTCAACCGGCACGGGCGCCGGGAGTCGCTGCTCGCCGCCCGGTCCCGGCTGGAGAGGCTGGACGTGGCCGGATGCGCGGACCGGCGGCCCGGCGAGCTGTCCGGCGGCCAGCTGCAACGGGTCGCCGTGGCCCGCGCGCTGGTCACCGGCCCCCGGGTGGTCTTCGCCGACGAGCCGACCGGCGCGCTCGACTCGCTGGCCGGAGAGCGGGTGATGGACGAGCTCGTCGGCACGGCCCGCGCGGACGGCACCACACTGGTGATCGTCACCCACGACAACCGGGTGGCCGCCTACGCCGACCGGGAGATCGCGCTGCGCGACGGCAGACCGGCGGGGGTGATCGTGTGATCGCCGTGATGCGGATGCTCGCCAGGGGCGGGTCGCGGCGCGAGCGGGTACGGGGGCGTCTCATGACCGCGGGGGCGGCGCTCGCGACCTTCCTGCTGTGCGTGGCGGCGAACCTGCTGGCGTTCGGGCTCGGTGTCTCGGTTCACCCCGAGGGCTTCCTCGTCCAGACGCGGATCGAGTATCTGGGCTTCTTCTCCGGCCGGGACGCGCGGCTGCTCACCGCGCTGGCGCTGGCCCTGCTGGTCGTGCCCACCATGGCCTTCGTCCACCAGGTGAGCCGCCTGGCCACCGCGACCCGGGAACGGCGGCTCGCCGCGCTCCGGCTGGCCGGGGCCACACCGCGCGAGGTGCGCCTGCTCGGGGCGTACGAGAGCGGGTGGCGGACCCTGCTGGGCGGGGTGTGCGGCGTCGCGCTGTACCTGGTGGTCAACCTGGCGGTGGCGGGAGCGCTGCGGGGCGCGGTGCCCCTGGTCCCAGCGGCGCAGCTCGTGGCGATCCTCGCCGCGGTGACGCTCGCCGGGACGCTGTCCGGGCTGATGGCGGGGCGGCACGTGGTGACCTCCCCGCTGGGCGTGGTCCGGCGGACGCCCCCGGCCGGTCCCAGGGCGCTCGATCTGGTGCTGGTCACGGTGGGTGCCGGGCTGCTCGTCGCGGGGTTCGTCGACAGGGGAGATTTCCTCCGCGTGCCGTACGTCGCGGTGCTGTCCATGGTGGTCGGCATGGTGCTCCTGCTGTTCGGCCTGGTCCTCGGCGCCGCGTGGCTGATCAGGGTGGCCGCCCGCTGGGCCGGTGACCGGACCGGGACGGCGGAGACCCTGCTGGCCGCCCGGATGGTCGGGGCCGACCCCCGGGGGTGGGCCCGCGCGCTGTCGGTGGTGGGGCTGACCGTGTTCTTCGGCGCCGGGGTGGGCGCCCAGCAGGGGCCTATCCTTCTCCGGGGCTATCTCGATTCCTCCTGGGCGGTGGCCTATCTGCTCGTGGACCTCGCGCTGCTGGTCGCGCTGGTCACCTCGGCCGCCGCCCTCGTGGCGCACCAGGCGGAGGACCTGCTGGACCACCGGCACTCGTTCGCGGCCCTGGCCGCCTCGGGGGTGCCCGGTCCCGCGCTGGGCCGGGTGCTCACCCGGCAGGCGCTCATCGCGGCGCTGCCGGTGTGCGTCGTGTCCGCCATCGCTGGGGTGGGGGTGGCCGTCTCGTCGATATGGGACGTCTACCGCGAGGTGCCGGGGGCGTTCGCCGTCGCCGCCGGTGGGGCGGTGCTCATGGCGGGGATCGGGGTGCTGGCCGCGACGCTGGTGGCACGGGCCGCCCGGCCGATCCTGCGCCGCACGCTGCGGCCGGAAGGGCTCCGGGACGAGTGAGGGGGAGCCGGGGGGTGTGTGAGTATGGGGGTGACTCCTCCCGGGTTTCCCCCGGCGCTCCCCTCGGGGTCGCGGGTCCTGGATTCGTGCGTCTCGGGGGCATGGAAGCCGGGTGCGCGGGCATCGGGCTCACGGGTTCGCGGGTTCCGGGCTTGTGGGGGCTGGGTACGCGAGTCTTGGGCTTGTGAACCTCGGCCCTGAACCGTCCCGAGTCTTCCCCGGCTCTCCCAGAGAGGACGTGGTCGCCGTGCCGTCCGTCCGGCCCGGAGCACCGGGACCGTCCCCCGCCTCCCCGGCCACGGTCGCCGCGGTGGTCGCGGACGTCTCCGCCACCGGGGGATACTTCGGCCTGGACCTCGGACCGGTTCTCCGCGAGCCCGGCTGGCGGCCGCTCACCGACCTGGTCGCCGACCCCGGCACCGTGGAGGCCCAGGTCGCGGACATGGCCGGGCGGCTCGGCACCGGGGAGACCCGGGTGGCCGCCTCCATCCTCTTCCAGGGCCTGGCCGCCCGTTTCTGGTCGCCGCCCCTCGGCGCCGCGATCGCCCACGGCCTGCTCGTCGACCTGGACCCCCGGCAGGTGCACTGGCGACCGGTGGCCGGTGGTCCGCTGCCGCTGCGGGCCGCCCACCTGGAGGGGTGGGAGGTCCGCGATCCCGCGCGGATCGCCGGGCCGCTGTACCGCACCGTGGTGACCGGGTTGCTGGAGCCACTCGCCGGGACGGTCCGGCGGATCGTGCCGACGGCCCCCGGCCTGCTGTGGGGCAACGCGGCCTCCGCCCTGGTGGGCACCCTCCTCGAACTGGGCCGCCACCACCCCCGGCTCGCCGCCGAGGCCGTGGCGGTGGGCCGCGAGCTGCTGGACACGGGCCTGCTGCGCGGCACCGGCGAGCTGGCCGAACCCGCCCCCGGCCGTCCCCTCTTCACCCGGCGCAGCTGCTGCCTGTTCTACCGCCTGCCGGACGGCGGCATGTGCGGCGACTGCGTTCTGGCCGATCCCGGGGTCCGTCGCGAGAGGTGGGCGCGAGCCGCGCGGAAGTCCGGTCGATGACCGTGCCGCTCCTGGGCCCCTGCCCGTCCGGGGCCGTACCCGGGTATGGTCCCGGCCGCCCAGAGCGCGACCGCGATGTACAGGATCTGCTCGGGAATCCTGATCCACAGGGGTGTCGCCTCGTCGCCGCCGAAGGGTACGTCGGCGACGGCCGCGTAGACGTTGGCCGGAAGCAGCAGCACGTAGAGGGCGGTCAGGCCGATCCCGGCGGCCCGGCGCGTCGCGGCGACCACGAGGCCTGCGGCGCCGAGGAGTTCCAGCACGCCGGTCGCGTAGACCACGGCACCGGGGAACGGCACGATCGGCGGTACCATGCGCACCATGTCGGCGTGGTTGGGCATGACGGTCACCCCCGCCGGGACGAAATGCGCGGTGGCGGTGACGACGAGCATGACGGCCATCCCGTGTGCCGCGCTCGCGGGCCAGGTGGCGAACCGGCGGGCACCCAGCGCGCCCAGGGCGCGGAAGCCCAGGGTGGCGACCACGAGGACGATCTCGACAACGAACGCGGACATCGGCGTATCCCTTCTTTGGATAGTGACACTATCTCATGCTTGGATACTGTCGCTATCCAATAACGCGAAGGGATCGCGAGACGGTCGTGGCACATCACGACCTACCGGTCCGCCGGTCCGCCGGTCCGCCGGTCCGCCGGTCTGCTGGTCTGCTGGTCCGTGAGTCCGTGAGTCCGTGAGTCCGTGAGCCCGTGGGCAGGGGCATGCGGCGCGCGGCTCGCGAGGGGCCGCCGGGCCCCGGGTGTCACACCGGCCGGTGCGGCACCGGAGACCCGGTGGTCACGCGTCGAGCACCTCCGTGTTCTGGCAGGCGACCAGGAGCCAGCGCCCGTCCTCCTTGGCCATGACGTACAGCGGGCTGCCCTCGTTCTGTCCCTCGATCGGGTGACCGTCGAGGGTCACCGCCCGCTGGCGCACCTTGACGGCGGCGACGTCGGGACGGACGAACAGCACGTGCACCACCTCGTAGGCGCTCGTCGAGTCCTTCATCGCGCCGGGAAGCACCCGGTGGGTGAAGTCCGAGATCTCGTCACGGCCGGTGAGGCGTCTGCCGTGCCCCGTCGTCCAGATCGCGTCGGACCTGAACAGATCGACGAACTCGCCGGGGAGTTCGTGCTGCTGGGCGTGCTCCAGCGTGGCGATCACCTGCTCGATCGCCTCGATCTCGGTCTCGCGTGCCCGCTCGTCGATGTGTGTCGCGTTCATGTGGATCAGCGTGGGGCCTCAAGCATGGTTGAGGTCAACCTGGCCGGTCGGGTCGCGTTCCCGGCTGGTCGGCGCGGGAACGCGACCGGGTTCGCCTGGTCACTTGGCAAGGACCACGAAGACTCCGAAGGCGGCGGGAGCGTGTGAGTGTCGATCGTTTTTTCGTGAAATTTGCCCTGATAGTGGACGCTCCGTGAGGAGAACCTGAAGCTCGACAGCGTTTCACCTATGTGTGACATCGCACTGGACGCGCACGTGTTCGCCGCATGTGTCCGCCCCGAGGCGGTGACGACTCCGGTGGTACGGGCCCGCGAGGCTCGTGAGGTTCGTGAGGAGAGGGCGGGTGTGATCCGATGACCTCCGCGAAGGCGACGTCCGCAAAGAAGACCCCGGTGAAGGCGACGTCCGGAAAGAAGGCCCAGGCGAGGACCACCTCCGGGAAGAAGGGCTCAGTAAGAACGGCGTCCGGGAAGAAGACCTCGGCGAACCTGGATCCGCGACGTGACTACCCGCTGGCGTCCCATCGTCCGGAGCTGCTCAGGACACCGACGGGCAAGCGCCTCGACGAGATCACCATGGAGGCCGTCCTGGCCGGGGAGGTGGTGGCCGAGGACCTCCGCATCGCGCCGGAGACGTTGCGGCTGCAGGCGGAGGTCGCGGACTCGTCCGGCAGGCCGCAGCTCGGGCAGAACTTCCGGCGGGCCGCCGAGCTGACCGCGCTGCCGGACGAGAAGGTGCTGGAGATCTACAACGCGCTGCGGCCGCGCGCCTCCACGAAACAGCGGCTGGCCGAGATCGCCGAGGAGCTGGAGCGCGACCACTCCGCCACGCTGTGCGCGCGGCTGATCAGGGAGGCCGCCGACGTGTACGAGCGCCGGGGCATCCTCGCGAGCTGAACGCGACGCGTGTTCGACGGCTGGGCAGGGCGTCAGGAAGGTGGGACAGGGGATGAGCACCAGGAAAGCGGCGGGCGGGCAGGCCGGCGGGCAAGCGGATGAGCGAGCGGACGGACGGGCGGGCGCACGGGCACCGGCACCCCGGCGGTCCGGTCGCGCGGCGGCCCGGCGGGCGCTCGACGTCCCCCCGCGATCCGAGGGCACGGCGGCCCGGCGGGCGCCCGGGGGCCCCTCACAACCCGACTCACGACCCGACGCCCCTCCGCGATCCGAGATCCCTTCGCGGTCCGAGGTGCCCCCGCGATCCGAGGTCCCTTCGCGGTCCAAGACGCCCCCGCGATCCGAGGTCCCTTCGCAATCCAAGGGCTCCCCGCGGTCCGAGACTTCCCCGCGGTCCGAAGGCGCGGCGGGCCTTCCGGTGCCGCCCGTTTCCCGGCGCTCCAGGCGTACGGAGATCCTGGAGGACCGCCCGGTCAACCTCGACGGCTTCGTGGAGGAGTGGCCCGAGGTCGGCATGGTCGCGATGGACAGCCCGTACGACCCGCGCCCGAGCGTGCGCGTGGAGAACGGGATCATCGTGGAGATGGACGGCAAGGAGAGGAAGGACTTCGACTTCCTCGACCAGTTCATCGCCGACCACGCGATCGACGCCTCGGCGGCCGAACGGGCGATGGCCCTCGAACCCGCCGAGATCGCGCACATGCTGGTGGACTCGAAGGTGTCGCGCGGAGAGGTGCTGGCGGTCTCGTCCGGCCTGACCCCGGCGAAGCTGCTGGAAGTCGTCAAGACCATGAACGTGGTCGAGATGATGATGGCACTGCAGAAGATGCGGGCACGGCGCACCCCGGCCAACCAGGGACACTCCACGAGCGCGCGGGACAACCCGGTCCAGGTGGCCGCGGACGCCGCGGAGGGCGGGCTGCGCGGGTTCCGCGAGCTGGAGACCACCCTCGGCGTGGTGCGGTACGCCCCGCTGGTAGCCATCGCGTTGCAGGTCGGCGCGCAGGCGGGGAGACCCGGCGTGCTCACGCAGTGCGCGCTGGAGGAGGCCACCGAGCTCGAACTGGGCATGCGCGGCATCACCGCCTACGCGGAGACGATCTCGGTGTACGGCACCGAGCAGGTCTTCTGCGACGGCGACGACACCCCGTGGTCGAAGGCGTTCCTCGCCTCCGCCTACGCCTCCCGGGGGATCAAGATGCGGTTCACCTCCGGCACCGGCTCCGAGGTGCAGATGGGCCACGCCGAGAGCAGGTCGATGCTGTACCTGGAGATCCGCTGCGTCCTGGTCGCGAAGGGGGCCGGGGTCCAGGGCCTGCAGAACGGCTCGATCAGCTGCATCGGCGTGCCCGGCGCGGTACCGGCGGGGATCCGCGCGGTGCTGGCCGAGAACCTCGTCGCCGGCACCGTCGACCTCGAGTGCGCCTCCGGCAACGACCAGTCCTTCTCGCACTCCGACATGCGCCGCACCGCGCGGCTGATGCCGCAGCTGCTGTCGGGCACCGACTTCGTCTGCTCGGGCTACTCCGCCGTGCCGAACTACGACAACATGTTCGCCGGTTCCAACCTGGACCCCGAGGACTACGACGACTGGAACACCATCCAGCGCGACCTGCAGGTGGACGGCGCCCTCCGGCACGTCCCCGAGCCGGAGATCCTCGCCGCCCGGCGCAGGGCCGCGCGTGCGCTGCAGGGCGTCTTCGCCCACCTCGACTTGGCGCCGATCACCGACGGGGAGGTCGAGGCGGCCGTCTACTCCCACGGCAGCAGGGAACTGCCGCCGAGGGACGTACTGGAGGACCTGAAGTCGGCGCGCTCGGTGATGGACCGGGGCGTCACCGGGCTCGACATCGTCAAGGGGCTGGAGGCCGGTGGCTTCCCCGACGTGGCCGAGGCGCTGCTGGGCGTGCTGAGGCAGCGGGTCTCCGGTGACCTCCTGCAGACCTCGGCGATCCTGACCCCGGAGCTGACGACGCTCTCGGCCGTCAACGACCCCAACGACTACGCGGGACCGGGCAGCGGATACCGCCCGGACGGCGCGCGCTGGGAGGAGATGAAGCGGCTGCGGCACGTCGTCGGCGCCCGCGACCCGGAGGAGGGGGAGGTCGCGGCCACCGCGCGCACGATGCGCCTGGGGGAGAAGGGCGCGGCGCGGCCGGGACGCCGCTCCGACGAGGTCGTCATCGGCGTCTCCCCGGCCTTCGGCGCCTTCTTCTCCACGACCATCGTCGGCGTCCCGCACACGGAGGTGCTGCGCGAGCTGCTGGCGGGGGTGGAGGAACAGGGGGTGCACGCCCGCGTCATCCGGTTCTACGGCAGCTCCGACCTCGCGGTCATCGCCCACGGCGCGGCCGTGCTGTCCGGGTCGGGGATCGGCGTCGGCGTCCTCTCGCGCGGGACCACCATGATCCATCAGAGGGACCTGCTGCGCCTGTCGAACCTGGAGCTGTTCCCCCAGGCGCCGCTGATGGACCTGGAGACCTTCCGCAGGATCGGCGGCAACGCGGCCCGGTACGCCAAGGGCGAGTCGCCCGAACCCGTGCCCTCGCGCAACGACTACATGGCCCGCCCGCGCTGGCAGGCCAAGGCCGCGCTGCTGCACATCAAGGAGACCGAGTTCGTACGGGAGGGCGCGGACCCGGTGGAACTCGACGTGCTGATCCGGATGGCCGATACCGGCTGAGCCACAGGAAACGGAAGCGGAAAGCGGGAGCGGAAGGCCGCATCGGGAGACGGGAGCTGAAAGCCGGAGCGGAGGACTGGAGCGGGAGACCGGGGCGGAACGGCCGGAGGGAGGACCATGTCCCTGGTGGTGGGGGTGGACATCGGCAACTCGACCACGGAGGCGTGCGCCACGCGCGTCGGCGAGGACGGGCGGGTCGACTACCTCTGCTCGGCGCTGGGCAGGACGTCGGGCGTGAAGGGCACCGTGGAGAACGTCGCGGGTGTCGTCGAGGTCGTACGCCTCGCCCTCGCCGGGGCGGGGTGCGATCCGGCCGGGCTCCGGGCGGTACTCGTCAACGAGGCGACCCCGGTGATCAGCGGACTCGCGATGGAGACCATCACCGAGACGATCATCACCGAGTCCACGATGATCGGGCACAACCCGGAGACGCCCGGCGGCGTCGGGCTGGGGACCGGCACCACCGTGGCTTTCCCCGAGCTGCCGCGATGCGCCGCCGGGAGCGCGGTGATCTGCGTCGTCGGCGCGGGCGTCGACTTCGAGGACGCCGCCGAGGGGATCAACGCGGCCGTCGCGCGCGGGGTCCGGGTCACCGGCGTGGTCGTCCGCGCCGACGACGCCACCCTGATCGCCAACCGGCTGGGCGAGCCGGTACCGGTGGTCGACGAGGTCACGCTGGTGGACAGGGTGCCGCTGGGCATGCCGGCCGCCGTCGAGGTCGCCGAGCCCGGCCGTACGATCAGGACCCTGTCCAACTCCTACGGGATCGCCACGGTGTTCGGGCTCGACCCCGAGCAGACCCGCATGATCGCGCCGGTGGCGCGGGCGCTGGTGGGCAACCGCTCGGCCGTCGTGGTGCGCACCCCGGCCGGGGACGTCACCGACCGCAGGATCCCGGCCGGTGCCCTCACCCTGATGGGCGAGAAGGTCAGGCGGTCGGTCGGGATGGACGCCGGGGCCGAGGAGATCATGGCGACGCTGCGGCGGGTGCGCCCCCTCGCCGACGCCGCCGGCGAGCCCGGCACGAACGTCGGCGGGATGCTCGCCCGCGTCCGCGACACCATGTCCGACCTGACGGCGACGCCCGCCGACGCCGTACGCGTCCAGGACGTGCTCGCCGTGGACACCTTCGTGCCGCAGCGGGTCACCGGCGGTCTGGCGGGGGAGTTCGCGCTGGAGAACGCGGTCGCGCTGGCCGCGATGGTACGGACCAGCAGGGGGCCGATGGAGCTGCTCGCCGCCCGGCTGCGGGCGGCGCTCGGCACCGAGGTGCTGATCGGCGGGGTCGAGGCCGACATGGCGCTGCTGGGCGCGCTCACCACTCCGGGGGCCGGTCGGCCGGTGGCGATCCTCGACCTCGGCGGCGGGTCCACCGACGCGGCGGTCGACACCGGCGACGGCGAGACGCGCTCGGTGCACCTGGCGGGCGCGGGCGACCTGGTCACCAACCTGATCGACTCCGAACTCGGGCTGGAGAACCCGGAACTCGCGGAGGAGATCAAGAAGTTCCCGCTGGCGAAGGCGGAGAGCTTCTTCCACGTCCGGATGGAGGACGGCACCGTCCGCTTCTTCGACAGCCCCCTGCCCGCCGACACCTTCGCCCGCGTCGTCACGCTCACCGGCGACGGGATGCACCCGATCCCCACCCGGCACGGCGTGGAGAGGATCCGCCGGGTACGCAGGTCGGCCAAGCACCGGGTCTTCGTGGTCAACGCGCTCCGCGCGCTCGAACAGGTGGCCCCGGGCGGCGACCTCCGGCAGCTCGGCTTCGTGGTGGTCCTCGGCGGTTCCGCGCTGGACTTCGAGATCCCCGACATGATCGCGGAGGCGCTCGCGGAGTTCGGGATCGTCAGCGGGACCGGCAACGTGCGGGGCCGCGAGGGCCCCCGCAACGCGGTGGCCACCGGCCTGGTCGTCAGCCACGCGTCGGCACGGGCGGCGGGGACCGTGGTGGGTGGCCGATGACGTACGGGGAGCGGAACCGGCCCGCCGTGGTGGTCTTCTGCCATCCGGCCCCGGGAAACAGGCAACACCTGCGCGAGATCGAGGCCGGCATGGAGGAGGAGGGCGTGCCGTACCGCGTCGAGGACGGACGCGCCGACGTCGGTGACGGACGTGTACATGTCGAGGACGGACGCGTCGGTGCTGAGGACGGACGTGTTCGCGTTGAGCACGGACGCGTCGGTGTCGGTGACGGACGTGTTCGCGCCGAGGACGGACGCGTCGGTGCCGAGGACGGCCATGTCGGAAGCGGGGCGGGTGGTGAGGCGGGGGGCGAGGCGCGGGAGCTGGCCTTCGCGGCGGCCCAGGCGTCCAGTCTCGATGTCGGGGTGGGCGTGGACGCCGCGGGGAACATCTGCGTGCACCACGCCAAACTCCCGCCGGACGCGCCCGCGGTGGCGGGCACCGCCTCGGATGCCCGCGTCATGGGACACAACGCGGCCCGGCTGGTCGTCGGCGTCCCCTTCAAGAAGTCCGAGCAAGAAGTCCAAGTAGGAAGTCCGAGCAGGAAGTCCGAGCAGGAAGTCCGAGCAGAGGGAGGACCCCCGGCATGCCTGATCGCATCGCCACGACACGATGGACCGGTGACCTGACCACCGGATCGGGAACGGTCACGCTCGTCTCCTCGGGAGCGGGCGGGTTCACGTTCTCGCTGCCGACCCGGGCGGGTGCGGCGAACGGCCAGACCAGCCCGGAGGAGCTGGTCGCCGCGGCGCACTCCGCCTGCTACAGCATGCAGCTGTCGGCACTGCTCACCGCGGCCGGAACGCCCCCGGAACGGATCGACACCACGGTGACGGTGTCCCAGAACCTGAGAGGTGAGGCCTACCTGATCACCGAGATCCGGGTGGTCGTACGGGCCGCCGTCCCGGGCGCCGACCCGGAGGACTTCCGCCGGGCGGCGGAGAGGGCGAAGGAGACCTGTCCCGTCTCCGTGGCCCTCGGTGGCACGGAGATCACCCTGGACGCCGAGCTGGAACAGGTGTCCACCTAGGAGAACATCGCAGCCTGGCCGTACGGGAACTCGCCGGTGACGGATTCGCCGGTCACGGGTCATCCGGCCGGGGACTCGCCGGCCGGAGAGTCTCCACCCGGAGAGGTGCCGGCCGGAGACTCGCCGGCCAGGGAAGGGAGACTCACATGTCCGTACGACTCGGCCTCGCCGGTGCCCGTCACGTGCTGGACGCCGCGCTGGAGAAGGCGGACGAGCTCGGCCTGCCCATGAACATCGCCGTGGTCGACGGCGGCGGGCACCTGCTGGCGTTCGCGCGCCAGGACGGCGCGATCCTCGCCGGTGTCGACATCGCCACGCGCAAGGCCCGTACCGCCGTGCTGATGGCGATGACCACCGAGCAGCTGGGGAAGGCCGCCGCGCCCGGCGGCTCCCTTCGCGGCATCGAGGTGACCAACGAGGGTCTGGTGATCTTCGGTGGCGGCATCCCGCTGGCCGGGGCGGGCGGCGCGGTCGTCGGCGCGATCGGGGTGAGCGCGGGGAGCGTGGAACAGGACATCACGGTCGCCCAGGCGGGGGTGGACGCCTTCGCCGCGTCTTCGGGACCCGCCGTACGGGGATCGCCCGCGCCGAGGGCCGACCGGGCGGTTCGTCGCGAGGTGGAGGAGGGGCCATGAGATAGAGGCGGGGGCGACCCGAGGGCGACGACGGCACGGGTGGCTCCACGCGGCCGAGGTGGCCGCGGCGACCGAGGCGATTACGACGACCGAGAGGAGGCGGCCGAGTCCGGGCGGAGACGGAGGGTCCTTGTGCTCTCACTTCGTCCGTAGTCTGATTGAGAGGAATTGTTCATCGGGCCGAGCGTTCACGCACCCCGGACGGTTTCGCGGTGCGGGCGGACGCGCGGTCCGGCACAGCGTCTCTGAACAGGAAGGGAGCCGACGCTGATGACGGTGACCCTGGAAAAGAGCGTCGAGGACTTCATCACCACCCCCCACAAGTTGTTCATCGACGGACAGTGGGTGGACGCGGCGTCCGGCAGGACTTTCGCGACCCCCAACCCCGCTACCGGACAGACCCTGGCGAACGTCGCCGAGGCCGACGCAGAGGACGTCGAGCGGGCGGTGCGCGCCGCTCGCAAGGCCTTCGAACACGGACCCTGGTCACGGATGACCGCCTCCGAGCGAGGGCGGATCATCTGGAAGATCGGTGACCTGATCCTGGAGCACGTCGAGGAGCTGGCCCAGCTCGAATCGCTGGACAACGGCAAGCCGGTGGCCGTGGCACGGGCCGCGGACGTCCCGCTCGCGGCCGACCTGTTCCACTACATGGCGGGCTGGGCGACCAAGATCGAGGGCAACACGATCGCGCTGTCGGTGCCGTACATGCCCGGCGCCGCGTTCCACGCCTACACCCTGCGCGAGCCGGTTGGCGTGGTCGGCCAGATCATCCCGTGGAACTTCCCGCTGCTGATGGCGGCCTGGAAGCTCGGGCCCGCGCTGGCGACCGGGAACGTCGTCATCCTCAAGCCCGCCGAGCAGACACCGCTGTCCGCCCTGAGGCTGGCGGAGCTGATCGCCGAGGCCGGGATGCCCGACGGCGTGGTCAACGTCCTGCCCGGGTACGGCGAGACCGCCGGTGCGGCGCTCGCCGCGCACGACGGCGTGGACAAGATCGCCTTCACCGGCTCCACCGAGGTCGGCAAGCTGATCGTGCACGCCGCGGCGGGCAACCTGAAGAAGGTCACCCTGGAGCTCGGCGGCAAGAGTCCCAACATCGTCTTCGACGACGCCGACCCCGACATCGCCATCCAGGGCGCGGCGAACGCCATCTTCTTCAACCACGGGCAGTGCTGCGTGGCCGGATCCCGGCTGTTCGTCCAGCGCGACCGGTTCGACCAGGTGGTGGAGGGTGTCGCGGAGATCGCCCGGGGCATCAGGCTCGGTCCGGGCATGGAGCCCGACACGCAGATGGGGCCCCTGGTCTCCGACGAGCAGCTGCGCCGGGTGACCGGCTACCTGGACTCGGGGCGCGAGGAGGGCGTCCAGACGCTGGCCGGCGGTAACCGGCACGGGGAGCGGGGCTACTTCGTCCAGCCCACCGTGCTCACCGACGTACGCCCGGAGATGAAGGTCGTCCGCGAGGAGATCTTCGGGCCGGTGGTGGTCGCCTCACCGTTCTCCGACCTCGACGAGATCGCCGCGGAGGCCAACGCCACCGACTACGGGCTGGGGGCCGGCATCTGGACCCGCGACATCTCCAAGGCGCACGCCCTCGCAAGCAAGATCCGCGCGGGCACCGTCTGGATCAACTGCTACAACGTCTTCGACGCGGCCCTGCCCTTCGGCGGCTACAAGCAGTCGGGCTGGGGCCGTGAGATGGGCCACCAGGCCCTCGACGCCTACACCGAGGTGAAGTCCGTCTGCACCCAGTTGCAGACCTGATCGCACCACACACCGGACCCGTGCCCGCCCACCGTACGACAACAGGTGGGCGAGCACGGGTCCGGTCTTTTGCCAGGGGGGACCGGTCCCGCGCCTCAGCGAGACGACCCGACCCTTTTCCGGGCCGTCCGTCCGCGACAGTGGTTGCGGGGGCTTCGGAGCGGGAGCCGTCCGGAGTGAAGTGGTCGCGAAGGCTCCGGACCGGGAGTCGTCCACGGTGGTCGTGGAGGTCTCGGACTGCGAGTCGTCCGTGGTGGTCGTGGAAGTCCCGGACCGGGAGCCGTCCGCGTCGGTCGCGTTGGCCTCCGGTTGCGGAGACCTCATGACCGGGTGCCGGACGCGGGCTCCAGCAGGGACCAGCTCCGGTCGTCCCCCCAGATCGAGGACGCGTCCACGTACGGGCGCAGCAGGGCGGTGAGCTCCGCGTCGCCCCGGCCGTTGAGCTCGTCCGACGCTATCTTCCTCGCCGCCCCGGCGAGGAGGTCGGCGACCTGGATCCGCGCGTCCGCGTACGAGGCGACGAACCTCAGGCCGGTCAGCCGGGCCGTCGGCGACCAGGGGAGCCCGTCGGGCCGTGGCTCGCCCAGCATCTCCCTGATCCGCGCGACGCGTTCCTCCGTCAGCGTGGTCTGCCGGTCGTGGACGATCGAGACGGGCCTCGTGCCCTCACCCCAGTAGGCGACGGCCCGGACGATGGCCGGGATCAGGGGGTCCAGCGACGGAACCCCTCTCGGGTCGTCGAGAAGCCGCGTCAGGAAGGAGTGCACCCGAGGTCTGGCCCGCCAGAGCAGTTCCATGATCTCACCGGCCTCGCTCCCCGCACCGGCGAGGCGCAGGTCGCCGACCACGCCGAAGAACGCCTCGGCGACCGTCTCCGCGCTCCGGCCGTTCCCCGCCCCTCGGCCGATCTCCGGACTCCGGCCGTTTCCCGCCCCCCGGTCGTTCCCTGCCGCCTGGCCGTTCCCCGTGGCCCGGCCGTTCTCCGTCCCCTGGCCGTTCCCGGCGCTCCGGTCGTTTCCCGCTCCCTGGCCGTTGCCCGGGTTTCGGCCGTTTCCGGTGCGTAGCAGGTCGTTGGACGACTCCAGGAAGGCCTGCCAGCGTTCGTGCCCGAACGTGCGCCGGCCCTCGCGGTACAGGGTGGCGGCCATGGCGTCGGCCTGCCGGTCCTGCCGGCGGTCCCGTCGCAGGCCCGTGTCCGGGGTGTGGCCGGTCTCCCCGGTGAGCAGCCCAGCGAGCCTGCCGACGACGAGGAACGTCTTGTCGGTCAGGTGCACGTGGGCTTTCCCGTGGATCGGCCCCGACGGCCCGAGCAGCCAGGTGAGGGCGGGCCTGTTCTTCTCGCGAAGCAGGACGTTCGCCTTGTACTCCACCGCCGGGGAGGGGGCCCTGTCCCGTATTCCCTGAATGCAGCTCGCCGCCGATTCGACGTCCATCCACAGGCTGGCGTGGGTGAAAACGTCGGTGTTTCCCCCGATGAGTTTCTCGCCCTCCGAGCCGGACTCGTCGCAGCTGATTTCCAGGGATCGATCGGCCGATACGGATTGTGCCCGCATAATGTCCTTGCGATATCGGTCACTGCCCGGTTCCATGACTAATGGACGATTCTTTAGGATACGTCACCCTGATAGTCGCGCAACGGATTTTTCCCTCCACGCAGCCGGCGGTGCGCCGTACCGTGCCGGTGGCCCCATCTCCGAGGTGACCGGCGCGGCCGGCCCGTCGGCCGCTAGCATGGAGTGATCTTCGCGGCCTCCGGTGCCCGAGACCACCCCTTCCGGTGTCCGAGACCACCGGACGGGAACGCCGCGCCGTTCCGCGGCGAGGACATCCGACCATCGAGCCCGGAAGGCCCTGACCCCGAACATGGCCACCGTCACCGTCGTGATCCCGACGTTCAACGAGGTGGACAACCTTCCGCCGCTCGCGGAGGCGCTGCTCGCGTTGCCGCTGGACGACCTGCGCGTCCTGGTCGTCGACGACGGCTCCCCCGACGGCACCGGGAAGGTGGCCGACGGGCTGGCCGCCGCGCATCCCGGCCGGGTCGGCGTGGTGCACCGGCGGCTGAGGGAGGGGCTCGGGCGCGCCTACGTCGACGGCATGGAGACCGCGCTCTCGGCCGGTACGGACTTCGTGGTGCAGATGGACGCCGACTTCTCGCACCCCGTCGACGCCGTGCCGCGCCTGCTCGACACCGCGCTGGCGACGGGGGCGGCGTGCGTGATCGGCAGCCGGTACGTGCCGGGCGGGACGCTGGCCGCCGAGTGGGGCCTGCGGCGGCGGGCCCTGTCGAGGTGGGCGAACATCTACGTCCGTACCATCCTGCGCGTCGGGTTGCGGGACGTGACCGCCGGGTTCAAGATCTGGCGGGCGGAGAGCCTCGCCGCCCTGGACCTCGGCGCGATCTCCTCGGGGGGCTACAGCTTCCAGGTGGAGATGCACTATCGGGCGATCAGGGCGGGGATGACGATCGCCGAGATCCCGATCCATTTCTCCGACCGCCGGGCGGGCAGTTCGAAGATGAGCCTCCGGGTGCAGCTGGAGTCGGCCCTGATGCCGTGGCGGTTGATCTTCAAGCGTTGAGGGGCCCGCGCGGCGCACCGGTTTCCGCGCGCCCGGCGCCGGGTCCCCCGCCGTGGGAACGAAGAGCGCCCCGCCGGGCCGACCTGGACCGGCAAAGGCGCTAAATGTCGCCTTTATCGATAAACGTCAAGCTATATCTGCTTGATGGTTATTTGCGATTGATAAATTTGCTTCACTGGGATCTGCCGGTATGTCATGCGACGGGTGTTGTACTGCTGATCGGTAATGTCGGAAGGTGTGACGCATCATCTCAATGCGTCTGGGTGGCACAATACTCAAAGAAAAGATCAATATTATGATATATGCCAATCGATCTCGCGGGACGGCGCGGAAGATGGCCCGTTCGGGGCTGACCGGGATCCTCGTGACACTGATCACGATGGGGGCCGTCGCCGTACCCCGTGCCGCGAACGCGGCGGCGCCGGTGCCGCTGGGCACCGCCGCGAACTTCACCGCCCTGGCCTGGGACGCCATCGGCAACGTCGGCGCCACAGTGATCACCGGGGACGTCGGTGAGTGGCCGGGCGCGGCGTTCGGCGGCTTCCCGCCCGGCGTCATCACCGGCACCGTCCACCTGACCGACGCCGTCGCCCAGCAGGCGCAGACCGACGCGACCACCGCCTACAACGACGCCGCCGGACGGACCCCCGACGCCACCGTGGCGCCGCAGCTCGGCGGGACCACCCTGACGCCCGGGGTCTACGACTCCACGACCGGCGCCTTCGTGGTGACCGGGAACCTGACGCTCGACGGGCTCGGCGACCCCAACGCGGTCTTCATCCTCCAGTCCGACACGCTCGACACCTCACCCGCCAGTACGGTGACCCTCGTCAACGGCGCCGCGGCGCGCAACGTCTTCTGGCAGGTCGGCGGGCTGGTCAACCTGGGAGCCGGTTCGGCCTTCGCCGGTAACGTCCTGGCGATCGACACCATCGAGCTGTTCAACGGCGCGAGCGTGAACGGCCGCCTGCTGGCCACCACCCACGGGGCGGTCCGCTTCGACACCAACGCGGTCGCCGCGCCCGCGCCCCCGGTGTGCGGGGTCGCGACCACCACGACCGGGCTGACCTCGACGTGCGCCGGGGGGAGCGACAGCGCCCCGATCACCTTCACCGCGACGGTGACGGCGTCGGACGGGAGCATCCCCATGGGCAGCGTCACCTTCGTCACCGACGGGATGACCCTGGGGACGGCCCAGCTCGTGAACGGTGTCGCCTCCCTGACGACCTCGACCCTTCCCACGGGGGTGTACCGCATCGTCGCCTACTACCCGGGTACGGCCCAGCTCGACCCGAGCACCTCGCCCGTGCTGATCCAGCGCGTCGGCCTCGGCTGCCCGTGCACGCCGACGACCACGGTGGGCCTGGTCACGGTGCGGGTCAACTCGGAGACCGGCGAACCGGCACCCGGGGAGAGGGTCCGTACCCAGATCGTGCTTGGCAGGAGCGCGTAGGCACATAGGCGCGCAGGCACATGAGCACGTAGCCGGGCGACCGGCGCCGCCGGTCGCACACCGGCCGGCGGCGACCCCCTCTCCAGGACCCGGCGAGGAGCGCCGGGCCGCGTGCTCACGCCCGAGGAGCGTCGGACCGGGCACTCACGCCCGAGGAGCGTCGGGTTGCGTGCTCACGCCCGAGGAGCGTCGGACCGGGCACTCACGCCTGAGGAGCGTCGGACCGGGCACTCACGCCCGAGGAGCATCGGGTTGCGTGCTCATGCCCGAGGAGCATCGGGCCGCGCACTCACGCCCGAGGAGCGTCGGGTTGCGTGCTCACGCCCGAGGAGTGCCGGGCCGCGTGCTCACCCCCGGGGATCGACCAGGGCCTCACCCGGCCGATCGGCGGGTTCGCGCCTCCGCGCCTCGTGAAGGTGGCGGACGAGGCCGATCTCGGAGACGTTCTTGGTCAGCTCGACGGTGACCCAGCCCGCTATGTCCACCAGCCTCTGCTCCTGCCCCCACGGCAGCCCGGCGGTCCTCTCGGTGGAGTCGAGGTCGGCGTCGGTGAGCGGCAGCAGGGCCGCCCGCCAGTCGTCCCTCAGCCCGCGCAGCCAGCCGGCCGCGGCCGCGGCGCCGCCCGGCCAGGTGATCTCCTCGCGCGCGGGCGCCCCCGGCCCGAAGCAGTGCCCGAGGGTGGTCGTCCACCAGAAGCCGATGTGCCAGGTCAGCCACCCGATCGAGACGACCGGCGCGGGATCGGGCTCCGGCACCTCCCAGTCGGCCACCCAGCGGCCCCGGCCGTCCGGCCGGACGGTCCAGCAGCCCGCCGCGGGCTCCCAGAGGCAGGCCGGGTCGTCGAGGTCCTTCAGGTGGTGCTCGAACAGCGCCCATGCGATGTCGAGTTGCCGGATCAGCAGATCAACGCGAGGTACGGTCACCCGGGAACCCTGGCACCGCCCCCGGCCGCCCCGCCACCGGTTTTCACCGCGGGAAAGGCCGGGCGCGGGCCGGGCGGCGCGCGGGCCGGCGCAGGTCGGGCGGGGGCCGGCCGGGACGGCGCGATCGTCGGGTATGGTGGCGCCATCCGATCCGGGTACGTGCCCGGCGAGGGGAGCGGACCCTGTCCCCGTCCGTGTCCCTCTCCCCGTCCCCGTCCGTGGTGGGTCGCCCCACGCGCGATCGCGGCCGGTGGGGATCGTCGGTTCGTCAGGAGGATCGGATGCGGGGACGAGCACACGGGGAAGCCCTGTCACCGGTGACGGGAACGATCGCCCGCGCCGCGGATGTGCGGGGTGCCTGAGGAGGGCGTCGTGCCCGCACCGAGGGGACGCCGTCTCAAGACGATCGCCGACCTGCCAGCCGAGGTGTTCGACGAGGCGCGGGTGGCGGCGGTGCTCGCCACGCGGTTGCTGGACGGTGAGCCGGAGCAGGTCTTCGACGACCTGACCGAGCTGGCGGCGACCTCCGCCGGGGTCGAGCGGGCCTTCGTCACCCTGGTCGACGACCGGCGCTCGTTCTGGCTCAGCGCCATCGGCATGGGAGCGCTGAGCGCCGGCGAGCGCCAGAACGCGGTGGAGGAGAGCCCCTGCCACATCCTCATCGCCACCGGCCGGCCGCTGATCGTCTCCGACGCGGTGGCCGACCCGCGGATGCGGGACCTGGCCGCGGTGGACAAGCTGGGCATCGGCGCCTGGGCGGGCTATCCCATCCACGGTCCCGGCGGTGAGGTGCTGGGCGGGTTGTGCGTCGTCGACTCCCGCTCCCGCGACTGGAGCGAGCGCCAGGTCAAGACCCTGGACACCCTGGCCAGGGCGGTGACCGCCGAGATCCGGCTGCGGCACGCGCTGGTCACCGCCGAGCGGCAGGTACGCGAGCTGGAGAGCTCCTTCCTCGCCTCCACCGAGCTGGCGCGCACGCTGCAGCGAAGCCTGCTGCCGCCCGTCCTCGCCCAGGTGCCCGGCCTCGAGACCGCGGCCCTGTACCTGTCGGCGAGTGGCGGGGCGGAGGTGACGGGCGACTTCTACGACCTGTTCCCCGTCAGCGGCTCGCGCTGGTGCGTGGTGCTGGGGGACGTGTGCGGCAAGGGGGTGGAGGCGGCGACGGTCACCGCGCTGGCCCGCTACACCCTGCGCGCCGACGCGCCCAGGCACCTGTCGCCCAGCCGGGTGCTGGACCAGCTCAACGACGCCCTTCGCGCCCAGCAGGTGTCGGTGGGCCGCTTCCTGACGGTCGTCAGCGCGATCTTCCGCCCCGAGGGCGACAGGTTCGTCGGCCTGCTGTGCACCGCCGGGCACCCGCCGGCCCTGCTGCGCCGCGCGGACGGCACCGTGCACGAGCTGTTCGGCGCCGGGGCCGCGCTGGGCATATTCGACGACGTCGACCTGCACAACGTGCGCTTCGAACTGGACCCCGGCGACGTCCTGCTCTTCTACACCGACGGCGTCACCGAGGCGCGCCAGAAGGGCGGCGTCGACTTCTTCGGCGAGGAGGCCCTGGCCCGGCTGCTGGCCGGTTGCGCGGACCTGAGCGCCCAGCAGGTCATCACCCGGGTCAGGGACGCGGTCCTGGCCCACACCGGCGACGAGGCGAGCGACGACACGGCCCTGCTCGCCCTGCGCGTACCCCCGCGGCCGAGGTAGGCCGCGCCACGCCCGCGCGTCGAGGATGCCGGGGCGGGGGGCCGGGGGGCCGCACACTGGAAGCCGGTGGTGAGACGCGGTCGCGGTAACCGCCGTGGCCCGGCCCGCGGGGGGACCGGGCCGTCCGCGGGGGGATCGATGACCATATCCAGGCGTCACGTGGTGGCCGGGCTCGGCGCGTTCGCCGCCTCCTTCGCGGGGAGGTCACCGCAGCCGCCTCCCACCCCGCTGACCGTTCCGGTCGGTGTCCCCGCCGACCGGCTGGCCCGGGACGAGGGTTTCTGGGGCACCGTCGCGCGGCAGTACCGGGTCAGCCCGGACTTCGTCAACCTGGAGAACGGCTACTACGGGATCATGCCCGAGCCGGTGCGCCAGGCGTACCACCGCAACGTGGACCGGCTGAACGAGCTGAACTCCCACCTGCTGCGCACCTCCTACGCCGGCCGGGCCGACCAGGTCAGGAAGCGCGTCGCGGCCGTCCTGGGCGTCTCCCACGAGGAGATCGCCCTGACCCGTGGCGGCACCGAGGCCCTGCAGAACCTGATCGGCGGCTACAACCGGCTGCGGCCGGGCGACGCGGTGATGTACGCCGACCTCGACTACCACAGCGCGCGGTACGCGATGAACTGGCTGCGCGACCGGCGCGGGGTGAGCGTCGAGCGGATGGTCGTCCCCGAGCCGGCGACCCGCCAGGCCGCACTGGACGCCTACGCCCGCGCGCTCCGCGACCGTCCGCGGGTCAAGCTGCTGCTGCTCAGCCACATGAACAACCGCACCGGGCTCGTCCTGCCGGTGGCGGAGATCGTCACGATGGCCCGCGACCACGGCGTCGACGTGATCGTCGACGCGGCCCACTCCTGGGGGCAGCTCGACTTCACCCTCGGCGACCTCGCGGCGGACTTCGCCGTGTTCTCCCTGCACAAGTGGATGGGGGCGCCGCTGGGGTCGGGCTTCCTCCACATCCGCAAGGACCGCCTGGCCGACATCGATCCCGCCTTCGCCGACGAGACCTACTCTCGCCATGACATCCGCTCGCGGGTCCACTCCGGCACCATGGACGTCGCCCCGATCCTCACCGTGGGCACCGCCCTGGACTTCCACGACACCCTGGGCGCCGCGGTCAAGCAGGCGCGGCTGCGCTTCCTGCGCGACCGCTGGGTGCACCAGGTGATCGACCTGCCCAACCTGGAGATCCTCACCCCCGAGGATCCCGCGATGTACGGGGCGATGACCGCGTTCCGGATCACCGGCCGCACGTCGGAGGCCGACAACGTCGCGATCGCCAAGGACCTGATGGACCGGCACCGGATCTTCACGGTGCGCCGAGGCGGGCCGGCGCGCGGCGACTGCGTCCGGGTGACACCGGCGCTGTTCACCTCCCGGGACCAGGTCGACCTGCTCGCCGTGGCCGTACGCGAGCTGGCGTCGCGGACGGGCCGCTGAACGCGGGCCCCGGCCGGAGCCGTGTCACGAGCGGGGAAGGCCGGTGCCCACCGGTTCACGGCACCTTTCGGGGCATCTTCCGCGGTACCTTTCCGCGATCGTGGACGTCTCGGACGGCGGGTCCGCCACCTGCTCGGACCCGCCCGTGCGCGGTCCTCGGTCGCGCCCGGGGTTCCACCGGGGGTTCCGGGCCGGGCCGGGGCGGACCGGATCGTCGGCCCGGCCCGGAACCCCCGCGCTACTACGCCGTCGCCCGGACGGCCTCCGGTGAGGGCGCCAGGCGTCCCGATCGGTCCAGGGCGGCGACGGCGGCGGCGCAGCCCAGGCCGATCAGCGCCAGGGCCAGCCACGGCAGGGCCGGCAGGCCGGCCCGCGCGCCCAGGTCCAGGGCCCACCCGGTGAGCAGGTTGCCCGCCGCGATGCCGAATCCGGCCAGGGTGCTGTAGAGCCCGTAGTACGTGCCCACCAGGTGCCGGCCGCCGAAGGTGGCGATGGTCGCCATCTCGAACGGATAGATGATCATGGTGGCCAGGCTGAGCAGCACCGCCGTCCCCAGGACGGGAACCAGCGCGAGCATCCCGGCGACACCCCCCGACGGGACGGCGACGGTGCCCGCCCAGGGGGCGGCCAGGGCCAGGGGGACGAAGGCGAGCCCCATCACGACCAGGCCCCGGGCGATGGCCTGCGGCGGCCGCCACCGCCGGGCCGCCCACGCCGTCAGCCGGGCCTGACCGGCGATGGTCATCACCGCGGAGACGGCGAACACGAGGGTGATCCCCAGCTCGCCGCCCGTCACCCGGCGGACCTCCAGCGGCAGCCCCAGGTAGACCTGGAAGTTCAGCACGTAGGAACCGGCCATGGCCAGCGAGAACAGCAGGAACGGCCGGTCGCCCGCCACCCCGCGCCAGGCGGGCAGCACGCCCCGCCCGTCCCCTCCGGACTCCCGGGTGGTGTTCCCGGGCAGGGCCCGCATCTGGGCGACCGTCAGGGCCGCGAACATCACCCCCGCGACCAGGCAGACGAGCCTGAAGGCCACCGCGTTGAGCAGCAGGCCGACGAGCGGCCCGACCAGGATGCCGACCTGGGAGAAGGCGTTGAACACGGCGAACGCCTCGACCTTGCGCGCTCCGGCCTCGCGGGCGAGGTAGGCCCGTACGGCCGGGTTGAACAGCGCGCCGGCGAACCCCGTCAGCGCCGAGGCGATCACCAGAGCGGGCAGGGAGTCGGCCACGGCCAGCAGCAGGAACGCGACCGTGCGCAGCCCGCACCCCGCGACGATCATGGGCTTGTGGCCGAGCCGGTCGGCGAGCGTGCCGCCGACCAGGAACATGCCCTGCTGGCCGAGGTTGCGGATGCCCAGGACCAGGCCGACCAGCGCGGCCGGCAGCGCCAGCGTCCCCGACAGGTGACCGGCCAGGTAGGGCATCAGCATGTAGAAGCCGGTGTTGATGGTGAGCTGGTTGACCAGCAGCAGCCTCACCGGCCGGTCGAAGGAACGGGCCAGGGCCAGGGTGCCTCTCACGGCCGGACCCCCTCGCCACCGGCGGGCGCCGTCCCCTCAGTGGTGGCGGTCGCGGCGGCTCTGGTACGAGTGCCGTCTCCCGAGGTGGTCCGAGGCGTTTCCTCGATGCTGTTTCCCGAGGTGGCCTGGGCTGTTCTCGCGGTGCTGTCTCCCGAAGTGGGCCGGGATGTTTCCGCGGCACTGTTTCCCGAAGTGGACTGGGATGTTTCCGCGACGCCGTCTCCCGAGGTGGTCCGAGGTGTCTCCGCGGCGCCGTCTCCCGGGAAGGCGGCCGGGTCGAGCACGGTCGCGCATCGGGTCCAGCGCGTCGGTTCGCGCTCGGCCGGGTGGGCGATCTCGTCGGGGTCCGCCGCCGGGGGCGCGCCGAGCAGGCCGTGTTCGGCGCAGTAGTCGTCGTTGAAGACGGTGTCGAAGTAGCGGTGCGGGCCGTCGGGGAAGATCGCCGCTATCCGGGTGTGGCCGGGCAGCTCGCGGGCGAGCCAGGACGCCACCAGGGCCACCGCGCCGACGCTCCAGCCGCCGGTGGCGTACCGCAGCGCGGCCAGCCGCCTGCAGGCCCAGACCGCCTCCGAGGGCGCGACCCAGTGAACCTCCCCGAAGGACTCGTACGCCACGTTGCGCGGGTGGATGCTGCTGCCCAGGCCGCGCATGAGCCGGGGGCGGGCGGGCTGGCCGAAGATGGTCGAGCCGACCGCGTCGACACCGGCGAGCCGCAGGTCGGGGTAAAAACGCCGGAGTTCGCGGTAGACGCCGGCGCTGTGGCCGCCGGTGCCCACGCTGCACACCAGGACGTCGATCCGCCCGAGCTGGCCGGCCAGCTCCACGGCCAGTCCCGCGTAGGCGGCGACGTTGTCGGGGTTGTTGTACTGGTCGGGGCAGTAGGCGTCCGGGTGCTCGCCGAGCAGTTCCCGTACGCGCTGACGGCGGGCCTGCTGCCAGCCGCCCACCGGGTGCGGTTCGGTGACGATGACGACGCGGGCCCCGTAGGCCGACAGCAGGCGGCGCATCAGCGGTTCCATGCCCGGGTCGGTCACCAGCGTCACCGGGTGGCCGTGGACGATGCCGGCCAGCGCCAGGCCCAGCCCGAAGGTCCCGCTGGTGGATTCCACGATGGGCGCTCCCGGCCGCAGCAGGCCGCGCTCGCGTGCCCGTTCGACGATGTAGAGCGCGGAGCGGTCCTTGATCCCGCCGGGATTGCCGCTCTCCAGCTTCGCCCAGAATCCGCGTCCCCGTCCCGAGGCGATCTCGGGAACCCAGAGCACCGGCGTGTTGCCGACCACGTGGTCGGGAGTGTGGCAGGTGGCCCCGGTGATCAGCCGGCTGAGCGAGGCTGTGTCGATCTGTGAAGAGTTAAGGGTGTATGTCATGATCCGTTTCCCATGGTTGCGATGTGGTCGACTCGCTTTTGGGCACGCGGAAGCGACGGCTCACGCCGTTCGTGTCGAGCTTGAGTCGATGCCAGGCGGCCCGGTGGGCCGGTCTACACGCGGGAAACGGATTTGAGAACGAGGAGCGCGGCTCCCGGCGGCGGGCACGCGGGCCGCGAAGATCGCCGGGTGGGCGGCGACGAGGGGGGCGCGGGCACCTCGGTGCTCATCGTGTCGGCGACGGCGGGGCCGGTCTGCAGCAGAGGGCGCATGTCGGTGATCTGGGCCCCGGCGGCCGCGCCGCACAGGCGATGATCGTGGTCGACGGGAAGGCGGGGGCACGGCGCGTGCTCGCTCGGCACCGCGGCGGGGGGTCCGGTGTTCGAGCCGCCGGCGGAGATCGCCGTCTGCGCGCCGGGCGCGTGGTGGTGCGCCGCGTGAGCGTGGGCGGCGGCGTACAGCGCCAGATGGATCAGCACGACGATGCCGAGCACGGTCAGGCACAGCGTGAAGGCGATGCCTCCGCGCCGAGCGACCCGCCGTATCGACACGATCATGACCACAAACGTACATCACCATGTGTGGTCGTTCGACTCCGGGGTGTGATTTTGCGCTCCGGGTGGACGGGCCTGGGTGAGGCCGGGCCGCTGGGCGGCCGTGGCGACCTCGCGCGGGACGGGCCTCGGGGTGTGGCGCCGGTGTGGCGTGGGCGGCGCGGCCTGCTGGCGCTGCGGATTTATCCGGGACAGCGCGACGCGCTCGCCGAACCCGACGACGGCGGGCGCCTGCGCGCGCTGTCCATGATCGCCGGGATCTACAACCTGTTGTGGGCGGTCGTCGTCGTCCTGATGATCGCCCGCCCGGGTGCCTATCCGTGAGCCCGTCCCGGGACGATCCGCTCCCGCCCACCCGGGACGGGGCCGTCGCCACGCGTGTTGGTAGCGTCGAAAACGGGAGCGGTTCATCACCCTCGACGCCGTGGGCGCGTACCGGGTCATGATCGACCGGCGGTCGTCTCGGCGGGTGTGACCCGTGAGACGTGTGCGGTGGCCGACATGGCAGGGGGGACGATCGATGACCGGACGGACGACGCGTTTGAGGCGGTTGCTCGCCGCCCCCGAGATACTCGTGGCGCCGGGCGCCTACGACGGGACGGGCGCCAGGATAATCAAGGAGCTCGGCTTCCAGGCGCTGTACCTCAGCGGTTTCGAGACCTCGGCCAGCGTGCTGGGACAGCCCGACGTCGGCTACCTGACGATGACGGAGATGGTGGCCCGGGTCGGGGCCCTCTCCGAGGCCGTCGATCTCCCGCTGATCGCCGACGGCGACACCGGCTACGGGAACCCGCTCAACGTCCACCGCACGGTCCGCCAGTACGAGAAGGCCGGCGCGGCGGCGATACACATCGAGGACCAGACCTCCCCCAAACGCTGCGGGCACATGCTCGGGCGTCACGTCGTCCCGAAGGAGGAGATGGTCGAGAAGGTCAGGGCGGCCGTCGACGCCCGGCGGGATCCCGACTTCGTGATCATCGCCCGCACCGACGCCCGCACGACCATGGGACTCGACGAGGCGCTCGACCGGGGAGCCGCCTACCACGCGGCGGGCGCCGACATGCTGTTCGTCGAATCACCCGAGAGCGAGGACGAGATGCGGCGGATCTGCGCGACGTTCCGGGGTGTCGTCCCGGTGCTCAGCAACCAGATCGAGGGCGGCCGCACGCCGACGCCGGGCGTCCGCGCACTCCAGGAGATGGGTTACGCGCTCGCGATCTTCTCGCTCGGGACGGGGTTCGCCGCGGCCAAGGGGATGAGGGACTATCTTGAGACACTCGCGGCCACGGGCGACACGAGCGGGGTGCTCAAGGACATGATCCTGTTCGATGAGTTCAACAGGCTGATCGGCCTGGACGAACACGCCGAGCTCGACCGGCGCTACCAGGTCCCCGGCTGACGACGCCGCTTTCCGGCGGAAGCCGTTCCGTGCCCGCGTACCCCGAGTCGCTTGACGACTCAGGGTATTTTATGGTTACTTAGTAGGAAATGTAGACAATAGATGACGGGGGCCCGGGACGCGGTGGCGCGGTCACGGGCCCGGCTCGCGGACGACGGCGACGGCTGAGCCGAACAGAAGGCGTTGATTCTTTGCGGCCGGTGGGGGATGCGAAAATCGCATCGATGACCGCTGCTTCTTTTCTCGGCGGAGAGTCGTATGGAATTAATGGGTTCTCAGGTTGAAATCGACCGGCCGCTGGACGTGCCGTACCGGAAAAGCGGCGGCGCGGGAACGGCGACGATTCATGAATTGTCGCGATTCTCGGCCGTCCCGCTCGCCTCCTCCCTGGAATTCCTCAGGGAGGTGTTCGACGACGCGGGCCTCGACGAGAAAACATCGGCACGGGTCGCGGACCTGTTCGGCCAATGGCTTCGGGAAAGGTCCTCCACCGGAGAGGCCGGGACGCCGCGGTCGGTGCGGCGGCTGCTCTGGCGGGGGCGCGTGGACCAGGCCGTGCGGACGCTGCGGGAGCTCGGCGACTCCGCGGGTCCCGGCAGGCGGGCCGCTGGACCGTTCCGCGACCTGGCCGACTGGATCTCCTGCTGGTACCCGGGCCTGCGGGTCCGCCCGGCCGCGGGGGATCGCGACGCCGATCCGGCCGACGGGCCCGAGGTGACCACCGGCCTGGAGGGGGTACGGGTGCTCTCCGCCCTCCTGACCGGGCACGACGGGCGGAAGGCCGTCGACCGCGCCGAGCAGGTCCTGCGGCTGTGCCCCATGGGGAGGACGGCGCTGGACTCGCTCACCGCCGCGCTCGTCACCCTGATCTACGCCGACCGGGCTGACCTCGCCCGGCGGTGGTGCGAGCCGCTGCTCGAACAGACCACGACCCACTGCGCCCCGAACTGGCAGGGGATGTTCGCGGCGATACGGGCCGAGACCGCGGTTCGCCAGGGCCGTCTCCAGGAGGCGGAACGGTGCGCCCACGCGGCGCTCACCCACATGCCGACGGCCGCGTGGGGAGTGGCCCTCGGCTTCCCCCTCGCCGCCATGGTGGCCGCGAAGGTCGGCATGGGCAAGTACGAGGACGCCGCGCGCTACCTGGCCGTACCGGTTCCCGAGGCCATGTTCGAGACGCCGGTCGGGCTGCACTACCTGTTCGCGCGCGGCGGCTACCGGCTGGCGACCGGTGCCCCCGAGGCCGCCCTCGCGGACTTCCGGACCTGCGGTGATCTCATGAAGAGCTGGGACATCGACCTGCCGGGGATCGTCGCCTGGCGTCTCGGCGCCGCCCAGGCGTGCCTGGACCTCGGCCGGATCAGGGAGGCGAGAATGCTCGTCGACGACCAGCTGGCCGCCCTGGGCCCGGCCATGACCCGTACCAGGGGAGCGGCCGTGACCCGCACCAGGGGAATCGCGACGCGCCTGCGGGCGGCGACGCTCGCCGTCGAGGCGCGCCCGGCCGTCCTGGAGGAGGCGGTGGAGATCCTGCAGGCCTCCCAGGACCGGTTCGAGCTGGCCCTCGTGCTCGCGGAGCTCGGCCGCGCCCACTCCCGCCTCGGGGAGTCCCACCGGGCCAGGGCCGTCCAGCGCAGGGCCCGCCACATCGCGAGCACCTGCGGCGCCGAGCCGCTGACCGGCGCGGTCTCGCCTCCGGGGAGCCCGCCGGGTCCCTCAGAAGGCGCCGTCCCCGCGGGTCCCGGCCTCCCGGGCACCGGTGACGCGGACCTCAGCGACGCCGAGCGCAGGGTCGCCACTCTGGCGTCCCAGGGATATACGAACCGGCAGATCTCCGGAAAGCTCTATGTCACGGTGAGCACGGTCGAGCAGCACCTGACCCATATTTACCGGAAGCTCGGCGTTTCCCGCCGGGGCGATCTCCCGACTTTTCTTGACTAACTCTCCGGTCAACTACCCCTAGGGGTTGCTAGGGGTGCTCCATTCGGATGTGAATGGCGAGAATCATGTCAGCATTTCTCGCCGGTTCACGATATGGAGTAAAGATGAGTCTCGGCCATTCGACGTCGAACGAATGGGGAACCGGGCCGGCCGACGCGATCGCCGTCGTCGGAATGGCATGCCGGCTGCCGCACGCCCCCCACCCCGGCGCCTTCTGGAACCTGCTGAGCGAGGGACGCTCCGCGATCACGGAGGCGCCCGCCGGCCGCTGGGGCGGGGACGCGTCGGCTCCCCGCTTCGGGGGGTTCCTCGACGACGTCGACCGGTTCGACCCCGAGTTCTTCGCGATCTCCCCGCGTGAGGCGGCGGCGATGGACCCGCAGCAGCGCCTCGTCCTGGAACTGGCCTGGGAGGCGCTGGAGGACGCCAGGATCCTGCCCGCCGACCTGGCGGCCACCTCCACCGGCGTCTTCGTCGGCGCGATCGCCGCCGACTACGCCGCCCTCCTGCACCGGCAGGGGCCGGGCGCCATCACCCGCCACACGATGACCGGCCTCAACCGCGGCCTCATCGCCAACCGCGTCTCCTACGCGCTGGGGCTGCGCGGCCCGAGCCTGACGGTCGACTCCGCCCAGTCGTCGTCCCTGGTGGCCGTCCACCTCGCCGCCGAGAGCCTGCGCGGGGGCGAGTCCACCCTCGCGATCGCGGCGGGCGTGAACCTGAACCTCGTCGTCGACGCCACCATCGCCGCCGAGAGGTTCGGCGGGCTCTCGCCCGACGGGCGCTGCTTCACCTTCGACGCCCGCGCGAACGGCTACGTGCGCGGCGAGGGAGGAGGCGTCGTCGTCCTCAAGCCGCTCGCCAGGGCCGTCGCCGACGGCGACCGGATCCACTGCGTCATCCGCGGCAGCGCCGTCAACAACGACGGCGATCCCGGCGGGGGCGGCAGCGGCAACGGCGCTCTCACCAGCGGTCTCACCGTGCCGAACCCGGACGCGCAGGCCGAGGTGATCCAGCTCGCCACCGAACGCGCGGGCGTGGCGCCCGGCGCCGTCCAGTACGTCGAACTCCACGGCACGGGGACGAGGGTCGGGGACCCGATCGAGGCCGCGGCACTCGGCGCCGCCCTGGGCGCGGGCCGGACCTCCGCCGAACCGCTCGCGGTCGGATCGGCCAAGACGAACGTCGGGCACCTGGAGGGCGCCTCGGGAATCGTCGGCCTGCTCAAGGTGGCGCTGAGCATCGCGCACCGGCGGATACCGGCCAGCCTCAACTTCGAGACGCCGAACCCGGACATCCCGTTCGACCGGCTCAACCTGCGCGTGCAGTCGGGCACCGGCCCCTGGCCGAGACTGGACCGGCCACTCGTCGCGGGGGTCAGCTCCTTCGGCATGGGCGGCACCAACTGCCACGTCGTGCTCACCGAACCACCCCCGGCCGGGCCGCTTTCCGTCGACCCGCTTTCCAACGACCCGCTCCTCGCCGAGCCGCTGTCCGTTGACTCGCTCTCCGTTGACTCGCTCCCCGTCGACCCGCTGTCCGTTGAACCGCTGTCCGTCGAATCACCGCTCGCGGAACCACTTTTCGCCGGATCACCGTCCGTCACGTCACCGCTCACCGAATCACCGCTCGCCGGGCCGCTTCCCGTCGGATCACCGGCCGCCGAGGCCTGGGTGGTCCCGTGGGTGCTCTCGGGCGCGAGCGAGGCCGCGCTGCGCGACCAGGCCGCCCGGCTGCACGCCTCTCTGACCACAGACTCCCTCAGCACAGCTTCTCTTACGACGGACTCCCTCAGCTCGGGCTCCCTGAACAGGGGTGGCTCCTTCGAGCCCGCGGACGTGGCGTTGTCGCTCGCCGTGACCCGTACGGCGTTCAGGCACCGGGCGGTGCTCGTCGGCGACCGCGCCGAGCTCGTCGACGGCCTGCGGGCACTGGCCGGGGGAGACCAGGCGGCCTCCCTCGTACGGGGCACGGCCAGGCTCGACGGCGGCGATACCGTGTTCGTCTTCCCCGGCCAGGGGTCCCAGTGGGAGGGCATGGCCGAGGGGCTGCTGCGTACCTCACCGGTGTTCGCCCGGCACGTCCGGGCGTGCGCGGACGCCCTCGCGCCGCACGTGGACTGGTCGCTGGTCGACCTGCTCACCGGCCGTCCCGGCGCGCCCCCGCTGGACCGCGTGGACGTCGTGCAGCCCGCGCTCTTCGCGGTCATGGTCTCGCTCGCGCGGCTGTGGGAGTCGGCGGGCGTCCGGCCCGACGCGGTCATCGGCCACTCGCAGGGGGAGATCGCCGCCGCGCACGTCGCCGGTGCCCTGTCACTCGACGACGCCGCCGCGATCGTCGCCCTGCGCAGCCGGGCCATCGCCGCCATCGCGGGCACCGGGGGGATGGCCTCCGTCCTGCTTCCCGCGGAACGGGTGCGCGACCGGCTGGCCCGCTGGGAAGGGCGGCTCGGCGTCGCGGCCGTCAACGGTCCCGCGTCCACCGTGGTCTCCGGCGACGCCGGGGCGCTCACCGAACTCCTCGACGGATACCGGCGGGAGGGCGTCCGGGTGCGGAACGTCTCCGTCGACTACGCGTCCCACTCGCCGCAGGTGGAGCCGGTGCGGCAGCGGCTCCTCGACGAGCTGGCCGGGATCCGGCCGGAGGCGTCGGACGTCGCCTTCTACTCCACCGTCACCGGTGCCCGGCTCGACACGGCCGAGCTCACCGCCGGTTACTGGTACCGCAACCTGCGCCGGACCGTGGAGCTCGAACGGGCGGTCCTGGCCGCCGTCGCCGACGGGCACCGCGCGTTCGTCGAGAGCAGCCCGCACCCGATCCTCACCGAGGGGATCGGGGAGAGCGCGGGTGACGTGCTCGCGGTCGGTACGCTCCGGCGCGGCCAGGGCGGCCCGCGCCAGTTCCTCACCTCGCTCGCCAGGTTCCACGCCCACGGCGGGGCCGTGCGCTGGCCGGACGTCATCGGCGGCGGGGCCGGCCTGGTCGACCTGCCCACGTACGCCTTCCAGCGCCGGAGCCTGTGGCTCGACCAGGCCCCGGTATCCGTTCCACCGGCTTCACAGGCTTCACCAGGGGTCCGTGGGGACGTCCCCGCGCCCGCCGTACGGCATGAGGGGCGGGAGCGCACGGCCCTGGAACTGGTCCGGGCGAGCGCGGCGATCGTGCTCGGTCACGCGGCGGGGGACGCGGTCGACGAGGATCTCACGTTCAAGGACCTCGGTTTCGACTCGGCGGCGGCGGTCGAGTTCCGCGACCGGCTCGCCGAGGCGACCGGGCTGCGGCTGCCCGCCTCGCTCGTCTACGACCGCCCGACGCCGCAGGCCGTCGCCGCCTACCTGGACGCCGAGGTCAACGGGACCGTAGTGGAACCGGAAGGTCCCGCGCGGACGGCACCCCAGGCAGGAGAGCCGATCGCGATCGTCGCGATGAGCGGCCGCTGGCCGGGCGGCGCCGGATCGCCCGAGGACCTGTGGCGGCTGCTGCTGTCCGGCGAGGACGTGATCGGCGGCTTCCCCGGCAACCGGGGCTGGGACGTGGACCGGCTCCTCGCCCCGGACGGGCCCGGCACCTCCGCCACCGGAGAGGGAGGCTTCCTCCACGACGCGGACCGGTTCGACGCCGCCTTCTTCGGGCTGAGCCCGCGCGAGGCCGCCGCGATGGACCCGCAGCAGCGGCTGCTGCTCGAAGCGTCGTGGGAGCTCCACGAGCGGGCCGGGATCGACCCGTCGAGCCGGCGCGGCAGCCGTACCGGCGTGTTCGTCGGCGTGATCCCCCAGGAGTACGGCCCCCGCCTGCACGAGACGTCGGAAGGCTACGAGGGCCACGCCCTCACCGGCACGCTGACCAGCGTCGCCTCCGGCAGGCTCGCCTACACGCTGGGGCTGGAGGGGCCCGCGATCACCGTCGACACCGCCTGCTCGTCCTCCCTGGTGGCGATGCACCTGGCGATCCAGGCGCTCCGCGCGGGCGAGTGCGAGTTCGCGGTCGCGGGCGGCGTCACGGTGATGTCGGCGCCGGGCATGTTCACCGAGTTCAGCCGCCAGGGCGGGCTCGCGCCCGACGGCAGGTGCAAGCCGTTCGCGGCCGCCGCCGACGGCACCGCGTGGTCGGAGGCGGCGGGCCTGGTCCTGCTGGAGCCGCTGTCGGCCGCCCGGCGCCACGGCCACCCCGTACTCGCCGTCGTCCGGGGCAGCGCCGTCAACCAGGACGGCGCCAGCAACGGGCTCACCGCTCCCAGCGGCCCCTCGCAGGAGCGGGTCATCCGGGAGGCCCTCGCCGGGGCGGGGCTGTCGCCCGCCGACGTCGACGCCGTCGAGGCGCACGGGACGGGGACCGCGCTGGGCGACCCGATCGAGGCGCGGGCGCTGCTGGCGACCTACGGCCGCGACCGCCGAGGGGGGAGCCCGCTGCTGCTCGGCTCGTCGAAGTCGCACCTCGGCCACACCCAGGCCGCCGCGGGCGTCACCGGCGTCATCGCGATGGTCCAGGCTCTCCGGTACGCGACCCTGCCGCCGACCCTGCACATCGACCGGCCGTCACCGCACGTCGACTGGACGGCGGGCGCCGTCTCGCTCCTGACCGAGGCCACCCCGTGGCCGGAGACCGGCCGCCCTCGCCGGGCCGCCGTCTCCTCCTTCGGCATCAGCGGCACCAACGCCCATCTCATCCTGGAGCAGGCACCGGAGGAGACCGGCCCGCGCGACCGGCCGGGCGATCCCGGCGGTTCGGCCGATCCGGATGGATTCAGTGAATCCCGCGAATCCCACGAGTCTCGCCATCCCGGTGGTTCAGCCGATCCGGGTGGATCCCGCGAGTCCCGCGAGTCCGGCCATTCCGGTGGTTCAGCCGGTTCAGGTGGATCCGGCGAGTTCCGCGACGCCGACAATTCGGTCGGTGAAAGGGGACTCGGCGAGTCTCGCCATCCTGGTGATTCGGCCGATCCGGGTGAATCCAGTGAATCCCGCGATCCCGGTGTCGTCCCGTGGCTTCTCTCGGCGAAGACCGAGGACGCGCTCCGCGAGCAGGCCGCGCGGCTGCGGGCGCGGGTGGCCGCCGACCCCGCGCTCGACGTGGCCGACGTCGGGTTCACCCTGTCCACGGCCCGCGCCGCCCTGGACCACCGCGCCGTCGTGCTCGCCGAAGGCCGTACGGGCTTCCTGGACGGGCTGGACTCCCTCGCCTCGGGGAGATCCGCCCCGGACGTCGTACGCGGCACCGCCACCAAGCAGGGCGGGCTCGCGTTCATGTTCACCGGCCAGGGCAGCCAGCGCCCCGGGATGGGGCGGAATCTCGCCGCGGCCTTCCCGGTGTTCGCCGACGCCCTCGCCGAGGTCGCCCGGCACCTGGACGGCCACCTCGGCCGCCCGATCCTCGACGTGATGTTCGCCGGGCCGGACACCGCCGACGCCGCGCTGCTCGACACGACCGCGTACACCCAGCCCGCGCTCTTCGCCTTCGAGGTCGCCCTCCACCGGCTGGCCGAGTCCTTCGGCCTGCGTCCCGACCACCTCATCGGCCACTCCGTCGGCGAGTTGGTCGCCGCCCACGTCGCGGGCGTCCTGTCGCTGCCCGACGCCGCCACCCTCGTCACCGCTCGTGGCAGGCTCATGCAGGCGGTTCCGGCCACTGGCGCGATGGCCGCCCTGCGGGGGACGGAGCGGGAGGCCCAGGCGCTCCTGGCCGGTCACCGCGGCGAGGCCGACATCGCGGCCGTGAACGGCCCCGACTCCGTGGTCGTCTCGGGGACCGAGGCTGTGGTGGCGGAGATCGTGGCACGCTGGCGGGGGGAGGGCCGCACGGCCAGACGGCTGCGGGTCAGCCACGCCTTCCACTCGCCGCACATGGACGCGGTGCTCGACGACTTCCGGCGCGTCGCGGCGGGACTCGACTTCTCCGCGCCGCGCATCCCGGTGATCTCCAACGTCACCGGCCGACCGGCCGGGGCGGACGAGCTGCGCGATCCCGGCTACTGGGCCGGCCACATCCGGCGGGCCGTCCGGTTCCGCGACGGGATCGCGGCCCTGCGCGAGCTCGGCGTGACCGACTACCTCGAACTCGGCCCCGACGCGGTCCTGACCGCCCTCGCCCACGAGTGCCTCGCGGACTCCCCCCCGCGCACCCTCGCCGCCGCGTCCCGCGCCGACCGTTCCGACCGCGCTGACCGTTCCGGCCGCTCCGACCGTGCCGACGGTTTCAGCGGTCCCGGCCGTACGGAGGTCCGGGCGTTCACCTCTGCTCTCGCCCAGCTGCACGTCCACGGCGTGAGCGTCGACTGGCGGGCGGCCCTGGAGGGCCGTGGCGCGAGGCTGGTCGACCTGCCCACCTACGCCTTCCAGCGACGCCGGTTCTGGCTGGACACCTCCTCCGCCGTCTCCGGCCCCGCCGCCGCGGGGCTGGAGACGGCGGACCACCCGCTGCTCGGCGCGGCGGCCGACCTGGCGGGCGGCGAGGGCTCGCTCCTGACCGGCCGCCTCTCGTCCCGCACCCGGCCCTGGCTCGCCGACCACGTGGTCTCCGGCGGCGCGCTGCTTCCCGGTACGGCGTTCGTCGATCTCGCCCTGCATGCCGCCGACCGGCACGGCGGGCTGCGCCTGGAAGAGCTGGCGCTGGAGGCACCGCTGGTCATCCCGGAGCGCGGCGAGGTACAGGTCCAGCTGTTCACCGGTGCCGACGACGGCTCCGGCCGCCGCCCGATCGCCGTCCACTCCCGGACCGCCCCGTCGGACGGCTGGACCCGTCACGCCACCGGCGCCCTGGTCGCCGCCGTTCCGTCGCCCGGGGAGACGGCCGAGGCCTGGCCGCCGCCGGGAGCGGTCCCCGTCGACCTGACCGGCCTGTACGAGCGGCTCGCCGACCAGGGCTACGAGTACGGGCCCGCCTTCCAGGGGCTGGTGGCGGCGTGGCTGCTGGGTGACGACACCCTGGCCGAGGTGCGGCTGCCGGACGAGCAGCTCGCCGAGGCCGCCGGGTACGGCCTGCATCCCGCCCTCCTCGACGCCGCCCTGCACGCGGTCGTCGGGATCACCTTCTCCGGCGACCGCGCGCGGGGCGTCCACCTGCCGTTCTCGTGGAACGGGGTGTCGCTGCAGGCGTCGGGCGCGACCGCGCTGCGCGTGCGGAGCACGCCGACCGGCCCCGGCACGGTCGGCATCACCGCCGCCGACGCCACGGGGGTGCCCGTCGTCTCCGTCGAGTCCCTCACATTCCGGCCCGTCGCGCCCGAACGGCTCGGCGCCTCCCGTACGCGGGGCCGCGCGGTTCCGTACCGGCTGGACTGGACGCCCGTGCCCGCGTCCACACCCGTGGGGCCGGTGCCGGCGTCGGTGCCGACCCGCTGGGCGGTGGTCGGAGCCGATCTCGATATCCCCGATGTGCCGATATTTGATGACCTGGAAGCTGCGGGGACGGCTGCTCCGGACCTCTTGCTCATCCCGGCGACCACCGGCGACACGCGACGGAACATCGTACCGGGCACCGCGTCCGGCATCGCGTCCAGCGCCGCGTCCGGCACCGCGTCCGGCACCGCGTCCAGCGCCGCGACCGGCACCGCGTCCAGCGCCGCGTCCGGCGCCGCGACCGGCATCGCGTCCGGCATCGCGTCCGGCACCGCGTCCGGCGCGGTACCGGGCGTGGGACAGGACGCGGGGCAGGGCACGGAGCAAGGCGCGGGGCGGGGCACGGCGCTGCCGGGGGCGCTGCACGCCGGGACGGTCACGGCGCTGGAGCTGCTGCGCGAAGCGCTGCCGGACGAGCGGTTCGCGACGACCGGGCTGGTCGTCGTCACCCGGAACGCCGTCGCCACCCATCCCGGGGAGGACGTCGAGGACCTCGCGCACGCCGGGATCTGGGGCCTGGGCCGTACGGCGCAGACCGAGTTCCCCGGCCGTGTCGTCCTGCTCGACCTCGACTCACACCCGGAGTCGGGGGCGCGGGCGGCCGTCGCGGCGGCGCTGGCCACCGGCGAGAGCCAGCTCGCGATACGCCATGGCGAGATCCTCGTTCCCCGGCTCACCCACCCGGCGGAGGGGGACGCCCTGGACCTTCCGGACGAGGCCTGGCGGCTGGACGTCACCGTTCCCGGCACGCTGGACAACCTCGCGCCGCTGCCCGCCCCCGAGGCGGAGCGCTCGCTGGCCGAGGGGGAGGTCCGGGTCGCGCTCAGGGCGGCCGGGCTGAACTTCCGCGACGTGCTCATCGCCCTCGGCGTGTACCCCGGCGGCGCCAGGATCGGCGCCGAGGGCGCGGGCGTCGTCGTGGAGACCGGGCCCGGCGTGACCGGCCTGGCACCCGGCGACCGCGTCATGGGCCTGATCCACGGGACCGTCGGCCCGCTCGCGGTCACCGACCGGCGCTACCTGACGCGTGTCCCGGCCGGGTGGTCGTTCGCGCAGGCAGCCACCGTGCCGGTGGCCTTCCTCACCGCCTACCACGGCCTCGCCGACCTGGCGGGTGTCCGTCCCGGCGAGCGGCTGCTGGTCCACGCCTCGACCGGAGGCGTCGGCATGGCGGCCGTCCAGCTCGCCCGGCACTGGGGGGTCGAGGTGTACGGCACCGCCTCGCCCGCGAAGTGGGACACCCTGCGCGGGCAGGGGCTCGACGACGACCACATCGCCTCCACCCGCACCCTCGACTTCGAAACGGGGTTCCCCGCCGTCGACGTCGTCCTCAACTCCCTCGCCCACGAGTTCACCGACGCGTCCCTGCGGCTGCTCGCGGGCGGCGGCAGGTTCGTCGAGCTGGGCAAGACCGACAAGCGCGACCCGGCCGACGTGGCGGCGGCCCACCCGGGTGTGACGTACGAGGCGTTCGACCTGTTCGAGGTGGACCCCGGCCGGATCGCCGAGATCCTCGACGTGCTCGCCGCGCTGTTCGAGGAGGGCGCGATCCAGCCGCTGCCGGTCACCGTCCGCGACGCCCGGCACGCCCACCACGCCCTGCGCCACCTCGGCCAGGCACGGCACACCGGCAAGCTGGCCGTCACCCTGCCCGCCCGCCTCGACCCGGCAGGAACCGTACTCGTCACCGGCGGCACCGGCACGCTGGGCGCCCTCACCGCGCGCCACCTGGTCACCCGGTACGGGGTCCGCCACCTGCTGCTCGCCGGACGGAGCGGCCCGGACGCGCCGGGCGCGGCCGAACTGCGCGCGGAACTCACCGCGCTGGGCGCCGAGGTGCGGATCGCCGCGGCCGACGTCGCCGACCGCGCCGCGCTGTCCGCGCTGATCGCCTCCGTACCGGCCGGGCACTCGCTGACGGCCGTCGTCCACGCCGCCGGGACGCTCGACGACGGGGTGCTCGGCTCGCTCACCTCCGACCAGGTACGCGGCGTGCTCCGCCCCAAGGCCGACGCCGCCTGGCACCTGCACGAGCTGACCCGCGACCTCGACCTGTCGGCGTTCGTGCTGTTCTCCTCCGCGGCGGGCATCCTGGGCAACGCGGGCCAGGCGGGCTACGCCGCCGCGAACGCCTTCCTCGACGCCCTCGCCCACCACCGCCGCGCGCACGGCCTGCCCGCCACGTCGCTCGCCTGGGGACACTGGGCGCAGGCCAGCGGCATGACCCGCGACCTCACCCGGGCGGACGTGGCCCGGCTGGCCCGTTCGGGCCTGCCCGCCATGCCGACCGAGTACGCGCTCGCCCTGCTCGACGCCGCGCTGGCCGCGCCGGACCCGGTCGCGGTGACGGCCAGGCTCGACCGGTCCGACTCCGAGAGGGTCTCCCCGCTGCTGAGAGGGGTGGCGGCGCACGGACGGCCCCGCCGGATCGCCGCACCGGCGGCGGGAACGGCCTCCTCCACGGCTTCCCTCACGGCCTCCTCCGTGACCTCCCTCGTGTCCTCTCCCGTGACCTCCCTCGCCGAGGAACTCGCCGACCGGCCGGAGGCCGACCAGCTGCGCAGGCTCCTGACACTCGTCCGGTCCACCGCCGCCACCGTGCTCGGCCACCCGGACCTCGACGCCATCGACCCCGACAGGGGGTTCCTCGACGGCGAGTTCGACTCGCTCAGCAGCATCGAGCTCCGCAACCGGCTCGACAAGCTCACCGGGCTGCGGCTGCCCACCACCCTCGTCTTCGACCACCCCACCCCGCTCGCGCTCGCCGCGTACCTGCGGACCAGGCTCGTCCCGGCCAGGACACCCGAGCCGGAGGCCGAACTGGACCGCGTCGAGGCGGCCCTCACCGGCGAGGACCTCGACCCCGGCACGCGCGAACGCGTCCTGGCCCGGCTGAACGACCTCCTCACCAGGTGGGGCGGCCCGCGGCCCGCCCCGCAGGACGATCTCGGACACATCGGCGCGGCCACGAACGACGAGATCTTCGAGCTGATCGACAACGAACTGCGCCTCTCGTGAAGGACACCTCTCCCATGGCTGACGAAGAGAAGCTCCGTACCTACCTCAACCGGGTGACCCTGCAGCTCCAGCAGACCCGGCGGCGTCTCCACGAGGTCGAGTCCGCGGGCAGGGAACCGATCGCGATCGTGGGGATGGCCTGCCGGTTCCCCGGCGGAGTCACCTCGCCGGAGGACCTGTGGCGGCTGGTGACCGAGGAGCGGGACGTGATCGGTCCCTTCCCCGCCGACCGCGGCTGGGATCTCGACGGCCTCTACCACCCCGATCCGGACCGCAGCGGCACCTCCTACGTGCGCGAGGGCGGGTTCCTGTACGACGCCGCCGACTTCGACGCGGAGTTCTTCGGGATCTCGCCGCGTGAGGCGCTCGCGACCGACCCGCAGCAGCGGCTCCTCCTGGAGACCGCCTGGGAGACGCTGGAGGACGTCGCCGTCGACCCGCTCACCCTGCGCGGCAGCGACACGGGCGTGTTCGTCGGCGCCATCGCCCAGGAGTACGGGCCCAGCCTCCATCACCGTCCGGCGCGCAACACCGACGGCTACGTGCTCACCGGCAACACCACCAGCGTGGCGTCGGGCCGGATCGCGTACTCGTTCGGGTTCGAGGGACCCGCGGTCACGGTCGACACGGCCTGCTCGTCCTCGCTCGTGGCACTGCACCTCGCCGCCCAGGCCCTCCGGCTGGGCGAGTGCTCCTTCGCGCTCGCCGGAGGCGCCACGGTCCTCGCCGCTCCCGGGATGTTCATCGAGTTCTCCCGGCAGCGCGGGCTGGCCCCGGACGGCCGGATCAAGGCGTTCGCCCAGGCCGCGGACGGTACCGCGTGGGCCGAAGGCGTCGGGCTGCTGGCACTCGAACGACTCTCGGACGCCCGCCGCAACGGGCACAGGGTCCTGGCCGTGCTGCGCGGCAGCGCGGTCAACCAGGACGGCCGCAGCAGCCAGCTCACCGCGCCGAATGGTCCGTCGCAGCAGCGGGTGATCCGTCAGGCGTTGGCGGGTGCGGGGTTGTCGGCGTCGGAGGTGGATCTGGTCGAGGCGCATGGTACGGGGACGAGGTTGGGTGATCCGATCGAGGCGCAGGCGTTGCTGGCGACGTATGGGCAGGGGCGGGTGGTTGGTCGGCCGTTGTGGTTGGGGTCGTTGAAGTCGAACATCGGTCATGCGCAGGCGGCGGCCGGGGTGGGGGGTGTGATCAAGCTTGTTCAGGCGATTCGGCATGGGGTGTTGCCCAGGACGTTGCATGTGGACGAGCCGTCGCCGCACGTGGATTGGTCGGCCGGTTCGGTTGCGCTGCTGACCGAGGCGCGGGAGTGGCCGGACACGGGCGTGCCACGTCGGGCGGGGGTGTCGGCGTTCGGGGTGAGTGGCACGAACGCTCACGTGATCATCGAGCAGGCCCCGGAGGAGCCTGTTCCGGCTGTTTCCGGTTCTGTTTCGGCCGGGGTGGTGCCGTGGGTGGTGTCGGGTCGGTCGGTGGCGGGGTTGCGGGGTCAGGCGGCTCGGCTGGCGGAGTTCGTCAAGGCGGGGTCGCATCTCGATGTTGGGGATGTTGGGTATTCGCTGGCTCGTGGCCGGGGGGTGCTGGAGGAGCGGGCGGTGGTGGTGGCCGCTGATGTCGCGGATCTGGTCGCGGGGTTGGAGGCGTTGGCGGCGGGTGAGGCGTCGGCGCAGGTGGTTCAGGGTCGGGCTGGTGGTGGGCTGGCGTTCTTGTTCACTGGTCAGGGCAGTCAGCGCGAAGGGATGGGTCGGGAGCTGTATGGACGGTTCCCGGTGTTCGCCGCTGCGTTCGATGAGGTGGTCGCCGAGCTGGACCGTCACCTTCCTGGCATCTCTGTCCGGGAGGTGGTGTTCGGTGCGTCGGGGTTGCTGGATCGGACGGTGTTCACCCAGTCGGGGTTGTTCGCGGTGCAGGTGGGGTTGTTCCGCTTGCTGGAGTCGTGGGGTGTTGCTCCTGACCACCTGGCGGGTCATTCGATTGGGGAGGTGTCGGGGGCTTATCTGGCCGGGGTGTGGTCGCTGGAGGATGCGGCCAGGGTGGTGGCGGCTCGTGGTCGGTTGATGCAGGGGTTGCCTGCCGGTGGGGCGATGGCCGCGATCGAGGCCGGTGAGCACGAGGTCCTGGACGCGTTGCCTGACACGAGTCGGGTGGGGGTCGCGGCGGTGAACGGTCCGTCGGCGGTGGTGGTCTCGGGGGATGAGGATCTCGTCGCGGCCGTGGTGGATGGGTTCGCTCGGCAGGGGCGGCGGGTTCGTCAGTTGACGGTGAGTCATGCGTTTCATTCGGCGCGGATGGAGCCGATGCTCGACGACTTCCGCCAGGTCCTGGAGGAGGTGAGGTTCAACGAGCCACGGATCCCGCTGGTGTCGACGCTGACCGGGCGGCTCGCGACGGGGCAGGAGCTTGGGGATCCGGAGTATTGGGTGCGGCAGGTGCGCGAGCCGGTCCGGTTCGCCGACGCGGTGAGCACTCTGGACGCGGCCGGGGTGACGACCTTCCTGGAACTGGGCCCCGATGGGGTGCTGTCGGCGATGGCTCGGCAATCTCTTCCCGATTCGCGGGTGGTGGTGCCGGTGTTGCGTAAGGACCGGCCCGAGGAGGTGACCGCGTTCCTGGCCCTCGGGCAGGCCCACGTCCATGGCAGCCTGATCGACTGGGAGGCGGTCTTCCCCGGCGCGAGCAGGGTCGACCTGCCCACGTACGCCTTCCAGCGGCAGCGTTACTGGCTCGACGCCACCCGATCCGACGGCGGCGAAGCTCAGGCGACGGATGCCCGGTTCTGGGAGTTGGTGGAGAACGCGGACCCCGAGCGGCTCGCCGACACCCTCGGCCTCGACGACGAGGGCACGCGTGGCTCCCTCACCACCGTGCTGCCCGCGATCACGTCGTGGTGGAACGCGAAACGCCTCCGCTCCTCGGTCGATTCCTGGCGCTATCAGGTTGTCTGGCGGCGGATCCGGGACAGGCCGGAAAGCCGTGCGCGGGGAACCTGGCTCCTTCTCGTCCCGGCCGGTGAGACGGCATGGGCGGACCCCGCGGAGCGTGCCCTGACCGCCCGTGGAGCGGAGGTCGTCCGGATCGTCGTGACCGACGCGGACCGGGCGAAACTGGCGGTACACCTGGAGTCGGTGGAGCGGGTCGCGGGCCTGCTGTCCCTCCTGTCGGCGGCCGAGGAGACACGGGCCGTCGTGCCCTGGGCGTACGCGGCCAATGTGGCGCTGCTCCAGGCGATGGACGACGTGGGCCTCACCGCCCCCCTCTGGTGCGTGACCAGGAACGCGGTCTCGACCGGCCCCGACGACGAGGCGCCGGATCCCGCCCAGGCGCTGACCTGGGGTCTGGGCGCGATCGCGGCGGTCGAGAGCCCCGCGCAGTGGGGCGGTCTGGCCGACCTTCCCGCCTCGGCCGGGGAGCCCCACTGGGAACGCCTCTCAGACCTGATCACCGGAGACGATCGCGAGGTCGAGGTGGCCGTACGAGACTCGGGCCTGTACGCGAGGCGCCTGGTCCACGCGCCACCGCGAGACCAGCTGGAACCGTCGGAACCACAGCCGTGGAACACCGAGGGCACCGTCCTCGTCACCGGCGGGACGGGCGCGCTCGGCGGGCACGTGGCGGCCTGGCTCGCCGGGAGAGGGGCCGGGCACCTGCTCCTGGTCAGCAGGCGTGGTGAGGAGGCGCCCGGCGCCGCCGAACTCGGGGCGCGGCTCGCCGAAGCGGGTGCCCGGGTCACCTTCGCCGCCGCGGACGTCGGGGACCGGGACGCCCTCGCCCGCGTGATCGCCTCGGTGCCCCCGGAGCACCCGCTGACCGCCGTGGTGCACACGGCCGCCACGCTGGACGACGGCCTGATCTCCACGCTCACTCCCGAGCGGCTCGACCACGCCCTGCGGGTCAAGGCCGGTGGAGCCCGGCACCTGCACGAGCTGACCCGTGAGCTCGACCTGTCCGCCTTCGTGCTGTTCTCCTCGGTCGCCGGAATCTGCGGCGTCGCGGGTCAGGGCAACTACGCGCCGGGCAACGCCTACCTCGACGCGCTCGCCGCGCACCGCCGGGCCACCGGCCTTCCGGCCACGTCGATCGCCTGGGGGCAGTGGGCGGGCGGCGGCATCGTCACCTCCGAGGCGGGCCGCAACCTGGCCAGGCACGGCCTGCGCGGGCTCCCGCCCGACCTCGCCGTCACCGCGCTGGGCCAGGTACTCGATCGCGACGAGTCCCACGCCGTCATCGCCGACGTCGACTGGCAGATCATGTTCGAGGGCCGGTCCCACTCCCTGGTGAGCGAGCTTCCGGAGATCGTCCAGGCCGGTCGCGGGACACCGGGCACCGCCACGGTTTCGGCCGGTATAGACACCTCCGACCTGGTACGGCAGCTCGCGGGCCTGGCGGAGGCGGAACAGCACCGGACCCTGCTGCGACTGGTACGGACCCAGGTCGCGGTGGTGCAGAGCCGCCCGTCGCCCGACACCGTCGAGGCCGACAGGAGGTTCCGGGACCAGGGGTTCGACTCGCTGGCCGCGGTCGAGCTGCGCAACCGGCTCGGCGCCGCGACCGGACTGCGGCTGCCGCCCTCGATCGTGTTCGACCACCCCACCCCGGCGGCCCTCGCCGGTCACCTGCACGCGGAGCTCGTACCGCGCGCCGAGGCGACGACCACGACGATCACCTCGGTCCTGGCGGGGATCGAGGCGCTGGAGGCGACCCTCTCCGAGGCCTCGGTGAGCGACGCCGAACGGGAGGCCGCCGCCGCCCGGCTGCGGAGACTCGCCGCCACGTGGGGTGAGGCGACACCGGCGAACGCCGTCACGGACGAGCTGTCGTCGGCGAGCGACGACGAACTCGTCGACTTCATCAGCAGAACGCTTGGAATCTCCTGAACCGCGGGCTTGAGAGGGACACACGAAGACGATGAGCGAGGACCAGATCAGGCATCTCCTCAAGCGGGTCACCGCCGAGTTGCACGAGACGCGGCAGCGCCTCCAGCGGGTACAGGACGACCAGACCGAACCGATCGCGATCGTCGGGATGGCGTGCCGCTTTCCCGGTGGTGTGAACTCGCCGCGGGATCTGTGGGACCTGGTCGCCGAGGGGCGGGACGCGGTGTCGGAGTTCCCGTCCGACCGGGGCTGGGATCTGGAGGGCCTGTACGACCCCGACCCCGACCGGCCCGGCAGGACCTACACCCGGCACGGCGGGTTCCTGGACGGCATCGCCGACTTCGACGCGGAGTTCTTCGGGATCTCGCCGCGTGAGGCGCTCGCGACCGACCCGCAGCAGCGGCTGCTGTTGGAGAGCGCCTGGGAGACGTTCGAGCGGGCCGGAATCGACGTGTCCACCCTGCGGGGCAGCAGGACCGGGGTCTTCGCCGGTATGAACGGCCAGGACTACGCGGCCCGGCTTCCCGAGGTGCCGGAGGCCGTCGACGGCTACCTCAGCATCGGCAACGCGGCGAGCGTGGCGTCGGGGCGGATCGCGTACTCGTTCGGGTTCGAGGGTCCCGCTGTCACGGTGGACACGGCGTGTTCGTCGTCGTTGGTGGCGTTGCATCTGGCGGTGCAGTCGTTGCGCTCGGGCGAATCCGACCTGGCCCTCGCGGGCGGGGTGACGGTGATGACGTCACCGGTCGGCTTCGTCGAGTTCTCCCGGCAGCGCGGGCTGGCCCCGGACGGCCGGGTCAAGGCGTTCGCGCGGGCGGCGGACGGTACGGGGTGGGCGGAGGGTGTCGGTTTCCTGTTGGTGGAGCGGTTGTCGGACGCGCGGCGGCTGGGTCATGGGGTGCTGGCGGTTGTCCGGGGTTCGGCGGTGAATCAGGACGGTGCTTCGAATGGTTTGACGGCTCCGAATGGTCCGTCGCAGCAGCGGGTGATCCGTCAGGCGTTGGCGGGTGCGGGGTTGTCGGCGTCGGAGGTGGATCTGGTCGAGGCGCACGGTACCGGTACGACGCTGGGTGACCCGATCGAGGCGCAGGCGTTGCTGGCGACGTACGGGCAGGGGCGGCCGGTTGGTCGGCCGCTGTGGCTGGGATCGGTGAAGTCGAACATCGGTCACACACAAGCCGCGGCGGGGGTGGCCGGGGTCATCAAGGTGGTGCAGGCGATCCGCCATGGTGTCCTTCCCGGGACGTTGCATGTGGACGAGCCGTCGCCGCATGTGGACTGGTCGGGGGGTTCGGTCGAGCTGCTGACCGAGGCGCGGGAGTGGCCTGGGTCGGGGGGTGTGCGTCGGGCTGGGGTGTCGGCGTTCGGGGTGAGTGGCACGAACGCTCACGTGATCATCGAACAGGCCCCGGAGGAGCCTGTTTCGGGTGGTTCTGTGTCAGTTGGCGGGGTGGTGCCGTGGGTGGTGTCGGGTCGGTCGGTGGCGGGGTTGCGCGATCAGGCGGCTCGGCTGGCCGAGTTCGTCAAGGCGGGGTCACATCTCCAGCTGGGGGATGTGGGGTATTCGCTGGCGCGTGGTCGGGGGGTGTTGGAGGAGCGGGCTGTGGTGGTGGCCGCTGATGTCGTGGATCTGGTCGCGGGGTTGGAGGCGTTGGCGGCGGGTGAGGCGTCGTCGCAGGTGGTTCAGGGTCGGGCTGGTGGTGGGCTGGCGTATCTGTTCACCGGTCAGGGCAGTCAGCGCGAAGGGATGGGTCGGGAGCTGTATGGGCGGTTCCCGGTGTTCGCGGCTGCGTTCGATGAGGTGGTCGCCGAGCTGGATCGTCACCTGGATGGGGTCTCTGTCCGGGAGGTGGTGTTCGGTGCGTCGGGGTTGCTGGATCGGACGGTGTTCACCCAGTCGGGTTTGTTCGCGGTGCAGGTGGGGTTGTTCCGCCTGCTGGAGTCGTGGGGTGTTGCTCCTGACTACCTGGCCGGTCATTCGATTGGGGAGGTGTCGGGGGCTTATCTGGCCGGGGTGTGGTCGCTGGAGGATGCGGCGAAGGTGGTGGCGGCTCGTGGTCGGTTGATGCAGGGGTTGCCTTCTGGTGGGGCGATGGCCGCGATCGAGGCCAGTGAGCACGAGGTCCTGGACGCGCTGCCCGACACAAGTCGGATAGGGATCGCGGCGGTGAACGGTCCGTCGGCGGTGGTGGTCTCGGGGGATGAGGACCTTGTCGCGGCCGTGGTGGATGGGTTCGCTCGGCAGGGGCGGCGGGTTCGGCGGTTGTCGGTGAGTCATGCGTTTCACTCGGCGCGGATGGAGCCGATGCTCGACGACTTCCGCCAGGTGTTAGCCGAGGTGACGTTCAACGAGCCGCGGATCCCTTTGGTGTCGACGCTGACCGGGCGGCTCGCGACGGGACAGGAGCTTGGGGATCCGGAGTATTGGGTGCGGCAGGTTCGCGAGCCGGTCCGGTTCGCCGACGCGGTAAGCACTCTGGACGCGGCCGGGGTGACGACCTTCCTGGAGCTGGGGCCCGACGGGGTGCTGTCGGCCATGGCCCGGCAATCACTGCCGGAGCGCGACGACGCCGAACCGCACGTGCTGATCCCCCTGCTGCGCAAGGACCGGCCCGAGGAGGTGACCGCGTTCCTGGCCCTGGGGCAGGCCCACATCCACGGCAGCCCGATCGACTGGGAGACGGTCTTCCCCGGCGCGAACAGGGTCGACCTGCCCACGTACGCCTTCCAGCGGCAGCGCTACTGGCTCGACGCCTCGCCGGCGGGCGCGGCGGACGCCTCCGGGCTGGGGCTCGGCGCGGCCGACCATCCGCTGCTGGGCGGCGCGATCGGGCTGGCGGACGCCGACGCCGTACTCCTGACCGGGCGGTTGTCGCTGCGCTCGCACCCCTGGCTCGCCGACCACGCGATCGCCGGGACGGTCGTGGTTCCCGGCACGGCCTTCGTCGAGCTCGCGATCAGAGCGGGTGACGAGGTCGGCGCGGAGGCGCTGGACGAGCTGGTGATCGAGACCCCCCTCGTGCTCCCGGAACGCGGTGCGGTGCACATCCAGGTGTCCGTCGGAGCCCGGGACGACGATGGCGGCCGTGCCGTCGCCATCCACTCCCGCCCCGAGAATTTCAGTCCCGAGAACTCCCGTCCCGAGAACGGGCAGGGAGACACCGGGTGGACCAAGCACGCGGAAGGCCGTGTCGTCCCCGGCTCGCGGGAGGAGGCCTCCGGCCTGGCCGAGTGGCCTCCCGCCGACGCCGTCGCGCTCGATGTCGCGGACTTCTATCGCACTCTGGCCGGGGCCGGTCTGGACTACGGCCCCGCGTTCCAGGGGGTACGCGCCGCATGGCGGCAGGGGGAGACGCTCCTGGCGGAGGTGTCGCTCGCGGACGGAGAACGGGAGGACGCCGCGCGTTTCGGGGTGCATCCCGCCCTGCTCGACGCCGCCCTGCACGTCGCGGCGTACGAGACCCTGCCGGACACCCCGGCCGGAGGCAACCGGCTGCCCTTCGCCTGGCGGGGTGTGCGCCTGCACGCCTCCGGCGCGTCCGCCGTCCGGGTGCGGCTCACCCCGGCCGGGGCGGAGGAGTGGGCGATCCAGGTGGCGGACGCCACGGGAGCGCCCGTCGCGTCCGTCGAGGGGCTGCGTTCCCGCCTGATCGAGGCGGACAGGCTGCGCGAGGCGCGATCGGCCTCACGCGACTCGCTCTTCCAGGTCGGCTGGGTCGAGCCGCCCACCGAAGAAAACACTTCCGACGCCCCTGAGGTCTCCGAGGTCGTCGTCATCTCCGGCGTCGCCGATCCCGGCCCGTCGGCGGGCGTGCCGGCCGCCGTGCACGAGGTGACGAACCGGGTGCTGGCCGAGCTGCGGCGATGGCTGGGAGAGGAGCGTCCCGCGTCCGCCCGCGCGATCGTGGTCACGAGGAACGCGGTGGCCGTGTCCGCCGAGGAGACCGTCGACCCGCGTTCGGCCGCCGTGTGGGGGCTCGTACGCTCGGCGCAGTCGGAGCAGCCGGGGCGGATCGTCCTGGTCGACGGTGACCGCGACCTCGGCGCGGAGGCCGTTCGTTCACTGGCGGCCGGTGAGCCGCAGCTGGCAGCCGGTGAACTGCAACCGGCCGCCGGTGAGCCGCAACTGGCCGTGCGAGGAGAGCGGATCCTGGTGCCGCGCCTGGTCCGGGCGACGGGCCCGGCCGCCGGAGCCGTACCGCTGGACCCTGAGGGGACCGTACTGATCACCGGCGGCACGGGTGGGCTCGGCGGCCTGCTCGCCCGGCATGTCGTGACCGAGCACGGCGCCCGGCACCTGGTCCTCACCAGCCGCCGGGGCGCGTGGGCCCCCGGTGCGGCCGAGCTGCGCGACGAGCTGGCCGAGCTCGGCGCCCGGGTCGACATCGTGGCGGGAGACGTGGCCGACCGCGCGTTCCTGGAGGGAGTCCTGGCGGCGATCCCGGCCGGACACCCGCTGACCGCCGTCGTGCACACGGCGGGCGTCGTCGACGACGGCGTGGTCGGCTCGCTCACCGCCGAGCGCGTCGGCGCGGTGCTGCGTCCCAAGGTCGACGCCGCCTGGCACCTGCACGAGCTGACCCGCGACCACGACCTGGCGTGGTTCGTGCTGTACTCCTCGGTCGCCGGAGTCCTGGGCAGCGCGGGGCAGGCGAGCTACGCGGCGGCCAACACCTTCCTCGACGCCCTCGCGGAACACCGCAGGAGCGAGGGCCTGCCCGCGCTCTCCCTGGCCTGGGGCCTCTGGGAGCAACGCACCGGCGTCACCGCGCACCTGACCGACCTCGACCGGGCGCGGGCCGCGCGCGGCGGGGTCAGGCCGCTGCCCACCGCCGAGGGGCTGGAGCTGTTCGACGCCGCGCTGCGGCTGGGCTCCCCGGTGCTGGTACCCGCCGCGCTCGACCTGCCCGCCGTGCGCGGCGCGGAGGAGATCCCGCCGCTGCTGCGCGGTCTCGTCCGGCCCTCGCGCCGGGTCGCGCGGGACGCGGCGGAGGGGTCGCCGCTCGTACGGCGGCTGGCCGGGCTCACCGGCGAACGCCGGGAAGAACTCCTGCTCGACCTGGTGCGTACCGAGGCCGCGGCGGTCCTGGGCGCGGGTGTCGAGGTCGTGCGGGCCCGGCGTGCCTTCGGCGACCTCGGGCTCGACTCCCTGACGGCGGTCGAGCTGCGCAACCGGCTCAACGCGGCGACGGGGCTCCGGCTGCCCGCCACCCTGACCTTCGACCACCCCACGCCCTCCGCGCTGGCCGGATACCTCCAGGGGAAACTCGGCGGGAAGCACGAGAAGGCGGCCGAGACCGTCTCCGCCCCGGTGGCCGGAGACGCGATCGCGATCGTCGGGATGGCCTGCCGCCTGCCCGGCGGGATCGGCTCCCCGGACGACCTGTGGCGGCTGGTCGCCTCGGGCGGCGACGCGATCTCGGAGTTCCCCGCCGACCGGGGCTGGGACCTGGAGACGCTGTTCGACGCCGACCCCGCCCACCCAGGCACGTCGTACACCAGGCACGGCGGGTTCCTGCACGAGGCCGCCGACTTCGACGCGGAGTTCTTCGGGATCTCGCCGCGCGAGGCGCTGGCGACCGACCCGCAGCAGCGGCTCCTCCTGGAGACGGCGTGGGAGGCCCTGGAGGGGGCGGGCATCGACCCGGCCACCCTGCGGGGCAGCAGGACCGGCGTCTTCACCGGCGTCATGTACCACGACTACGCCCCCCGGGTCGGGGAGGCGCCCGCCCCGCTGGAGGGCTACCTGGCCAACGGCAACGCGGGCAGCGTGGCGTCGGGGCGGATCGCGTACTCGTTCGGGTTCGAGGGGCCCGCGGTCACGGTCGACACGGCCTGCTCGTCGTCGCTGGTGGCGCTGCATCTGGCGGTGCAGTCGCTGCGCTCGGGCGAGTCCGACCTGGCCCTCGCGGGCGGGGTGGCGGTGATGGCCTCGCCCTCCGTGTTCGTCGAGTTCTCGCGGCAGCGCGGGCTCGCCGCCGACGGCCGCTGCAAGGCGTACGCGGGGGCCGCCGACGGCACCGGCTGGGCCGAGGGCGTGACCCTGCTCCTCGTCGAACGCCTCGCGGACGCGCGCCGACTCGGCCACGAGGTGCTGGCCGTCGTACGCGGCACGGCGGTCAACCAGGACGGCGCCTCCAACGGGCTGACCGCTCCGAACGGCCCGTCACAGCAGCGGGTGATCCGGCAGGCGCTCGCCAACGCCGGGCTCGCGCCCTCGGAGGTGGACGCCGTCGAGGGGCACGGTACCGGCACCACGCTGGGCGACCCGATCGAGGCACAGGCGCTCATCGCCGCGTACGGCCAGGACAGGCCCGGTGAGCGGCCGTTGTGGCTGGGCTCGCTGAAGTCGAACATCGGGCACACCCAGGCGGCGGCCGGAGCGGCCGGGATCATCAAGATGGTGCAGGCGATCCGGCACGGGGTGTTGCCGAGGACGCTGCACGTGGACGAGCCGTCGCCGCACGTGGACTGGTCGGCCGGAGCGGTCGAGCTGCTCACCGAGGCGCGGGAGTGGCCGGACACGGGCGTGCCACGCCGGGCGGGCGTGTCGGCGTTCGGGGTGAGCGGCACCAACGCCCACGTGATCATCGAACAGGCCCCGCCGGGCGAGACGGCACCCGCCCACCGGATCGAGCCGATTCCTCCGAGCGAGACGGCGCACGTCCGGGCCGAGGGGGACCCGTCGTCGGAGGCGGCGCCCGCAGGAGTGGAGCCGTACGGCGGACCGCTGCTCTGGACGGTGTCCGGCAGGACCCCGGAGGCCCTGCACGCCCAGGCCGCCCGCCTGGCGGCCTTCGTCGGGGACTCGGATGAGGCGAGGATTGTCGAGGACCCGAGTGCCTTGGGCAACCTGAGCAAGACGGGCGTCGTCGAGGGCCCGGACGAGACGGGGGCCGGAGTCGCGGCGGGCCCGGACCGGAAGGTCGCGGCCGACCTGGATCGGAAGGTCGTGGCGGACCCGGATCCGAGGGACGTCGGTCTCTCCCTCGCCACTACGCGCTCGGCCTTCGAGCACCGCGCCGTCGTCCTCGCCACCGACGACAGCAGCGACAGCGAGGGCGATGGCGATGGCGGCGGGCTCGTGGCGGGCCTGCGCGCGCTGGCCGCCGGTACCTCCTCGCCGAGGGTCGTACGCGGTGTCGCGGACGCCGACGGCAAGGTGGTGTTCGTCTTCCCCGGGCAGGGTTCCCAGTGGGCGGGGATGGCGGTCGAGCTGCTCGACACCGCACCCGTGTTCGCCCGGCGGCTGGCGGCCTGCGAGGAGGCGCTCTCCCCGTACGTCGACTGGTCGCCCGCCGAGGTCCTGCGCGGGGTGCCGGGCGCGCCGGAGCGGGACCGGGTGGACGTGGTGCAGCCGTTGCTGTGGGCGGTGATGGTGTCGCTCGCCGCCCTCTGGGAGTCCTACGGCGTCCGCCCCGCGGCCGTCGTCGGGCACAGCCAGGGCGAGATCGCCGCGGCGTGCGTGGCGGGGACCCTGTCGCTGGAGGACGCCGCGCGGGTCGTCGCGCTCCGCAGCCGCGCGATCCTGGCCCTCGCCGGGAGCGGCGCCATGGCGTCGGTCGCGCTGCCGCCGGACGAGGTGGAGGCCCGGATCGCCGGGCCCGCGGGCCGCGTCTCGGTGGCCGCCGTCAACGGCCCCTCCCAGGTGGTGATCTCCGGTGATCCCGACACGGTCGCCGGGCTCGTCGACGACTACAAGGCCGGGGGCGTACGGGCCCGGCTCGTCCCGGTGGACTACGCCTCCCACTCCGCGCACGTCGAGCGGATCCGCGCGGAGCTGGGCGAGGCCCTCGCGCCCGTCCGGCCGCGCGCCGGGGAGGTGCCGATCCTGTCGACCGTCACCGGGGACTGGATCGGCACGACACCGATGGACGCGGACTACTGGTACGCGAACCTCCGCGAGCGGGTCCGGTTCGAGGAGGCCGTCCGCGCGCTGGCCGAGCAGGGACACGACGTGTTCATCGAGATCAGCCCCCACCCGGTGCTGACCTCGGGCATCCAGGAGACCCTCGACACCGCCGCGCCGGGCGCGGTCGTGGCGGGCTCGCTGCGCCGCGACCAGGGCGGCCTCGACCGGTTCCTCACCTCCCTGGCGGAGGTGTACGTACGGGGTGTCCCGGTGGACTGGCGGGCGGTGTATCCCGGTGCCCGCCGGGTGCCGCTGCCGACCTACGCCTTCCGCCGCCGCCGTTTCTGGCTCGACGCCGCGCCCACCGGGGGCAGGCCGGTCCAGGAGGTGCCCGTGGCGGAACCGGTGACCAGCTCGACCAGGTCGATCGCCACGCTGGCCGGAACCGAACTCGACGAGGCCCTGGTCGAGCTGGTCCGCACCGAGTCCGCCGTCGTCCTGGGACACGACGGCGCGAGCGCCATCGACCTCGGGAAGGCGTTCAGGGAGCTCGGCCTGGACTCGCTGACGGCCGTCGACCTGCGCAACCGCCTCGGCGCGGCCACCGGCCTGCGGCTGCCCGCGACCCTGGTCTTCGACTACCCGACACCCGCCGCGATCGCCGGATACCTCAGGAACGAGCTGTCGTCGCCGGGGGAGGCCGTCCGCTTCCCCTCCGCCTCGGCCTCGCTCGACTACCTGGAGACGGTGTTCTCCTCCGGTGCCGGGGACGCCCCCGAGCACGCGGAACTCCTCACCAGGATGCGGTCCCTGCTCGACCGGTGGGGAACGGCCACGCCGCCCCCGGTCGCGGGCGTCGACCTCGACTCCGCGACCGACGAGGAGCTGTTCCGGCTTCTCGATCAAGACATCGACTCCCTGTGACGCTGAGGAGCACATCCGCCATGGCCGACGAGAAACTTCGCGAATACCTGAAACGCGCGATCGCCGACGTCCAGAACCTGCGAGGCCGCCTCCACGAGGTCGAGTCGGGACGCAGGGAGCCGATCGCGATCGTCGGGATGGCGTGCCGCTTCCCCGGTGGTGTGAACTCGCCGCGGGATCTGTGGGACCTGGTCGCCGAGGGGCGGGACGCGGTGTCGGAGTTCCCGTCCGACCGGGGCTGGGACCTGGAGGGCCTGTACGACCCCGACCCGGACCACCCCGGCACGTCGTACACCCGGCACGGCGGGTTCCTGAGCGATGTCGCGGGCTTCGACGCGGAGTTCTTCGGGATCTCGCCGCGTGAGGCGCTGGCGACCGACCCGCAGCAGCGGCTGCTCCTGGAGAGCGCCTGGGAGGCGTTCGAGCACGCCGGAATCGACCCGGCTCCGCTCCGGGGGAGCCGGACGGCGGTGTTCGCGGGGCTCGCGGGCGGCGACTACGGCGCCGGTCCCGGCGCGCCCGAGGAGTTGGAAGGTCACCTGGGCATCGGCACGCTGCGCAGCGTGGCGTCGGGGCGGATCGCGTACTCGTTCGGGTTCGAGGGTCCCGCTGTCACGGTGGACACGGCGTGTTCGTCGTCGCTGGTGGCGTTGCATCTGGCGGTGCAGTCGCTGCGTGCGGGCGAGTCCGACCTGGCTTTGGCCGGAGGCGTCTCGGTGATGGCGTCGCCGCAGGGGTTCGTGGAGTTCTCCCGCCAGCGCGGCCTGTCGGTGGACGGCCGCTGCAAGGCGTTCGCCCAGGCGGCGGACGGCACGAGCTGGGCCGAGGGTGTCGGTTTCCTGTTGGTGGAGCGGTTGTCGGACGCGCGGCGGCTGGGTCATGAGGTGCTGGCTGTTGTCCGGGGTTCGGCGGTGAATCAGGACGGTGCTTCGAACGGTTTGACGGCTCCGAATGGTCCGTCGCAGCAGCGGGTGATCCGTCAGGCGTTGGCGGGTGCGGGGTTGTCGGCGTCGGAGGTGGACCTGGTCGAGGCGCACGGTACCGGTACGACGCTGGGTGACCCGATCGAGGCGCAGGCGATCATCGCGACGTACGGGCAGGGGCGGCCGGTCGATCGGCCGTTGTGGTTGGGGTCGTTGAAGTCGAACATCGGTCATGCGCAGGCGGCGGCCGGGGTGGGGGGTGTGATCAAGCTTGTTCAGGCGATTCGGTATGGGGTGTTGCCCAGGACGTTGCATGTGGACGAGCCGTCGGCGCACGTGGACTGGTCGGCCGGTTCGGTCGAGCTGCTGACCGAGGCGCGGGAGTGGCCGGACACGGGCGTGCCACGTCGGGCGGGGGTGTCGGCGTTCGGGGTGAGCGGCACCAACGCCCACGTGATCATCGAGCAGGCCCCGGAGGAGCCTGTTCCGGCTGTTTCCGGTTCTGTGCCGGCCGGGGTGGTGCCGTGGGTGGTGTCGGGTCGGTCGGTGGCGGGGTTGCGGGGTCAGGCGGCTCGGCTGGCCGAGTTCGTGAAGGCCGATCCTCGTCTCGATGTGGGGGATGTGGGGTATTCGCTGGCGCGTGGTCGGGGGGTGCTGGAGGAGCGGGCGGTGGTCGTGGCCGCTGATGTCGCGGATCTGGTCGCGGGGTTGGAGGCGTTGGCGGCGGGCGAACCGTCGGCAGGGGTGGCCCAGGGTCGGGCCGGGGGTGGGCTGGCGTTCCTGTTCACCGGTCAGGGCAGTCAGCGCGAGGGGATGGGTCGGGAACTGTATGGGCGGTTCCCGGTGTTCGCGGCTGCGTTCGATGAGGTGGTCGCCGAGCTGGATCGTCACCTGGATGGGGTCTCTGTCCGGGAGGTGGTGTTCGGCGAGACCGGGTTGCTGGATCGGACGGTGTTCACCCAGTCGGGGTTGTTCGCGGTGCAGGTGGGGTTGTTCCGTCTGCTGGAGTCGTGGGGTGTTGCCCCTGACCACCTGGCCGGTCATTCGATCGGGGAGGTGTCGGGGGCTTATCTGGCCGGGGTGTGGTCGCTGGAGGATGCGGCGAAGGTGGTGGCGGCTCGTGGTCGGTTGATGCAGGGGTTGCCTGCCGGCGGGGCGATGGCCGCGATCGAGGCCGGTGAGCACGAGGTTCTGGACGCGCTGGCGGGTCTGGACGAGGCGGATGGGCCGGATGCCTCTCATGCCTGGCCGGGCCGGGTGGGGATCGCTGCGGTGAACGGTCCGTCTGCGGTGGTGGTCTCGGGGGACGAAGACCTCGTCTCGACCGTGGCGGATGGGTTCGTCCGGCAGGGGCGGCGGGTTCGGCGGTTGACGGTGAGTCACGCGTTTCACTCGGCGCGGATGGAGCCGATGCTCGACGACTTCCGCCAGGTCCTGGAGAAGGTGACGTTCAACGAGCCGCGGATCCCGCTGGTGTCGACGTTGACCGGGCGGCTCGCGACGGGGCAGGAGCTCAGGGATCCGGAGTATTGGGTGCGGCAAGTTCGGGAGCCGGTCCGGTTCGCCGACGCGGTGAGCGCCCTGGACGCGGCCGGGGTGACGACGTTCCTGGAGCTGGGCCCCGATGGGGTGCTGTCGGCCATGGCTCGGCAGTCCCTTCCCGATTCGCGGGTGGTGGTGCCGGTGTTGCGCAAGGACCGGCCCGAGGAGGTGACCGCGCTCCTGGCCCTCGGACAGGCCCACGTCCACGGCAGCCCGATCGACTGGGAGACGGTCTTCCCCGGCGCGAACAGGGTCGACCTGCCCACCTACGCCTTCCAGCATCGGCGTTACTGGCTCGACCCCGTGTCGCCGGGAGCGGGAGACGTGTCCGGTCTGGGGCTGGCCCCCGCGAATCATCCGCTGCTGGGCGCCACGGTGGCGTTCGCCGACGCCGACGCGACCCTGCTGGCGGGACGGCTCTCGCTGCGGACCCATCCCTGGCTGGCCGACCACGCGGTCATGGGCACCGTCATCGTGCCGGGCACCGCGCTCGTGGAGCTCGCCATCCGGGCCGGTGACGAGGTCGGTCTCGACACCCTGGACGAGCTGGTGATCGAGGCACCCCTCGTGGTCCCCGAACGCGGGGCCGTGCACGTCCAGGTGGCCGTGGGAGCGACCGGCCGTGAGAGCCCGCTCGATCACGCGATCCGCCGCCCCGTGGCCGTGTACTCGCGTCCCGCCGAGGCCGGGGGAGAGGCGGAATGGACGCGGCACGCCGCCGGGTTCCTCACCACACCGTCCCGCGAGGAGGAGAAGGCCCCGCTGGAGGTGTGGCCGCCCGACGGCGCGGTACCCGTCGAGATCGACGACGTCTACCCGGTACTCGCCGAGGCGGGGCTGTCGTACGGGCCCGCCTTCCAGGGGTTGAGAGCGGCCTGGCGCGCGGAGAACGCGTTCTTCGCCGAGGTCGAGCTCCCCGACCCGCAGCGGGCGGACGCCGGGCTGTTCGGGGTCCATCCCGCCCTGCTCGACGCGGCGCTGCACATCGCGGCCCACCACGGGCTGCGCGACAGCCCGCCCGGCCAGAACCGCCTGCCCTTCGCCTACAGCGGCGTACGGCTGCACGCCTCGGGGGCGGCGGCGCTGCGCGTCCGGTTGACGCTGCACAGCGAGGACGAGCTGTCCCTGTACGCCGCCGACGCCTCGGGGGCCCCGGTGGCGAGCGTCGAGTCCCTCAGGGCCCGGCTGATCTCGGCCGGGCAGCTCCGGGCCGTCCGGCCCGCCGAGCGCGACGCGCTGTTCCAGGTGACCTGGGCGGAGACGGACACCGCGACCCCCGGGGCGGGCCGGGAAACCGATGTCGTCCTCGTCTCGGGAACGGAGTTCGAGCCCGCCGACCCGTCCGTCGCCGCGCACGACCAGGTGAACCGGGTGCTCGGCCTGTTGCAGGAGTGGCTCTCTCGAAGCCCCGAAGACCCCGAGCGGCCGGAGTCGTCGCGGCTCGTCGTCGTGACCCGAGACGCGGTCTCCACGTCCGCGGAAGAGAGCCCCGATCCCGCGACGGCGCCGATCTGGGGACTGGTCGGATCGGCCCAGGCCGAGCATCCCGGCCGGATCGTCGTCGTCGACGTCACGGACGTCTCACCGGATGCCGTACGGGAGGCGGTGGCCGCCGCCCTCGGCTCCGGTGAACCGCGGGTGGCCGTACGGAACGGGAAGGTGCTCGTCCCCCGGCTCGCCCGCGTGGCCGCGTCCGAGGGCGAAGGGCGGGAATGGGACCCCGAGGGGACCGTACTGATCACCGGCGGCACGGGTGCCCTGGCGGGCGAGCTCGCCCGGCACCTGGTGGCCGTACGCGGAGTCCGTCATCTGGTGCTCGTGGGCAGGCGGGGCCTGCGGGCTCCCGGGGTCGCCGAGCTCGTCGGGGAACTGACCGGGTTCGGCGCGCGGGTCATCGTCGCGGCGGCCGACGCCGCCGACCGGGACGCCCTCGCCGAGGTGCTGGCCGCGATCCCGGAGGCGCATCCGCTGACGGCGGTCGTGCACACCTCCGGTGTCGTCGACGACGGCGTGGTCACCTCGCTCACACCGGACCGCGTCGACGCCGTGCTGCGGCCCAAGGTCGACGCCGCCTGGAACCTGCACGAGCTGACCCGCGACCACGACCTGGCCGCCTTCGTCCTCTACTCGTCCGTCGCGGGGATCCTCGGCGGGCCTGGGCAGGGGAGTTACGCGGCGGCCAACACCTTCCTGGACGCGCTGGCCGCGCACCGCAGGGTCCTCGGGCTGCCCGCGCTGTCACTGGCCTGGGGCATGTGGGCGCGGCCGAGCGGTGTCACCGCGCACCTGACCGACGCCGACCGCGCCCGCGCGGCGCGCGCCGGGGTCCGCCCCCTGACCACCGCCGACGGGCTGGCCCTGTTCGAGGCGGCGCTGCGGTTCGACCCCGCTCCCACCCCCGGCACCCCCACCTCCTCCGGTCCCGCGCTGCTCGTCCCCGCACCGCTGGACCTCGCCGCTCTGCGGGCGGGCGGAGCGCAGCCGCCCCCGCTGCTGCGCGGCCTGGTCAGGCCACAGCGGCGAGCGGCCAGGACCTCCTCGGCGACCGGTCCCGCGCTGGCGTACCGTCTGGCGAGGCTGCCCGAGGAGCAGCGGGCGGGGGCCGTGCTCGACGTGGTCACGGCGGAGGTGGCGGCGGTCCTGGGCACGTCGGCCGGGTCCGTCGCGCCGGAACGCCCGTTCAACGACCTCGGCCTGGACTCGCTCACCGCCGTCGAGCTGCGCAACCGGCTCGACGCGCTGACCGGCCTGCGGCTGCCCGCGACGGTCACGTTCGACCATCCCACGCCCGAGGCGCTCACCGGCTACCTGCTGCCCGAACTCGCGAACGTCATCAAACCGGGCGAGTCCGGCGAACCTGTCGGTTCCGCCGGTTCCACGGGTTCCACGGGTTCCACGGGTTCCGCGAGGGGCGAGGGGGCCGGGGCGGTACGGCAGGGGCCGCTGTCCGACCTCTACCGCCAGTTGTGCGGCCGAGGCGAGTTCGCCGCCGCGGCCGAGCTGATCGGTGTGGTCTCCCACCTGCGGTCGAGCTTCGGACCGGCGGAGGCCGCCGAGCACGCCGTCGCGCCGATCCGGCTGGCCTCCGGCGACGCGCCGGTCTCGCTGATCTGCTTCCCCGCCGTCAGCGCCATCTCCGGCCCGCACGAGTACGCCCGCTTCGGCCACGCCATGCGCGGTGAGCGGGACGTCCACGTGGTGCCCTCACCCGGGTACGCGCCGGACGACCTCCTCCCGGACAGTGAGGAGACGTTCGTCCGGATGCACGCCGACGCCGTGGAGAAGCTGATCGGAGACGGCCCGTTCGTGATCCTCGGCCGGTCCATGGGCGGCTGCGTCGCGCACTCGGTGGCGGCCGAGCTGGAGAACCGGGGCACCCCGGCGGCCGGGCTGGTGCTGATCGACTCCTACCCGATCGAGAGCCCGACGCTGGAGGGCATGCGGGACTGGTGGCTCGCCGCGATGCTCACCGGGATGGTGGAGCGCATCGAGCGCTACCGGATGGTCTGGAGCGACGCGAGCCTCACCACCATGGGCGCGTACGGCCGGATCCTGGCCGGTTGGCAGCCCAAGCCGATCGACGCCAGGACCCTGGTCGTCCGGGCGCGGGAACCGCTGCGCGGAACCGTCGTGGACCCCACGGGACGGTTCGACTGGCGGGCCTTCTGGCCGTTGCCGCACGAGACCGCCGACGTGCCCGGCGACCATTTCACCGTGCTCGAAGAGCACTCGGAGACGACGGTGGCGGCGGTCCGCGAGTGGATCGACGCGCTCGTCCCGTCCGGGAAATCCACGGAGCCGGCGGAGCCCACGGATTCCACGAACTCCACGGGCTCCACGAATTCCACCGATCCAACAGAACCCACCGATTCCACAGAATCCACCGAGTCCACAGAACCCACAGAACCCACAGAACCCACAGAGAAGAGGGGCGCATGAGTGTTCAGGTCGTGGTCGTCACCGGTGCCGCGTCCGGCATCGGAAGAGCGACCGCGGAGCTGTTCGCCGACAGGGGAGCCAAGGTCGTCGCCGTCGACGTGGCGAGGGAGGGGCTGGAGAAGCTCTCCGCCGTTCACGGCGTCGTCCCGCTCGTCGGCGACGTGTCCACGGAGGAGACCAACGCCGCCATGGTCGACCTCGCCGTCCGCGAGTTCGGGAGGCTGGACGCGGTCGTGCTCAACGCCGGAATCGGCGGCGCCGGACCCCTGGAGTCACCGGGCGCCATCGACCGCTTTGACCGGATCCTCGCTGTCAACGTACGAGGCGTGGCGCTGGGCATCCGGGCCTCGCTGCCGGCCCTGCGGGCGGCGGGCGGCGGCTCGATCGTGGCGACCTCGTCGGTCTCGGGGCTCGGCGGCGACCCGGCCACCTGGGCGTACAACGCGGCCAAGGCGGCGGTGATCAACCTGGTGCGCGGCGCGGCGATCGACTACGCGATCGAGAACATCAGGGTCAACGCCATCGCGCCCGGGGGGACGGCGACCGCGATGACCGCGGGCGTGCTCTCACACCCGACGCTCGGCCCGGCCGTGACCGGCCGCATCCCGCAGCGACGCTGGGCGGATCCGCGCGAGCAGGCCGAGGTCATCTGGTTCCTGGCCTCGCCCGCGGCGTCGTACGTCACCGGCGTCACCGTCCCCGTCGACGGCGGCCTCAGCGCCAACAACGGCATCCTCCTCCCGCCCGCCTTCCCGGGCGACGCCCCCAGATAAGACGCCTCGGATAAGACGCCTCCAGACAAGACGCGCCCGACCCGGACAAGACGCACCCAGACAAGGAGTCCCGTGATGAGCACGGAAACGAACACCGGCACGAGCCCCCGTACGGACACGGAGGCGAACAAGGAGGTCGCCCGGCGCCTCTACGAGGAGCTGATCACCCTGCGGCGCCCGGAGCTGCTGGAGGAGATCATCGCCGAGGACGCCGTCGACGAGACGGTGCCGCCCGGAGCCGGGCCCGGTGGCAGGGAGGACTTCCGCGCTCACATCCAGGGCGTCTGGGAGACCGTCGAGGACGTCAAGGCGACCGTCACCGACCTGATCGCGGAAGGCGACCGGGTGGTGGTCTTCTGGCGGATCGAGGGCGTGCACCGCGCCCCGCTGTTCGGCGCCCCCGCGAGCGGGCGGCATTTCATCGGAAACAGCGTCAGCCGGATAACGTTCAGGGACGGGAAGATCGTACGGTACAACGTTCTCCCGGACCGTCTCGGTATCCTCCAGCAGATTTCCTGAGCGGGCGGCGAGAAATGGATGAATTGTCACTGGAGGATGTCTCCGGAATTCGCGGGACGCTCGCGTTGTTCTCCCACGTCTTCGACAACGCGGAGGTCGCCGACCTCGGCAGGGTGTTCACCGGCGACGCGGTGATCGAGCTGAGGAGGGGGGCGGGGCGTGTCGTGCGCGGGCTGCCCGCCATCGGGGAGTTCGCGCTGAGCCTGCGTCCGCACGGGCCTGACCACCAGACTCTCGACTCGCACATCTTCGTGGACGGCGAGGGCGTCGTCCGTGCGCGGAGCCGCTATCTCGCGGTTCTTCCCGACGGGAGCGTGCACAACGGCGACTACCTCGACGTCCTGCAGCGCACGCCGGAGGGGTGGCGCATCGAGCTGCGCGTGTCCGTTCCCCGGTATCCGCTGGCCGAAGGAGTTTTCCGCTAGGGGTTGACAGGGGTGTTTCCACCGCGACCCCCGGTTTAACCTTTCGGCGAAAGTGAATTCCCTTCATTCTGGTATCAACCCGCCGGAGCGGTGAAATGCACGTGCGCAGAATATTCGGGCTGTCGCGAACCGGAACGCGAACCGAATCGCAATCCGGAATGCGAACCGGATCACGAGCCGGAACGCGAGTCGGAACGCGAGCCGAATCGCGAGTCGGAACGCGGGCCGGCATCGGAGTGATGGCGAGCGCCGTGCTCCTGCTGGCGGCCTGCGGTTCCCCCGCCGCCTCCTCCGGCGGTACGAACGAGGCGGGCGGCGGGAGCGGTGGGAGCGGCTCGGTGGCGGAGGCTCCCGTCAAGGGAGGGTCGCTGACCTTCGCGGCCGACACCGAGCCGGTCTCCTTCGACATCCACGTCAGCTCGCAGGACATCACGGGGGCGATCCTCCGCAACGTCTTCGACTCGCTGGTCGCCGAGGACGCCTCCGGTAAGTTCCACCCGTGGCTCGCCGAGTCGTGGGAGGTGGCGCCCGACCTGAAGAGTTACACCTTCCGGCTGCGCAAGGGGGTCACGTTCCACGACGGCACCCCCTTCGACGCCGAGGCGGTGAAGGTCAACTTCGACCGCATCGCCGACCCCGCGACCAAGTCGCAGCTCGCCTCCAACCTCCTGGGCCCGTACACCGGGACCACGGTCGTCGACCCGCTCACGGTGAAGGTCGGGTTCTCCGCGCCCTTCGCCCCGTTCCTGCAGGCCGCCAGCACGGCCTACCTCGGCTTCTACTCGCCGAAGACGATCGCGGCCAACGCGGCCACGCTCGGCTCGGGCGGGCCGGTCGGCGTCGGTACGGGACCGTTCGTGTTCACCGGCTACACCAAGGGCCAGGAGGCGGTCCTGACCAGGAACACCGCCTACGCCTGGGCGCCGAAGACCGGCGGCCACACCGGGCCCGCCTACCTCGACAAGCTGACCGTGCGCTTCCTGCCGGAGGCCTCGGTCCGGGTCGGCTCGCTGAACAGCCGCCAGATCGACGTCGCCGCCGCGATCCCCCCGGCCAACGCGAAGGCCGTCGAGGCCAACGCCAACCTCGCACTCCTCAAGACCGACTATCCAGGAGGCAACTACAGCATCTACCTGAACACCTCCAAACCTCCCCTCAACGACGAGAAGGTCCGCAAGGCCCTCCAGCGGGGAATCGACGTCGAGACCAACGTCAAGGCGCTCTACTTCGGCCAGTTCAAGAGAGCGTGGAGCCCGCTGGCGCCGACCACCCCCGGCTACAACGCGGCGCTGGAGAACAGCTGGCCCTACGACCAGGCGCTGGCCGGAAAGCTGCTCGACGAGGCCGGCTGGACCGGCCGGGACGCGGACGGCTACCGCACCAAGGACGGCAAGCGCCTCGTCGTCGACTGGCCGCTGCTGCCCGCCCAGTACGTGCGCGACCAGCGCGACATCCTCGGCCAGGCCTTCCAGGCCGACCTCAAGAAGATCGGCGTCGAGGTCGTCCGCCCCCAGGCCGACATCGGCACCTACCTCGACCGGGTCTACGGCGGCAAGGCCGACATGGCCGACTACAGCTGGTCGCGCTTCGAGCCGGACGTGCTGTGGCTCCTGTTCAACGGCGCCAGCAAGCCCCAGAAGGGCGGCCAGAACGCCACGTTCCTCGACGACCGCGACCTGACCGCGTGGACCGACCAGGGCCGGGCCACCCTCGACGAAACTGTCAGGAAGGACGTGTACGGCAAGACCCAGCAGCGCGCCGTCGACCTCGCGCTGGTGATCCCCGTCTACACCCAGTCGCAGGTGCTCGGCCTGGGCAAGCAGGTGCGCGGGCTCACGCTCGACGCCAACGCCTGGCCGCTGTTCTACGACGTGTGGCTCGCCAAGACGGCACAGTGACCACTCCTACAGAGAAAACCGGTCCTACAGAGAAAACCGGAAAAGTCAGGAGGAGCGGGCGGGGCGGCGGCCCGGTGAGAACGCTCGCCGGGCGGCTGGTGGCAGGGCTCGCGGTGCTCTACGGCGCCGCGACCCTCGCCTTCGTCGCCCTCCAGCTCATCCCCGGAGACCCCGTCGCGACCCTGCTGGGACCGGCCACCACCGCGTCGGAGGAGGTCAGGGAGCGCATCAGGACCGAGTTCGGGTTCGACCGTCCGGTGCTCCTGCAGTATCTCGGCTACCTGGGCAGGGTCGTCACCGGCGACCTGGGCTCGTCGTATCAGCTCCAGCGGCCGGTCCGGCAGCTGATCGGCGACCAGCTCGGCGCCACCGTGCAGCTCGCCGTCGCCGCGATCGCCCTCGCCGTCCTGATCGCCCTGGTGTCGGCGGTGACGACGGCCGGGCGGCGTCGCGGGGTGCGGGCCGCGGCGACGGCCTGGGAGCTGGTGGCGGTCTCGCTGCCCTCGTACTGGCTGGGCATCCTGCTGCTGACCGCGTTCTCCTTCCAGCTCCAGCTCTTTCCCGTCGTCGGCGCGCAGGACCTGGCGGCGCTGGTGCTGCCCGCGCTCACGCTGGCCCTGCCGATCGCCGGTGTCCTCGCGCAGGTGCTGCGCGAGGGGCTGGAGGCCGCGCTGGCGCAGCCGTTCGCGGTCACCGCCAGGGCGCGGGGGCTGAGCCAGACGGCGGTCCGGCTGCGTCACGCGCTCCGGCACGCGGCGATACCGCTCGCCACCCTCACCGGGTGGCTCGTCGGGACGCTGCTCGGCGGCGCGGTGCTGGTGGAGACGGTCTTCGGCCGGTCGGGCATCGGCGCGCTCACCCTGCAGGCGGTGGGCAACAAGGACATGCCGGTGGTGATGGGCGTGGTGCTGCTGTCGGCCTTCGTGTTCGTCCTCATCTCCACCGCCGTCGACCTCCTGTACGCGGTCATCGACCCGCGGCTGCGGGCCGGGTGATCGCGTGACCGTGCTCCCCGGCCTTCCCGGACTCCCCGGCCGCGCCCTCGCCCGTCCCCCCGCCCGCTCGCGGTTCGCCGTCCGGCGCTGGTCGCCGGTGGCCGCCTGGGCCGTGCTCGTCCCGATCCTGGTGGCCGCCGTCGTACCGGAGGCGCTGACCGCGTCCTCGCCGATCACCATCGATCCCGTGAACGCCCTGCTGCCGCCCGGTGGCGAGCACTGGTTCGGCACCGACCAGCTCGGCCGTGACCTGTTCACCCGGGTCGTGCACGGCGCGCGGCCGTCGCTACTCCTCGGGCTGGGCGCGACCTGCCTCGCCGTCGCCGGGGGAGCGGTGTTCGGCCTCGCCGCCGCGCTGGGCGGGCGGGTGGCGGACCAGGCCGTCATGCGCGTGGCCGACATCCTGCTCTCGCTGCCCCAGCTCCTGGTCGCGCTGCTCGTGATCACCGTACTGGGCGGCGGGACCGCCAACGTGGTGCTCGCCATCGCCATCGCCTTCACCCCCGGGTACGCGCGGATCGTCCGCGCCGAGGCCTTGGTGGTGCGCCGGTCGGGGTACGTCGAGGCGGCCCGAGGGCTCGGGCTGCGGCGATCGACGCTGGTCGCGCGGCACATCCTGCCCAACGCCCTGGGCCCGCTGCTGGTGCTGGCCACCGTCGGCTTCGGCACGGCGCTCATCGCCGGATCCGGGCTGAGCTTCCTCGGCTTCGGCACCCAGCCGCCCGCGCCGGAATGGGGGGCGATGCTCTCGGAGGGCCGTGACTTCCTGGAGACGGCGTGGTGGATCGGGGTGTTCCCCGGGGCGGCCATCACGGCCACGGTGATCGCGGTGAACGTGATCGGCCGCTCCGCCCAGCGCCGCTTCACCAGGAGGACCCCGTGACCGCCTTTCCGTGCCGTCCCGCGCTGTTCCATCGGGAGGGCGGTGCTCGTCTTCCTGCACTGTTCCACCGGGAGGGCACCGTGATCGCCCCCCGGTTCCGTACCGCGAGGAGGACGCCGTGATCGTGGTCGAGGGCCTCGACGTCGTCTTTCACCTCGACGGCGAGCGGATCCACGCGGTACGGGACGTGTCGTTCACGGTCGCGCCCGGCGAGTGCCTGGCCATCGTGGGGGAGTCGGGCTCCGGCAAGAGCGTCACCGCGCGCACGCTCGTCGGCCTGGCCGGGGACCGGGCGTCGGTCAGCGCCCGCGAGCTCACCTTCGAGGGCGAGGACCTGACGACCCTGACCGAGCCGGGCTGGCGCGCGGTCCGGGGCCGCCGGATCGGCCTGGTGCTCCAGGACGCGCTGGTGTCGCTGGACCCGCTCAGGACCGTCGGAGCCGAGGTCGCCGAGACGCTGCGCGTCCACCGGGTCGTGGACCGGGCCGGTGTCGGCGGGCGGGTGCTCTCGCTGCTGGCCGACGCGGGCATCCCCGACGCGGACCGGCGCGCGCGCCAGTACCCGCACGAGCTCTCCGGCGGCCTCCGGCAGCGGGCGCTCATCGCGTCCGTGCTCGCCGCCGGGCCGCGCCTGCTCGTGGCCGACGAACCCACCACCGCGCTGGACGTCACCGTGCAGGCGCAGATCCTCGCGCTGCTGCGCGGGCTGAAGGAGAGCGGCACCGCCCTCCTGCTGATCAGCCACGACCTGGCCGTCGTGGCCGAACTCGCCGACCGGATCGCCGTCATGTACGACGGGCTCGTCGTCGAGGAGGGCCCCGCCGCCCGGGTCCTCGGCGACCCCCGGCACCCGTACACCCGGGCGCTCATCGCCGCCGTGCCCGCCGCCCACGCGAAGGGCACGCCGCTGTCGGCCGTGGCGGCGGCCCGGCCCGCACCGGGCCCGGACGGGTGTCCGTACGCCGCCCGCTGCGCGCACGCCGACCAGCAGTGCCGCGACAAGCTCCCCGACCCGGTCGAGGTCGGGCCGGTGAGGTCTGGGCCGGTGAGGGCCGGGGCGGTGGGGGGCGGGTCGGGCGGGGCCGGGCCGGTGGAGGTCGGGGGCGGACATCGGGCGCTGTGCTGGTATCCCGAGTCACGCGACCCCGAGCCCGTCAGGGTCGGCGTGACGCGAGAAGAACCCCGCGCGAAGGAGGGGGCCGTGGTGCTCGCGGCCGAAGGCGTCTCCAAGCGGTTCCGCACCCCGGACGGGGGCTGGCACGACGCGGTCAGGGAGGTGTCGTTCCAGCTCAGGGCGGGGGAGACGCTGGGCGTGGTCGGCGAGTCCGGATCGGGCAAGACGACGGCCGCCCGCATCGCGCTCGGCCTGCTGGAACCCGACGAGGGCGTCGTACGGCTCGGCGGCGAGCCGTGGAGCGGCGTGCCCGAGCGCGTGCGCAGGACGAGGCGGCGCCGGATCCAGGCCGTCTACCAGGATCCGCTCGGCTCGTTCGACCCCCGCCACACGGTCGGCCGCGTCGTCGGCGAGGCGGTGGCCCTGACCGGGGCCCGGCGCGAGGAGCGCCGCCGCCGGGTCGCCGAGCTGCTCGACCAGGTCGGGCTGCCGGTGACGACGCTGGGACGGTATCCGCGCGAGCTGTCCGGCGGCCAGCGGCAGCGGGTCGCCATCGCCCGCGCGCTGGCCCCGTCCCCCGAGGTGATCGTCTGCGACGAGCCGGTTTCGGCGCTCGACGTCTCGATCCAGGCGCAGATCCTCGACCTGCTCGCCGACCTGCGGCGCGACCTGGCGGTGGCCATGCTGTTCATCTCGCACGACCTGGGCGTCATCCACCACGTCAGTGACCGGATCGCGGTGATGAAGGACGGGCGGATCGTCGAGACGGGAGACGTCGCGGACGTCTTCGCGGCCCCCGCCGAGCCGTACACCAGAGAACTGCTCGCCGCGGTTCCCACCCTCGCACCGGAGGGGAACCGACGCTGACGATCACCATCGAGGTAGCGCCGGACCTCCGATCCCCGCTGCTGCGACCGGCCCGGCTGCCGGACGAGGGATCGGCGGTCCCGGCGCGCGAACCCGGCGGCAACGGCGTCACTGCGGCGTACGAATTCGACGGCGGGGGCGTCACCGTGGCGCGCGAATCCGACGGCGGTGGTGTCATCGTGGCGCGTGGCCGGATCGGTGGGTCGCCGGTGTCGGCGTGTGGCCATGACGGACCGGGGAGGCGAGTTCACCGGGACTCTCGCGGTGCCGTGGCCATCGCCGACTCCCGTCAGCTCGACGGCACCCTCCGGTAGGCGCTGAGCACCTGGAGGGCCCGCAGGGTCTCGACCCCCCGGTACTCCAGGCTGGCGGCCGCGCCGGGAGGCTCCCAGGTGATGGCCCATCCTCCGTCGGGCCGCTGGTCGGCCGCCAGCCGGTCGAGGTGGCCCTCGATCACCTCGTCGGAGAACAACCGGCGCCAGCGGCTGTCGGGGTGGGGAGCGAGGTGCAGGGGAGTGATCCCGTACCCCGGATCGGCGGGGTCGCTCCGGTACATCCGCAGCTGAGGGAGCCACTCGCCCACCCGCTCGGCGAGGCGTTCGGCCCGATCGCGATCCGGGACGTGTTCGAGGAACACGAGCGTCTCGGACATGGCGTGCGCGTCGTCGGGGAAGCCCTTCTCCAGGGCCGACCAGCACCAGTCGGTGGCCAGGGTGAGCCACGGATGCTCCACGCCCATCCGGTGCAGCAGCCCGGCCAGCCCGGCGGTCGGGTTCAGCCCCGGCGTGTAGGTCCACTCCGACCAGTGCGCGGCCCTCGGGTAGGCCTCCATGACCGGCAGCGAGAGCGGCACCGCCCCGTCGGACGTGGCGACCGTCGCCAGCCAGTCGCACGCCTCCGGAACCAGCGGGCCGGTCGCCGGCACACCGGCCGCCAGCAGTGTCTGGAACGCGACCTCCACGTCGATGGGCAGGCTGTCGGAGCAGCGCTTGTCGGGTTCGAGACCGTGGCCGAAGCCGCCGTCCGCGTTGCGGTAGCCGCGCAGGGCGTCCACCACCCCGGTGGCGGGCGCCCCCTGGAAGAGGGTGGCGAACAGGCGGCGTTCGAGCAGGCGCCCCTCGCGAAGGATGAAGGCCCGAGCGGTGTCGAGAATGCTGTCACTCATGGTGTCCCATGCTGCTGGACACTCGTCCCGGTTGTCTTGCAGGAATCAGACACCGCCCCCGAGCCCGGATCCGCCCCCAGCGCTGGCCCTGGCTCGTCCAGAACCGATCGGGGCGGGTCGGAGCGGGCAGGGGCCGGGCCCCGAGGGCCGGGCCCCGAGGGTCGGGGCTCGGGGTCGAGACCGGTCACACGTTCGCCGCCGTCGTTCCCGGCCCCGCTGCCGTTCTCGGGCCTGCGGTCGTATCCGGACCCGCTGCCGTCTCCGGGCCCGCTGCCGTTTCCCGGTCCGATGCCGTACGCGGCGGTGGCGGCGGGGCCGTCACTGTGCGCGGCGCGGCCGGTCCGGCTGCCAGAGGGGTTCGCCGGACTCCCGGACCTCCCCGTCGGCGCCGAAGATCAGGAACCGGTCGAAGTCGTCGGCGAACCACCGGTCGTGGGTGACGGCGAGGACGGTGCCGGAGAAGGAGGCGAGGCCGTCCTGGAGGGCCTGCGCGCTGGCCAGGTCGAGGTTGTCGGTCGGCTCGTCGAGCAGCAGCATGGTGGCCCCTGACAGTTCGAGCAGCAGGATCTGCAGGCGTGCCTGCTGGCCGCCGGAGAGGGTCTCGAAGGGCTGGCGGCCGGCCGGGGCGAGCTCGTAGCGGGCGAGGGAGGCCATGGCGTCGTTGAGCGTGAGCGACCCGGCGGCCGTGACGATGTCGGCCGGAGCCCGCCCGGCCAGGTCGGGCCGGGCGTGCGTCTGGACGAAGTGGCCGGGCACGACCCTGGCCCCGAGCTCCACGGTGCCCCGGTGGCGTACCGGCGCGGGCGACCCGGGGGCCGGAGAGAGCGCGCCGCTCCCCGATTCGGCCAGCAGCCGCAGGAAGTGGGACTTGCCGGAACCGTTCGGGCCGAGGATCGCCACCCGCTCCCCGTAGTGGATCTCAAGGTCGAACGGCTCCGTCAGGCCGGTCAGCTCCAGGCCGGTGCAGGTGAGCGCGCGCTTGCCGGTACGGCCACCGCTGAGGCGCATCCGGACGTTCTGCTCCTTGGGCGCGCTCTCGGGCGGGCCCGCCTCCTCGAACCTGCCCAGCCGGGTCTGCGCGGCCCGGTAGGCGGAGGCGACGGAGTCGTTGTTGGTGGCCTTCTGGCGCAGGGTGTGGACCAGCTTCCTGAGGCGGGCGTGCTCCTCGTCCCAGCGGCGGCGGCGTTCGTGCAGGCGCTCGTTGCGGTCGAGGCGGGCCTGGGCGTAGGTGGCGAAGCTCCCGCCGTGGGTCCACACCCCGCGTGACTCCACGGTGATGACGCGGGTGGCCGTGTTGGCGATCAGCCGTCGGTCGTGGGAGACGAGCAGGACGGTCTTGCGGGTGGCCTCCAACTGCTCCTCCAGCCACTGCTTGCCGGAGACGTCCAGGTAGTTGTCGGGCTCGTCGAGCAGCAGGACCTGGTCGGGGCCGCGCAGGAGCGCCTCCAGCGCGAGCCTTTTCTGCTCGCCGCCCGACAGCGTGCCGACGTCACGGCCCGCCACCCGCTCGTATCCGGCACCCATGGCCGAGGTGGTGCAGGCGCTCCAGGTGACCTCGATGTCGTAGCCGCCCGCGTCGGCGTAGTCGCCGAGGGCGCGGGCGTAGGCGAGCTGGGTCTCCTCCAGGTCGCGTTCCCCCATCGCGCGCTCGGCCCGCTCCAGCTCGGCGGTCGCGGCGCGTACGCGTTCCGGGGCGACCGCCAGCAGCAGCTCGCGTACGGTCAGGCCCCCGCGGAGGCCCCCGATGAACTGGCGCATCACGCCGAGCCCGCCGGACGCGGTGATCCGCCCGGAGGAGGGGGAGAGGTCACCGGCGATCAGCCGTATCAGGGTGGTCTTTCCCGCGCCGTTGGGGCCGACCAGTGCCGCGACGACGCCGTCGCCGACGCGGAAGGACACCTCGTTGAGCAGCAGCCGCCCGTCCGGCAGCACGTAGGTCAGCTCGTCGGCCTCGACATGTCCCACGGTGGGGTCCCCTCGAAAGTGGCGGTCCTCTCGCGTTGCCGAGAAACCGCAGCTAGAACATTGGTCATACACTATGAACATTGATCGGACCGTTTCTCAAGCCATTAGGATCTCCGGAGTGGGAGAGACGGGGGTCGGAGGATCGTGAGCGCTACGCCGGGCAGGAGAACGCGGCGCCAGAGCGGTGAGGCGGCGCCGGGGGTGTGGCTGCGCCCCCCGCGCGCGGGCCGGGCCGAGCCGGTCGTCACCCTCGGGCGGATCGTGGCGGCGGCCGTGGAGCTGCTGGACGAGGAGGGGGCCGGCCGGCTGACCATGCGCCGCCTCGCCGAGCGGCTGGAGACGGCCGCGACCACGCTCTACCTGCACGTCGAGACCAAGGACGACGTGCTGGACCTCGCGCTCGACGCCGTGTTCGGCGAGGTGCCCGTCCCGCCGGGAGCCGGGAGCGCGTGGCGCGACGACGCGATGTCCGGGAAGGTACCGCCCGGGAAGGTGTCCGGGAAGGTGGCCGCCCGGCCGGGAGCGGGGTGCGCGTGGCGTGACGACGCCGTCGCCCTGATCACCGGCTGGCGCGCCACCATGCTGCGCCACCCGTGGTCGGTGACGGTGCTGGACCGTCCCCTGCTGGGCCCCAACGCCCTGGCCCGCACCGAGTACCTGCACGCCGTGCTGGCGGGCGCGGGTCTCACCGGTCCCCGTCTGACCGCCGCCGCGTACGCCCTGGCCAACTACGTCATCGGTTCCGCGACGATGCAGGTCGCCGGTGCCGGGTACGGCGAGGCCGAGTGGAAGCGGGCCGCCGACCTGCACGTGCGGACCCGCCGCGAGCTGTATCCGACGCTCGCCGCGCACGGGTCCCCGATCGGCAACGACTGGGACCCGGTGTTCGCCGCCGGGCTGGACTACCTGCTGGACGGCATCGAGTCGCGGATCCGGTGAGGGCGGGTCTCACGCCACAAAGTCGTTAATCTACAATGTAAAGGCATCTGTCCGGATTTAGGATCATTCGACAGACGAACCCCTCAACCCCCTCGACAGCGCCCTCGCGCGGATTCCCGTTCATCTCGCGGAGAGAGCCGGCACCCGCAGCCGGTACACGCGCCGGTACGCGTGGTCGGCACCCGCAGCCGGCCGCGCGGGCCGGTACGCTCGCGGCCGGGAAGGGAGGCGGGATGCTCTTCGCCGTCGCGGCCGTGTTCGGGCTCACCTGGTGGCTCGGGTGTTACGTGATCGCGCGGGACCCCCGGGAGCGCGGGCCGAGGCGGGCCGGGCTGGGGCTGCTGGCCTACGCCGCCGCGCTCGCGATCGCCCAGGTGCTCACCGACGTGCCGGGTCCCGCGACGGAGGTGCTGGGCGCCGTCGAGACCACGCTGGTCCACCTGCCTGCGCTGCTCTGGACGGGGGCCGTGCTGACCCTCGTTCCCGGAGGCGAACGGCTGGACCGGGTCTGGTCCAGAGGGCTCGTACCCCTCACGCTCGTGGCGTTCGCATGGCTTCTGGTGTCCGGCCTGGGGCCGGGGGTGAGCCTCGCGGCGCGGGTGGTGACCGGGGTGTTGCTGCTGGGGCCGCTGGCCGGGGTGCTGGTGCTGCTCGTGCGGGCCAGGCCGCCGAGGGTCGGTTGGCTGGCGGCGGTCGCCACGCTGTTCTTCGGGCTGGGGGCCGCGCTGCTCATGTTCCCGCTGTTCGGCCCGCCCGGCCTGCTCTCCGTCGTCGCCGTGGACGTGGACATGGTCCTGCTGGGGGTGGCGATCGCGATGTCCAGCGCGTTCCAGGCGGGTGAGGCGCTCTGGCGCGACATGCTGCGCTCCCTGCTGGGGGCGGCGGCCGTGGCCGTCGCGTCCGGCGGCCAGGTCGTGCTGGCCGTCGTGCTCGGCGAGCCCACGCCCGCCCTGTCGGCGCTGCTGTTCGGGGTGATCGCGGTGGCCGTCGCCGTGCAGACGCTGGCCGGTCCGGTGCACCGGGCGCTGGACCGGATCGCCTTTCCCGGTGATCCGGGGATCCGCCGCGAGCGGGCCGAGCTGCGCGAGACGTCCGAGGCGTTGCCGCGCCGTGAGCAGGGTCCGCCGCCGCCGGACGAGGCGGAGTTCGTCCGGCTGACGCGGCGTGCCCTGGCCGGTTACGGCGATCTGGGCAAGCTCGCGGGCAGCCCGCTCGCGAACCTGCCGGTGATCGAGGCGCGGATCACCGGTGACATCCCGCTGGAGCGGGCGGCCGAGCTGAAGCACCTGCTGCTGGAGAGTATCCAGCGGCTCAAGCCTCGCGACGGTGAGTTCGGCACCAGCGAGGAGTGGCGGTTCTACAACGTGTTGTATTTCCCGTATGTCCGGGGGCTGCGTCCTTACCGGCGCGGGGCGGGGCGTGACGGGCTCACGGCCGCCGAGCGGCAGGCGTTCGACTGGTTCGTCCGGGAGGTTCCCGAACGTACGCTCTACAACTGGCAGAACGCGGCGGCCAAGCTCGTCGCCGACGATCTCCGCAGGGAGAACTGGCAGTGAATGGCAGTGCCATGTCTGCAGATGGCAGTGGGTGAGGCGGTGTGCTGGGTGCGTCGGAGCCCCCGACGCCTTCCGTGAAGCCGGAAGCCGGTCTATACGGTTTTCCGCCGATCGGGATTCGACGCCTTTGGCTTCCGTGAAGCGGAAACCGGCATCTTCAGAATTCAGAAGGAGACACCGATGAGCACGACCACTCTCGCCGCCCGCCGTACCCCCCTGCTGACCCGTGTGCTGTGGGCGGACGCCTTCCTCACCGGAGGGTTCGCGCTCGTCCTCGCGGTCGCGGCGACGCCGCTCGCCGAGTTGTTCGCCCTCCCTGAGCCGTTGGTCCGCTGGGCCGGGATCGGTTTGCTGCCGGTCGCGGCGTTCATCGCCTACCTGGTCACCCGCCCGGTCCCGCCCCGGGGAGGTGTCTGGGCGCTGATCGTCCTCAACGCGCTGTGGACCGTGGACAGCGTCTTCCTGCTGTTCACCGGCTGGGTGGACCCCAACCCGCTGGGCGTCGCCTTCGTCCTGGCCCAGGCCCTCCTGGTCGGTGTCCTCGCCGAGCTCCAGTACGTCGGGCTGCGCCGCGCCTGACCTCGCGCCTGACCTCACGCCGTCGAGGAGTCCAGTCGTCGAGGGTCCCGCCGTCCTGGGTACGGGCGGCGGGGCCTTTTCGGCTCACCCGATGCGGATGACGTGTTTGCCGCGTACGCCGCCGGCCTCCAGTGCCCGGTGGGCCTCGGCGATGTCGGCGAGGGGGTGGATCGTGTCGACGACCGGCCGCAGGGCGCCGTTCTCCGCCAGCCGGGTCAGGTCGGCGAGGAGCCGGTGGGTGGGGTTGCCGCTGAAGAACCGCACGCGTCGCGTGCCGAAGACGGTGGACGCGAGGATGTACGACAGGGACGAGAGCATGTGCCGGGAGTCGAAGGTGATCGACACCATCCGTCCTCCCGGTGCCAGGAGCCTGCGGAAGGCGCCGAGCTCGGTGCCGATCGCGGTGTCGAGGACGACGTCGAAGGGGCCGAGGTCGGCCGGGCCGGTGGTCGCGTAGTCGAAGACCTCGTGGGCGCCGAGGTCCCGTACGAAGCCGAGGTTCCGCGCCCCGGCGAGCGCGGTGACGTGCGCGCCGTACGCCCGCCCGAGCTGGACGGCGACGCTGCCGACCCCGCCGCTCGCGCCCCGCACGAGCAGCCGCTCGCCCGCCCTGAGGCGGGCCTTGTCGCGCAGGGCGGTGATCGACGTCGTGCCTCCGGCGAGCAGGCTCACGGCCTGGGCCGGGTCGAGCCCCGCCGGGGCGAGGGCGAGCTGCCGGGGGCGGACGGCCACGAACTCGGCGATGCTCCCGAAGGACGCCCTGGGCAGCAGTCCCCACACCCGGTCGCCCACCATGAGGCCGGGCATGGGGGAGCCCAGGGCGGCGACCTCGCCGGCGAAGTCGATCCCCGTGCCCTGCGGGAAGCGCCGCCCCGTGATCAGCCGGACCTTCCCCGCCCGGCCGAGGAGCTCTCCTCCGTTCACGCTGGCGGCGTGAACGCGGACCAGGACCTCACCCGGTCCCGCGACCGGCTTGGGCAACGTGCCCTCGTACAGCACCTCCGGCGGGCCGTACCTGTCGTACCGGGCCGCGCGCATCTCGCTCACTGTCCTCGTCGTCCAATCCGCCCGGCCGGTCGCCGGGCTTCCGTATGGTCGTGATGTCGGTCGGGTCCCCCGGCGGCGCGTCGCGAAGGCGGGCGGGCAGGCGTCCGGGCGCCTCGCCGATCGGGTGAGGGCGCGGGCCGTGCCCACCGTCGTGCTCCCGTGGCACGCGCCGGCCGTCGTCCTCCCGTGGCCGCGATGGCCGTCATCGCCCGGGGCGGGCTCCGCACTCCTGGGAAAAGCAGGCGGTTGTTTCCACGTATCGCCAGGTTAACCCGCTAAACGGAGAGGACGCTCCATTTGAGCTAATGTGAGAGACATGTCGATTCGTTCCTCTCGGATACCGCGTCCCGCGGACACGTCCGGGCTCCGCGTGGACGCGCTGCACAACCGCGACCGCATCCTCAGGGCCGCCCGGGAGGCGTTCGCCACGCTCGGGATCGGCGTGCCGATGGCCGCCGTCGCCCGCCGGGCCGGTGTCGGGGTGGCCACGCTCTACCGGCGCTTTCCGACCCGGGAGTCGCTGATCACCGAGGTGTTCGCCGACCAGATGGAGGCGTGCGTGTCGGTCGTCGACGACGCCCTCGCCGACCCCGACCCGTGGCGCGGATTCCGTACGGTCATCGAGAAGGTGTGCGCCATGCAGGCCGCCGACCGGGGATTCACCGCGGCGTTCCTGACGGCCTTCCCCGACGCGGTCGACCACGAGCGGGAGCGCGTCCGCGCCGAGCGGGGCTTCGCCGAGCTGACACGGCGGGCCAAGGCCGCCGGACGCCTGCGCGCCGACTTCGAGCAGGCGGACCTCACGCTGGTGCTCATGGCCAACGGCGGCATCGTCGCCGAATCCGCCGAGGACGCGCTCACGGCGTCGCGCAGGCTCGTCGCCTACCTGCTCCGGTCGTTCCAGGCCGATCCCCTCGACGGGGACGTTCCCCTGCCACCGGCGCCCCCGTTCGGGCTACGCCACATGCGCGGCTTCCCACCGGCGCGTTCGGCCGGATAGCAGGCGTTCCGCCAGGTGGGTGGCGGGTACGCGAAGCCGTACTGCGACGGGCTCTGCGTCACGAGGGGATCACCCGGCGTCCCCTTCCCCCGGCCGTCGGCCACCTATCGTCGCAGGACCGGTTGTCCGCGGAAGTGCCCCTGGCTCATCGATCGCTCACCGTCTCCGAAACCATCGCCGCCAGGACGAGCGTCTGGCGTACTCCGCCCAGTGGGCGTGCTCGGAGCGGGCGGCCAGCGTGTCGGGGTGTTCGGGTCCCAGGAGCCGCTCGATCACCGGCACCAGCACCGCCAACTGGTCCCGGGCGTCGACCGTGCTCCCCGTCTGACCCGTCAAGGAGGCGAAGGAGAAACGGGCGGCCAGCGTAGTGGGGTGTTCGGGGCCCAGGACCCGTTCGACCACCGGCACCAGCACCGCCAGCTGGTCCATCCCGCCGGCCGGATCGCCCGCCTCGCTCATCCGCACGGCCAGATGGAGGCGACCGTTCAGCGTGGACAGGTGCTCATGGCCCAGCACCCGCTTGAGCACCGGTATCAGCATCGTGAACCGGTATCGGGCGCCGGCCGCGTCTCCGGCCTCTCCCGTCCAGCGGGCCAGGCTGAAGCGGGTGCCCAGCGTGGCGGGGTGCTCAGGGCCCATGACCTGCTCGAGTACCGGTACCAGTGTCGCTGATCGGTCCCGGGCGCCGGGCGCGTCCCCCGCTTCTCCCACCCAGTCGGCGAGAGCACCGCGGACCTCCAGGGCGGCGGGGTGCTCGGGGCCCCGTGCTCGTTCGACCAGGGGGAGCAGCGCCGTGAACCGGTTTCGGGCGTCGGCCGGGTCACCGCTTTCTCCGCTCCAGCGGGCAAGGTTGACGCGGGCGTTCAAGGTGGTGAGGTGCTCGCGGCCCAGAGCTCGCTCCAGCACCGGTATCAGCGCCGTGAAGCGGTCCCGGGTCTCGGTGGCCGGGGCCCCCGCCTCCCCCGTCCACACGACGAGGTTGGCGCGGGCGTTCAGGGTGATGGAGTGCTCAGGGCCCAGGGTCCGCTCCAGCATCGGTATCAGCGCCGTGGACCGGTCCCGGGCCTCGGTGGCGTTTCCCGCTGATCCGACCAGGCTGGCGAGGTTGACGCGGACGTCCAGCGTGGTGGGGTGGTCCGGTCCCAGCAGCCGTTCGATCGTCGGTTCCAGTTCCGTCAATCGGGTTCGGGCTTCGGCGATGTCTCCTGTCGCTCCGACCAGGGAGGCGAGGTCGGCGTGGGCGGTCAAGGTGTCGGCGTGTTCGGGGCCCAGGGTGTCGAGCGTGACGGCGTGGCGCCGGTGTTGCAGGGAAAGGGCCGTGCGGTATTCCCCCCTGTCGTGCAGGTACTCGATGACAGAGCCCATGGCGGGGGAGTCGGGCGCCAGGACGGCGTGGGCGTGCGCGAGCAGGCTCGCGTAGACCGGCCAGGAGGAGGGGTGGCCGGAGTCGGAGGGGAGTGCCGCCCGCAGCAGGGCGGCGGCGGTGGCTTGGCAGGCGGAGTGCTCGTCCTCGGTCAGTCCGGCCACGATGACGGCTTGGACCTGGCGGTGCACCCTCACCAGCAGCCCATCCGGCGACCGATCGATCACGCCGTAGGAGACCAGCCGGTCGAGTGCGCCGTCCAGGGCGTTCTCCTCGGCGTCCTGGAGCCCGTTCAGCACCGAGCGCGGCAGGTCCTCGGGCGCGTAGCAGGCCAGTACTCTCAGCGCCCGCATCGCCAGAGGCGAGGTGTGCTCGATCCGTGGGCACGTCAGCGCCCATACCCGGGCCACCGCTCCGCCGGCTTCCGGGCTTCCTCCCGCGGGGGCGCGCAGCAGGTGCAGGTAGCCGGCCAGGCTCACACCGGGGGTGTTGACGATGTAGGCACCGGCCTGCCGGAGCGCCGGCTGTGATCCTTCCAGCTCCGCGGCCAGTTGCTCGGCCTGTTCCTCGGCCTGGGCGCGGTCGGGGCCGGCCGCGGCACCGATCGTGGACAGCACCAGTTTCACCGCGTCCGCGGGGGACAAGGAAGTCAGCACCCTGCAACCTTGTCGCCCAAGGACGACAGCCCACCACGATGTCGCATATCCGTTATCTCCCTCGCCCCACTCGCCGGTGTGAACCGGGCCGACGTGGTGGCCCGCCGTCCCGCCGCCGCAGCCAAGGCGGTCCGCGACGTCACGCACACCCGGGCGGTCGCATATCCGCAGCCGTCGGCGAAGACGACGTGGACCACTCCACCCGACGCGGTGATCGAGCAGCCCCCGGGCACCTGGTTCCCGCCTCTTCCGTCACGCATCCGAACGCGCCGGGTCCGGCCGCACCGGGACCGCTTGGCGCGACTTTTTCTCGCGGACGCTCATCATGGACGCATGGATCGAGTCCTGGCCCAAGACGCGAAGGGGAACGCGTTGACGGCGTTCCTGCCGGTCGCACGCGTTACCGATGTGCCGGCCGCACATGTCGCCGACCTGCCGGCCGCGCGCGGTGCCGGGGTGCCGGACGACGTGCCGATGCCCGCGGCTTTGGTCGCGGTCTGGTGCGGGCGGCACCTGCTGCTGGTCTTCGACCGCTTCCGCGGGGAGTGGGAGCTGCCGGGCGGCAGGATCGATCCCGGCGAGACACCTGTCCAGGCCGCCGTACGGGAACTCCACGAGGAGAGCGGCCTGCACCTGCCCACCCTCACCCTCGCCGGGTACGCGCGCTTCCGGCTTGTCGACCCACCACGCGACGAGTACGCCGCGATCTACACCGCTCACGTCCCCGCCCTCCACCACGCCTTCACCCCCAACCAGGAGATCAGCGCCATCTGCTGGTGGGACACCGCCGAGGCTCCGCCCGGCGGCACCCAGATCATCGACGCGACCCTGGCACGACACACCTACCTCCGGCACGCGGGCGACTGACTCACCACAGCAAGACGTAAGACGTAATAGGAGGGGCCGCCCCCTCGCGTCGACCGGCCGGGCATTCCCGGACCCGCGCGAAGGCCCGGGATCGGCCCGGGTGAAACGGCGGGTCCGGCTGCCGAAACACCTGTTGACACCGTGGTTCGGGAAGATCAGCCTTGTGGCGTGGATTCTGACGGTGTGATCTCCCTGCGACCCGATCTCGAGCTGCCCGGTGCCGGGATCGACGATCCGCCCCCGGTGTCACCGGCGCGGTCGCCGGCCGGTCCGGGAGCGGGGGTGGACGATCTGCCACGGCGTTCGGTTGTGGTGGAGTTCTGCGGTGCGCGGGGTGGGGTGGCGCCGCTGACGTGGGGGCAGGCGTCGATCTGGCGGTTGACGTCGTGGCGGGGGGAGGGGGATCCGTATTTCAACATGCCGTGGGTGTTGCCGGTGTACGGCAGGCGTGATCTTGACGCGGTGCTGGGGGTGGTACGGCGGCTGCTGGAGCGGCATGAGACGTTGCGGACGAACTTCCGGCCGGGGGCCGGGGGCATGGAGCAGCATGTGGCACGTTCCGGGCGGCTGGTGGTGGGGGTCGTCGAGGGCGGGGATGCCAGGCCGATGACGCTGGCGCGGCGGGTGGCGGTGGGGTTGGCGGGGGAGGTGTTCGATTACGCCGGGGAGCTGCCGGTGCGGTGTGCGGTGGTGATGGTGGGGGGCAGGCCGCGGGCGGTGGCGTTCGGGCTGTCGCACCTGGCCGCTGACGGGGGTGCGCTGGATCTGCTGGCGGCCGATTGGCGGGACCTTCTGGCCGGGGTGGCGGGGCCGGGGCCGGGGTGGCAGCCGATGGATCAGGCGCGGTTCGAGCGGGAGGGGCCGGGAGCGGAGCGGGGGGAGCGGGCGTTTAAGCATTGGCGGGGGGTGCTGGAGGAGGCGCCGCGGTCGATGTTCGACTACCCGCCAGCGGTGGGGGAGGTGCCGCGGTTTGTGCGGGTGGGGATGGAGTCGGTGGCGCTGGGGGTGGCCGCTCAGGTGCTGGCGGTGCGGTGGGGGGTGAGCTCGGCCAGTGTGCTGACGGTCGCGAGCGCGGTGTTGTTGTCGGTGCTGACCGGGCATCGTCGGGTGGTGATGCAGTTGATCGCGGCCAACCGGCACGACGCGCGGATCGGCGGGCTGGTGGGCCCGGCCGCCCAGGACGGCGTCTTCCTGCTGGAGCTGCCTGCCGACGGCACCCTGGCCGAGACCACCCGGGTCGGGCACCGCCAGGCGCTCACCGCCTACCGGCACGCGCTCTACGAACCGCTGAGGCTGATGGCGATGCGCGAGGAGCTCGGCCGCGAGCGAGGCGGGCCCATCGACCTGTCGGCCTACTTCAACGACACGCGAGGCGGCGGCGACTGGCCGGATCTGCCCGCGGTGGAGCCGCCGGGGGACCCGGCCGCGATCGCGGCCCTCACCGCGCGGACCACCTTCTCCGTGGTCGGCTCCTGGGAGCACGTCGACGCCACCACGGCGCAATTCATCACCGGTCAGGCCAGGGACGCCTGCGAGCTTCACTTGCTGGCCGACACGGCGTACCTGCCCCGGAGCACGGTGTACGCGTTGCTGCGCGGGATGGAGACCCTGCTGGTGCGCGCCGTCGCCGAGGACGTCCCGCTCGACGCCGTTGCCGGGCTGTGCGGCATCACCCCGGCCGAGCGGCCCCCGGCCGGGAACGTTCCCGGACCGGGCCACGGCTCGTCGTCCGGTCGGGAGCCCCTGCCCTCCCCGGCCACACCGGCCTGAAAGGGGCCGCGCATACGCCGGGGTACGCCGGGTCAGGGGCCGCACATACGCCGGGGTACGCCGGGTCAGGCGATGGCGACGGCGGGAGGGAAGCGTTCCCAGACCCGGTGCTGCCCCAGCAGCCGGACGATCCCCTCCAGCGCCCTGTCACCACCGCCGTTACCGTCACCGTCGCCGTCGTCGCCGGTGACGAGCACGCCGGGCGCCGAGGTGTCGATTCCCGCGGCGCCGAGCGCCCGCCCGGCGTCCCCCCACCCGCCGAGCGGCTTGGCGTGGCGGAACGCCTCGGCGAGCATCAGCAGCACCCGCGGGTCGACGCCCGCCGCGACGGGCAGGCCACCGCCCGCCTTGGCGTCCCGGGCGCCGTAGGCGTCCTTGCCCGGCGCGGGCGCACCGGCCAGCAGCAGGGCGTCGAACTCGACGGAGCGGGCCGTGGCGAAGGTGCGCTGCACGGTGACGGGATCGGCGCCTCCCGCTCCGAGCAGGCCGCCCGCCGGGGCGATGACCAGCGGCACCATGCCGCCGTCCAGGATCGTCCGGCGTACGGCGCGTACGGCGTCCAGGTCGCTGTTCTCGTCGGCGACGATGCCGATGACCCGGCCGACGGTGGGCCAGGTCCGCCCGAGCTGGGAGAGCGCGATGCTGGGCTCGACCGGCGGCAGCGGTCCCGCTGGAGCCGGTGCCGGCAGGCCCAGCCCTTGGGCCACCTGCCCGCACAGGTACGGGTCGATCTCGGCCAGCACCGTCAGGACGCGCTCCTTGATCGGCTGCTCGTAGACCTTGCCGAGCTCGAAGGTGTACGCGGCGATGACGTGCTCGCGCTCCACCGGCGTCAGGCTCAGCCAGAACTGGCGGGGCTGGCTGAAGTGGTCGGCGAACGACGCCGGAGCCTCACGCACCTTCCTCGCAGCGGGCACCTGGACGGGCGTTTCCACATATCCGCCCTCGCCTGCCCCGGCGAAGAAGGGGCAGCCGCCGTCCAGGGAGTTGGGCTTGTAGGGGGCGACGCCGGAGTGCACCGCCGTCTGGTGCCGGCCGTCACGCAGCATGTCGTTGACCGGGGCGTGCGGGCGGTTGATCGGGATCTGCGCGAAGTTGGGACCGCCCAGTCGGCTGATCTGGGTGTCCAGGTACGAGAACATGCGCCCCGCGAGCAGCGGGTCGTCGGTGGCGTCGATGCCGGGCACCAGGTGGCCGGTGTGGAAGGCGACCTGCTCGGTCTCGGCGAAGTAGTTGCCCGGGTTGGCGTTCAGGGTGAGCAGGCCGACCGGCTGGACCGGGGCCAGCTCCTCGGGCACGATCTTCGTGGCGTCCAGCAGGTCGATCCCCTCGAAGGTCTGCTCGGGGGTGTCGGGGAAGACCTGGATGCCCAGCTCCCACTGCGGGTAGGCGCCCGACTCGATCGCGTCGGCCAGGTCGCGCCGGTGGAAGTCCGGGTCCACGCCGCTGATCAGCTGCGCCTCCTCCCACACCAGCGAGTGCACCCCGGCCTTGGGCTTCCAGTGGAACTTCACCAGCGTGGTGGCGCCTTCGGCGTCGACCAGCCGGAAGGTGTGGACGCCGAAGCCCTCCATCGTCCGGTACGAGCGCGGGATGCCCCGGTCGGACATGTTCCAGATGGTGTGGTGGGTGGCCTCGGTGTGCAGGGAGACGAAGTCCCAGAAGGTGTCGTGCGCGCTCTGGGCCTGGGGGATCTCCCGGTCCGGGTGCGGCTTGGCCGCGTGGATGACGTCGGGGAACTTGATCGCGTCCTGGATGAAGAACACCGGGATGTTGTTGCCCACCAGGTCGAAGACGCCCTCATCGGTGTAGAACTTCGTGGCGAAGCCCCGCGTGTCGCGTACCGTGTCCGCCGATCCCCGCGACCCGAGCACGGTCGAGAAACGCACGAAGACGGGGGTCTCGGCACCTTGGGCGAGGAACGCCGCCCTGGTCACCGCGGAGGCCGTGCCGTAGGCGTGGAAGACGCCGTGCGCGGCGGCGCCGCGGGCGTGCACGACGCGCTCGGGGATACGCTCGTGGTCGAAGTGCGTGATCTTCTCGCGCAGGTGGTGGTCCTGCAGCAGCACCGGACCCCGGGGACCTGCCTTGAGCGAGTGGTCGGTGTCGGGCAGCCGTGTTCCCTGGGCCGTCGTCAGATACTCGCCGCCCTGCGCCAGCGCCGCCTGCGGCACGTCGGTGGGCTGCCCGGTGGGGGTGAACGGATCCGGCCCCCTCTGGTCGTGGCCGGGCGGCGCGGGAGGCCGGGGCTCGGTCGGCTCCTCCAGCGACGGTGTCACGCTTCCCGGCTTGCCGGGGATCACGCCGGACGGCCTGCCGGACACGGCGTCGGTCAGCCTGTCGATGATCTTCTCGACCGTTTCCTTCACCGGGTGGGACTCCTTCATCGTTTCTCCCCCTTGAGGCACGGCGACGGCGGACCCGTCACCGTCGTCAAGAGCCGGAACCGGGCACGGGCGGCCGGAACGCCGGCGGCCGTCGGTGGCCCTCGGTGGCGCCGCGCCGTGTCACCGCCGTGTCTCCGCCGTGTCCCCACTGCACCACGCGGGACGGCGGGCGACCCGGCTCCGCCTCACCTGTTGATCATCACGTCAAAATCTCTTGGGCAACCGGTGGGGCTTGAGGGGGAGCGTCCAGGACGGGGTCAGGGGACGACGGCGGCCACGGCGGCCACGATCGACTGGGGGTCCGTCGGCACGGGTCTCCCCTCGACGAGGACGGTCGGCGTGGCGCTCACCCCCCGCTCGACGGCCTTCCGCGTCACGTACGCGGTCCAGTCGAGGTAGGTGCCGCCGCGCACGCACTCGCCGAACGCCGGGCCGGTGAGCCCGGCCGGGCCGCCGAGCTCGACCAGCTCGTCGTCGGTGAGTCCCGGCCCTCCCTCGGGAGGCTGGCCGGCGAAGAGAGCGCGGGCGTACTCGACGAACCTCCCGCCGTCCGAGGCGCAACCGGAGGCCGCCGACGCGCGGGTGGAGTACTCGTCGGCCGACAGCCTGTCCAGGAAGCCCATCGGGTGACATACCAGGCTGATCGTCCGGTCCTTCACCATCCCGTTCAGCGCCGGTCCGGACGCCTGCTCGAACGACTTGCAGAACGGGCACAGGAAGTCGACGTAGACGTCGACGGTGACCGGGCCCGTACCGACGATGATGCCGTCCCCGTCGGCGGAGGCACCGGCCGGCACCCGGACGGGCGCCGTCGCCCGCTGTGGTCGCGCGCTCATGAGGTCCTCCTCGCGATACCCGGGGAGAGACCCGGACCCGTGCGCCCGAGAACTCCCCTGTTCCTACCCACCCCCTGGTCGCGGCAGCTTAAGAACGGTCAAAGCCGGGATCACGGATCGGGCTTCGCGGCGCTCCCGGCACCGGCCGCCCCACCGGCCCTCTCCGCCCTCCTCGGCCCTCCTCGGCCTTCTCCGGCTCTCTTCGGCCCGGGAACCTTGAGCCCCTCTCCGGCCCCTCCGGCTTCTCCGGTTCTCTCCGGCCTAGGGATCCTTGGGCTCCTCTCCGGCCCGGAACCCCGCCCAGGCCGCACCGTCTTGAAAGCCCGCCCAGCCTGAAGACCCAACCGTCTTGAAGACCCACCCGGCTTGAGAACCTGCGCGGCCTGAAAACCCGTGCGGCCTGAAAACCCGTGCGAACCCTCCGGCTCGGAAACCCGTTTGTCATCGGCACCGTCCTCCCGGGAGGATCAGGTTCCCATGAGCCGTCCCGTCATCTCCGAGATCCCGGCCGGCCCCGTGGCCGTCCCCGCCGTCGTCGCGGCGCTCGCCGGCGGCGACACCGTCACCCCGGTGTGGCGCAACGAGCTCGGCGGCCTGACGTTCCGCCTCGAAGACGGGCACGGTGTCACCAGATACGCCAAATGGGTCCCCACCGGCACCCCGGAGATCGACCTCCCCGGCGAGGCGGAGCGCTTGATCTGGGCGCGGCGATGGGCGGCCGTCCCGAGGGTCGTCGAGCACGGCACGGACGCCGACGGCGCGTGGCTGGTCACGGCGGCGGTTCCCGGCCGCTCGGCGGTGGACCCCCGGTGGAGCGCCGACCCGGCGACCGCGGCGGCCGCGATCGGCCGGGGGCTGCGCCTGCTCCACGACGCCCTGCCCGTCGACCTGTGCCCGTACGACTGGAGTGTCGGCCGGCGGCTCGTCCGTGCCGACGAGCGCATCGCCGACGGCGAGGGGCCTGCCGAGTGGTTCCCCGAGCACCGGCACCTGGGGGTCGCGGAGGCGCGGGCCCGCATCGGCGAGCCGCCCCCCGTCGACCGCCTCGTCGTCTGTCACGGGGACGCGTGCGTCCCCAACACCCTGCTGCACGACGACGGCACGTTCGCCGCGCACGTCGACCTGGGGTCGCTCGGGGTGGCCGACCGGTGGGCGGACCTCGCGGTCGCGGCGTGGAGCATGGACTGGAACTACGGCCCGGGATACGACGGCGTCGTGTACGACGCGTACGGGATCGTCCCGGACCCGGAGCGCCTCGCCTACTACCGCCTGCTCTGGGACATGGCCTGAGCGGCTGACCGGTCGCCCCGGTGGGCGCCCGTGCGCTCCGCCGTCCGCGACGGGCCGGGAGCGCCGGACCCGCGCGGCCGGGGGAGCGGAGGTCGTGGACAACCCGTGAGGCGGATGAACGGCACGCCCGAGTACGTCGCCTCGGCCACCCCGCGGGACCCCGAGCGGAACGCCGCCGCCTCACGCGCCCGCGGACCACCAGGCATGGATCAACCGGCGTCGGTCCGCGCGGATCACGTGCCCGCGCGGGCGCGGGCCATCAGGCATGGATCAACCGGCGTCGGTCCGCGCGGATCACGTGCCCGCGCGGGCGCGGGCCATCAGGCATGGATCAACCGGCGTCGGTCCGCGCGGATCACGTGCCCGCGCGGGCGCGGGCCACCAGGTCGCGGGCGGCCTCCGGCCAGCCGGGGAGGTCGAACACGAAGCCCGCGCCGAGCAGCCGGCCCGGCACGACCCGGCGGCTCTTCAGCAGCAGCTCGGTGTCGCCGCGCAGCGCGAACGCGCCGAGCTCGGCCATCCATCTCGTGGCGGGCAGCCCCACCCGCACGCCCGCCGCGTCGCGCAGGCCCGCCATGAACGCGCGGTACGGCAGCGGGTCGGGCGAGGCGAGGTTGACCGGTCCCGCGAGCCCGTCGTGGGCCAGCAGGAACTCGACCGCCCGGACGAAGTCGCGGTCGTGGATCCAGGACATGTACTGCCGGCCACCGGCGACCGGCCCGCCGAGGCCCCACCTGGTCATGCGCCACAGCTGGTCGAACGCGCCGCCCCGGCCGGGGGCCATCACCATGCTCGTGCGCAGCGCGACCCTGCGGGTGTCCGGGACCGGCGCCTCGGACAGCGCGCGTTCCCACTCGCGCGCGATGTCGACGCTGAAGGCCCAGTAGGCCGGTACGCCGTCCTCGGTGCCGCCGATGACCCCCGTCGCCTCGTCGTTGGCCCGGTCGTGGCTGTGCGCGTAGATCGTGGCGGTGCTCATCTGCAGCCACACCCGCGGCGGCCTGGCCGCCCCGGCGATCGCCGTCCCCACGGCGGTGGCGGAGTCCACCCGCGAGGCCATCATCTCCCGCAGGTTGGACGCGGTGTAGCGGCAGTTCACGCTGCGCCCGGCCAGATTGATCACCGCGTCGGCGCCGTCGACCTCGGCCGCCCACTCCCCGGCGGACCGCCCGTCCCACGGCACCGTACGGGCACCGGGCACCCGGGTGTCCGCGCGCCGGCTGACGACGACCACCTCGTGGCCCGCGCGCCCGAGGGCGCCGGCGAGCAGGAGTCCCAGATGCCCTGTGCCACCCGGTATGACGATCTTCACGGTGCCCCCCGCTCCCGGCCGGTCGTCCACGTCGATCGTCGTCAGCTTCGCACGCGGCGGAACGCCGCCCGCCACCGGGTGCCACCGGCGTCGTGACCCGTCACATCGCCTAGCGGACGGAGCAGATCGCGGACCCGATCACCGCCGTCACCGCCTCCGGGTGCGATATCAGGGTCAGGTGCGAGCCGCCGCGGAACTCGGTGACCTTCGAGCGCGCCCGGTGGGCCATGAGCCGCTGCGAGGACGGGGTGATGATCCGGTCACCGGTGCTGATGAAATACCAGGAGGGGATCGTCTTCCACGCCGCGGCCCTCGACGGCGTCGAGAACGCGCTGGTCGAGGCGGGACGCTGGGAGGCCCACAGGCGTACGGCGGTGTCCCGGGGCAGGTCCGAGGCGAACGAGCGGACGAAGGTGTCCCGCTTGAGGTAGAGGTCCGTCGCTCCCCGGGGCGCTCCCGGGTAGGACACCGTGTCGTAGAGGGAGGCGGGGTCCGCGGAGAGGGCGGAGCCTCGGCCGCTGAGTCCGCCGGTGGTCTCCCCGGTGTCGGGCGCCGCCGCGTCGACGTACACCAGGGCCTTGACGTTCGGGACGTCCGCCGCGGCGTTCGTGATCACCGAGCCCCCGTAGGAGTGCCCGACGAGCACGATCGGGCCGGAGACGGTTCGCAGGAAGTCGGCGACGAACGCGGCGTCGCCGACGAGGTCCCGGAGCGGGTTGGCGACGGCCCGCGCGACGTAGCCCGCCCGGTGCAGGGAGTCCACCTCGCCGGCCCAGCTGGAGGTGCCGGCCCAGGCGCCGTGCACCATGACGACCGTGGGCTTGACGTGGCCCGGCGACCGGCAGGGCAACGGGTCGGCCGCGAGCGCCGCCTTGCTCGTTGTGGCCGCCGTAGCCGTAGCCGTAGCCGTAGCCGCTGTGGTCGTCGCGGCCGTCGTGGTCGTCCAGGCGCCGGTCTCCGGCGGCGCTGGCGCGGACGCGGTGACGGCGGCGAGTGCCACCGCGGGCGCGATCCCCCTGAACCGTCGGCGGATGCGTGCGGATCTCATCTCTCTCCCCCTTGGCGTGACGAGTGATCTTCAGGTTCCGGCGGGCGGCACCCGGCGTCCCCCCGCCGTGTCCCGGCCCCGCCGGGAAAGGGGGGCCGGTCTCGCCGGGGCGCCCGTTCCGTCCCCCGGGCCCGGCGGGTGAGCAGCGCCGCGTCGGCGACGCCGGTGTCGGCGAGAGCGACGACCCGGGTACGGGGGTGGGCGGCTTGGGCGATCCCGGCGAGGACGTCCCCGGGAGGCGTCTGGACGAACAGGGTCGTGCCGAGCTCCCCGAGCAGGGCGATGACGTCACGCCACCTCACCGTGGTGGCGACGCCCCGGGCGAGGTCGTCGAGGACGGCGCCGGGGTCGCGCAGGAGACGTCCCGTGGCGCCGCCCAGATAGGGGACGTCGAGAGGGCGCCGGGGGATCCCGGCGAGGTGGTCCGCCATGGCGTCGGCGACGTGGCCGAGCAGCGGGCAGTGCGAGGGGACGGCGATGTCCAGGCGCCGCACGCGCCGGGCCCCCGCCCGGCCGGCCGCCGCGCCGAGGCGTTCCAGGGCGCGGTCGCCGCCGGCGACCACGACCTGCTCGTCGGTGTCGACGACGGCGAGGTAGACCGGGTCGTCGCCGGTGGTGACCGACTCGATCACCCGCCGGGCCTGGGGCACGGTCAGCCCGAGAACGGCCGCCATGCCGTACCCGCGAGGATGGGCGTCGCGCATCAGCTCGCCGCGACGGCGTACGGCCGTGAGGGCCTCGGCGAAGGTGAGGACCCCGGCCGCGACGGCGGCCGGGAACGCCCCGGCGGAGTGCCCGGCCACGGCGTCGGGAACGGCGCCCGCACAGGCGAGGGCGCGGGTCGCGGCGACCCCGGCGACGCAGAGCGCGACCTGCGTGGTGACCGTGGACGCCAGCGCCCGCGCGCCGTCCCGCCGGGACGAGCCGGGCAGGATCCGCTCGGCCTCGGCGCGGGTCGCGGCGACGGCCGGATGATCGGGCAGGTCGCGGAGCATCCCGGGCCGCTGGGTGCCCTGGCCGGGGTAGAGGAACGCGACGCTCATACGAGGATCCACGGGTCGTCCACCAGGCGGGGGCCGTGGTCGGTACGGGCCATGACGGGGCCTCCGGTGCGCGCCCACTCGACGAGGCCGACCCCGCCGGACGGCGTCTCCAGCTGGCAGTCGACCCTGCCGGGGAGCGCGCCGAAAACGGCCGTCAGCCGGGCCGCCAGGGCCCGGTCCAGCCTGCGCGGTGCCCGGATCAGCAGGTCCAGGTCGCTTCCGGGGTGGGTGGCGGGCTTCCCGGTGGCCAGCTCGAAGCCGACCCCGCCGATCGGGCCCCAGGCGGCGTCGGCCTCCAGCTCACCGGCGAGCAGGAGGGTGACGGCGGAGAGGGTGACGGCGAGCAGGGGGAGCCAGGGCCGCCGCTCCCTCAGTGCCTCGGGCGGTACGGAGCGGGTGACCGCGTCGCGGGGCACGAGGGCGGCGTGGCGCTGCCACCGCTCGGGCCCGCGGATGCCCACCGGGACCAGGCCGGGCGGGTGCGGTGCCCGCCGTACGACACCCCAGGGGCAGGCGGCGATCGACGCGGGCACCCACCCCGGGGGCGTGTCCCCGAGCGCGGTTCCGGAGAGGGGCGTGTCCCCGAGCGCGGTTCCGGAGAGGGGCGCGTTCCCGCGTGCGGCTCCGGAGAGGGACGTGTCCCCGAGTGCGGCGGCTCCGGAGAGCCGCAGCAGGTCGTGCGGGCGCGCGGTCACCTCCATTGTGTGGCGAGCGCCTCGTGGACGCGGCGGGAGGCCGCGCGGGTGCGCCGCGCGGCGGGCGAGGTGAGCCGGTCGCTCAGGTCACGGGGACCGTGACGGGCCCGTCCGACGGCGGCGGTGAGCGCGTCCCGCACCTTCCCCGCGTCCGCGCGGGTCGGGTCGGCGGCGTTCTCGACGTCCAGGAGCTCGTCGCACAGGCCGAGTTTCGCCCAGTCGGTGATGTCGTACGACAGCGGGGGGACGCGCCGTGCCAGCTCGTCGAGCTCGTCGACGGTCCGGCGGGTCACCCGCGCGGCGGCCTTCCTGTGCATGGCGTGCACCACCACGCCGGGGTCGTCGAGCGCCAGGATGCGGCCGGCCTGCGCGCCGTGCGCCAGGAACCCGCCGGACAGCGCCGTGCCCACGATGAGGGTGACCAGAGGGTGCCCCGCCGTGCGGGCGCGGACGTAGGCGTCCACCGCGACGGCGAGGGCGTGGTGGAGGCCGAGCACCTCCTCGACGCGCCCGTACGCCTGGCTGGGCACGTCGACGACGGCGACGATCGGGCGGCGGCGGTCGTCGGGCAGGTGTTCGTCGGCGGTGACGACCTCGGTCACCGCCTCGGCGAGGGCGAGCCCCTCACGGAGGCCGACCTCGCCCTCGCGGGCCCGGTGGTACGGGCTCCGGGGGTCCGGCACGACGGCGATCAGGCGGGCGACGTCGTCCCCCAGGGTGGCGTCCGCCGTGATCACGGACGGGACCACGTCGCTCACGTCGCCGTCGGCGAGCGCCCGCGTCCAGCTCCGGCCCCGGCTCGCTCCCCGTCCCTCCCCGGCGTCACGGTCTTCTTCCCGCGGCACGGCCCCCCGAGGCGCGGCTCCCTGAACTGCGGGCTCCTGGGGTCTGGCTTCCTGGGATCCGGTCTCCTGGGATCCGGCTTCTTGAGACGCGGCCCTTGGCGGTGCGGCCTCCGACGGTGTGGTCCTCGGTGATACGGCCTCCCGCGACACCGCCTCCCGCGGCACCGTCTTTTGCGGCACGGCACTCTCGGGCGCGGCCTCGTGCGTCGTTGTCTCGTGCGCCAGGGCTTTCGCCCAGACGGCCGCGAGGTCGGCGGGTTCCGGCGGGTCGGCCGGGTCGACGGCCCGGAGGCGGGCCCGCAGCTCGCCGATCCGCTGGGAGCGGTGCTCGGCGGGCACGCCCCGCCCCACCGCGTCGATCACGGCGGACCGCACGGCGGTGACGTCGTCGAGGACGAGCGCGTCGGCCAGCGCGGTCCCGGTGCGCTGCGTGCCACCGTCGATCGACCAGATCAGCGGGTGGTCGGAGGCGTCGAACTCGGCGACACCGGCCTCCGACTCGATCACCTCGGGACCGTCGAGCCCGAGACGGCCCTCCCTGGTCATGATCAGCCTCGTGCACAGCCCGGCGGCGATGCTCATGCCGCCGAAGCAGCCCAGCGCTCCGGCGATGACGCCGACGACGGGCTGGAGGGCGCGCAGCTCCAGCAGCGCGGAGCACACCTCCGCGATCGTGGCCAGGCCCAGATTGGCCTCCTGCAGGCGTACGCCCCCGGTCTCCAGCAGCAGGATCGCGGCCGTCGGGGTGCCGTCGCGGCTGTCGGCGGCGGCGAGGGAGAGCGCGGCGGCGATCTTCGCGCCGGAGACCTCGCCGATGCCGCCGCCCTGGAAGGCCTGCTCGACGCCGATCACGACCGCGGGCCGCCCGCCGAGCCTCCCCTTGACCACGACGACGCCGTCGTCGGCCTGCGGGACGACACCCTGGGGTTCCAGCCAGGGTGACTCGATCCGGTCGAAGGGACCGCACAGCTCGCGGGCGGTCCCGGTGTCCAGCAGCGCGACGGCGCGCGCCCGCGCGTCCAGCTCTATGAAGCCGGTACGGGCGAGCAGCGCGTTCCAATCCGGCGGGTCCGGCGGGTCCGGCGGGTCCGGTCGGTCCGGCCGGATGCCCTGTGACGACGTCATGCCCTGCCCTCCTCGATGGCCTGCCGCAGACGCAGGGTGACCACGCCGGGTGTCGCCCCGAAGTCGTTGAGCTCGAAGCTCGCGGCGACCCCGTGGCGGGCGAAGAACCGCTCCAGCACGGTCCGCCACACCGTGTCGAACCCGTCGACGCTGGTGCGCACGCGCACCCGGGCGACGGCGGACGGCTCCGGGGTCATCAGGACCTCCAGATCCCCCGAACCGACCACCCCGACGTGCGCCCGCCGGGCGGGCGGCCGGTCGGCGGGGAACTCGTAGTTCAGCGTCTGCACGTGAGCACCTTCCGTTCGGCCCGGGTGACGGGATCCGGCCACGGCACCATGTCGAGGAAGAGCGCGGCGGCCAGCAGGTCGGCGCTCCCGCCCGGCGACAGCCGCCGCGCGGCGCACCGCTCGTCCAGCTCGGCGAGGGCCGCGCGGCCGCGCGCCGTACCCGAGCCTCCCTCGGCCAGGACGCGCTCGGCACCGGACCGCACGACGCGCAGGCCGTCGAGGCCGCCCCGGTGCAGGACGCAGGTGTCGTCCAGGAGGCTCATCACCGCCAGCAACGCGTCCAGCCGGGCCACCTCCTCGGCGGCCCCGGCCGCCCTGGCCCGGCGCAGCCACGGCAGGGCGACCCCGACGACGTGCGGGAAGGCGGCCTCGGCCTCCCCGCGGGCACCGCTCGCCCCGTACCGCCGCCGGGCCCGCTCACCGTGGGAGGGCGCTCCCGCAGGGAGGTGCCGGTCGGGGAGGGCGGCCAGCCGGGCCGCCCGGACGGCGGCCTCCCGTGCGTCGGCGGCGCCGGCGGCGGTGGCGACCAGCAGCCCGAGCGCCCACAGTGCCCCGCGATGCGTGTTCACCCCGCGCGTGGCCCGCAGCATGGCCGCCTCGCCCGCGCGGCCGAGCCTGCCCAGCTCCTCCCGGAGCCCGATCCCGAAGGCCGTCCGCTCCGCCGCCTCGGCGAGGGAGCGGAACGTGGGGCGCAGCGCCCGCGCGGAGGCGAGGAGGAGCGGCAGGTCCAGGTCGTCGTGCGCGCCGCGTCCACGGCGGTCGGCCAGCCCCGGCTTGGGGCTCAGGCACGCCTCCCGGCGCAGTGCCCGGACGGCCAGGCCGGCGAGCAGGGCCGGCGTCCGCCGCCTCGCCGCGAGCCCGTCGCCGATGGCGGTCATCGGCGGATCACCAGGTCCGGAACCGGGCGGGCGGATCGTACAGGCCGCCGGACCAGGCGATGAGGTCCTCGATGCTGCGGGCCGCCAGCAGGGAGCGGTCCGCCCTGCGGACGTCGACCTTGAGGTCCTCCGGCAGGGCCACCAGGCCGTCGCGGCGCAGCTCCTCCACCCGCCGCTCGGCGATGTCGCGGCCGACCGGGGTGGCGCCCGCGACCGCGGCCACCGCCTCGCGCCGCTCGGCCGGGCCCTCGGCCCTGTAGAGGTAGGCCACCCCCTCCTCGGTCACCACGTGGCTGACGTCGTCGCCGTAGATCATGACCGGTGGGATGGGCATGCCGGCGTCCTCGCCCACCTGGATCGCGTCCAGCGACTCCACGAACGCCGGGACGCCGCCGGAGCGGAAGGTCTGGGTGATCTGCACGACGAGCTTGCGGCCCCGGGGCGCGGACGCCCCACCGGCCGGCAGGCTCAGCCAGGCGGGGGAGGCGTGCCTGCGGCCGTGCGGATCGTGCCCCATGTTGGGCGCCCCGCCGAAACCGGTGAGCCTGCTCTCGGTGACCGTCGAGGAGTTGGCGTCGGCGTCGATCTGCAGCGACGACCCGATGAACATGTCCACGGCGTACTGGCCCGCGAGCTGGCACAGCACCCGGTTCGATCGCAGCGACCCGTCCCTGCCGGTGAAGAAAACGTCCGGGCGGGCGGCGACGTAGCGCTCCGTGCCGGGTTCCCCGCCGAAGCAGTGCACCGACTCGACCCAGCCGCTCTCGATCGCGGGGATGAGCGTCGGGTGCGGGTTGAGCGTCCAGTGCTTGCAGATCTTCCCGCGCAGGCCCAGCTCCTCGCCGTACGTGGGCAGGATGAGCTCGATCGCCGCGGTGTCGAAGCCGATCCCGTGGTTCAGCGTGGTCACGCCGTGCCGCTCGTAGATCCCGCGCAGCGCCAGCATGGCCATCAGGATCTCCACCCGGCCGATCTGTCGGGGATCGCGGGTGAACAGCGGCTCCAGCGCGAACGGCCGGGGGCTCTCCACGACCAGGTCCACCCAGTCGCCGGGGATGTCCACCCGGGTGACCCTGTCCACCAGCTCGTTCACCTGGACCAGGATCACACCGTCGTGGAACGCGGTCGCCTCGGCGATGGTCGGGGTGTCCTCGGTGCCGGGCCCGGTGTAGAGGTTCCCCTCCCGGTCGGCCTGCTCGGCGCAGAGCAGCGCGACGTCCGGGGTGAGGTCGACGAACATCCGCGCGTACAGCTCGACATAGGTGTGGATCGCGCCGACCTCGACCGTGCCGTCGGCGAGTAGCTGCGCCATGCGCACGCTCTGCGGGCCGGCGTAGGAGAAGTCGAGGCGGTGGGCCACCCCGCGCTCGAAGACGTCGAGGTGCTCGCGCAGGCTGATCGAGGAGATCAGCAGATGGAGGTCGTGCACCACCTTCGGATCGCACCCGGCCAGCGCCCCGGCGAGGAAGTCGGCCTGCTTCTGGTTGTCGCCCTCCAGCGCGACCCGGTCGCCCGGCCGCAGCAACGCCTGCAGGGCGTCGCGCGTCCGCCCGGTGTCCAGGACCCGGCCCGAGGTGCCCGAGGTGCCCGGGGCGGTCGAGGTGCTCGTGAGGAAGGGCCGCACCGCTTCCAGCCGCTCGCGTTTCGCGGTCCTCCGCCGCGTCCAGTCCCGGGGTACCACCTTCGTGAGTGCCATCGCCTGCCCCCAATTAAGGTCTTTGGGGCTAATACCTCACAAAGAATAAGAATTAACTCAAATCATATTAAAGCGTCACAGTCGGTGGCCGGGGTTCGGTATGGGTCCGGCATTCTTCGCCGCCGGGGGAGGGTCCCTGACGCGTCGCGAGCCTCTTCACGGGTCGCGGGCTTCTTCATAGGGTGCGGGCTTTTTCATAGGGTGCGGGCTCGCTCGCACGTCGCGGGCTCCCACGGATCGACGGATTTCCCAGGTCGACGGCCTTCAGAGATCGAGGACGACCTTGCCGGGAACGCGGCGGGCGAGCAGCGCCTCGGCCAGGGTACGGCCGTGCTCGCCCAGGGCGCGGCGGGGCTGGGAGACCTTCGTCTGCAGGGTGTTGGCCGGATCGCCGGGCGGATTCGTCCCCCACAGGTCGTCCGCGAGCCGGTCGGCCGACACCGGGCGGCCCTCGTGGGCCAGCAGGTCGGCGAGGAGCGCGCGGACCTTCGGCTCGGGGATCCGCACGGGGCGCCCGTCGGCGCCCCACACGGAAAGCGGGCCCAGAACTCCGAATCTCACCGGATCACGCTATCCCCGGCCGACCGCCGGGCCGACCTCCGACCAACCTTCGGCCGACTTCCGATCAACCCCCTGGGCCGACTGGGCCGACCTCCGGCCGACCCCGCGCCCACCGGCCGATCGTGCGCGGCGCCTGGCGGGCCGTTCAACCGGACCGTCCAACCAGGCCGTTCAGCCGGACTGTTCAACCAGGCCGTTCAACCGGACCGTTCAACCAGGCCGTTCAACCGGACTGTTCAGCCGGACCGTTCGACCGGGCCTTTCAGCCGCGTCGTTCAGCCGGGCCGTTCAGCCGGGCCGTTCAGCCGGGCCGTTCAGCCGGGTCGCAGGTCCGGGGGCGGGTCGGACGGCGGTTCGAATCCGCCCGTCAGGACGGGACGCTTGGGGAGGACCCCGTCACCCGAGGAGCGGCCCGTCAGGCGGCGGCGCAGCCAGGGGGTGAGGTGCGCCGAGGCCCAGCGGAGGTCGGCGAGCAGCGGCGGCCTGGTCGCGGGCGGGCCGGGAGGGGGCGGGGGAGGGGTGGCCGCGCGGCCGAGCGCGGCCAGGACCTGGTCGGCGACCCGGCGATGGCCCAGCGGGTTGAGGTGCAGGCGATCGGAGCTCCACAGTCCGTGGTCGTCGAACGCCCGGTCGCCGAACAGGTCGACCAGGTAGGCCCCGTTCCGCTCGGCCACCTCCGTGACCAGCTCGTTCATCGCGACGATGCGGGGACGCAGCACGTGGGGCAGCGGGAGCCGGACGCTCAGGTCGGGGAAGGTGAAGAGCAGCACGTCCGCGCCGGACGCGCGCAGGCGGGCGACCACCTCGCCGAAGCGGTCGCGCATCGTGGTCAGGTCGAAGCCGCGCCACAGCGCGTCGTTGCCGCCTGCGGCGATGCTGACGAGTGACGGGCTCATCGCGATCGCCACCTCGACCTGCTGCGCGACGACGTCGTCGAACCTGCGCCCCCGGATGGCCAGGTTCGCGTAGCCGAAGCCCGGCGCGTCGAGGTCCGCCGCCACGAGATCCGCCCACCCGCGGAACGTGCCGTCGGGACGCGGGTCGCCGACGCCTTCGGTGAAACTGTCGCCGAGCGCGACGTAGCCGAAATCCGTCACGGGGTCCGCCGAGGGGAACGTCCGAGGGGAGTGACCGGCTTCCGGCGGACCGGCGCGCCGCCGGTGGCAGTGGCCGTGACGGTGGCCGTGGCGGTGGCGGCGACCTTCCTCAGGGGGTCACCCGCCCGCCGGTCGAGTTCGAGAATGTCCATGCGGGTCATCCTAGAAGTGGCCGTGACCTCGCCCCGGGGCGGGGGACGGCCGCTCGTGCCGTCCCAGACGTAGATCTTTCCCACCGGGTGAGCCGTCCCGGTGTCGCGCGCGGTTGAGCGATGCCGGGCGCGGAATGATGGTCGGTGAGTTCGCCTGACCGTTGACGGGAGCCATGGATGCAGATCGGCGTTGTCTTTCCGCAGACCGAGATCGGCGCGGACGCGGGCGCGGTGCGCGCCTACGCGCAGGGGGCCGAAGAGCTCGGGTTCCGGCACCTGATGGCCTACGACCACGTCGTCGGTGCCGACCCCGAGGTTCACCAGGGCTGGAAGGGCGTCTACGACATCGAGTCGACGTTCCACGAACCGATGGTCCTCTTCGGGTACCTCGCCGCGCTGACCTCGCTGGAACTCGTCGCCGCGATCATCATCCTGCCCCAGCGGCAGACGGTCCTGGTGGCCAAACAGGCGGCGGAGGTGGACCTGCTCACCGGCGGCCGGTTGCGGCTGGGCGTGGGGCTGGGATGGAACCAGGTCGAGTACGAGGCCCTCGGCCAGGACTTCGGCACCCGGGGCAGGCGCGCCGAGGAGCAGGTGGAGCTGATGCGCCGGCTGTGGACCGAGCGGTCGGTCACCTTCGAGGGCACCTTCGACCGGGTCACCGGAGCGGGGCTGGCACCGCTGCCGGTGCAGCGGCCGATCCCGCTCTGGTTCGGCGCGCAGTCTCCTCCGGCGTACCGGCGGGCCGGACGGCTGGCCGACGGCTGGTTCCCGCAGGTGCCTCCCGGCCCGAAGCTGGACGAGGCGAGGGCGACGGTCGAGGAGGCCGCCGTACAGGCGGGGCGCGACCCGTCGGCGCTCGGCATGGAAGGCCGGGTGAGCTGGACGGGCGACGCGGACGAGGTGGGCGACCAGGCCCGCCGGTGGCGGGAGGCGGGTGCCACCCACCTCGCCGTCAACACCATGAAGGCGGGACTGGGCTCGGTCGACGACCACCTGGCCGCGCTGGCGACCGTGGCCGACACGCTCGGACTGCGAAAGGGCTGACCGCCTGACGGGCGGGGCCCCGCGGACCTCGTCCTCGCCCGTGGGTGGTCCGGCGCGGCGGGATCCTGTTCCCGCTCGCGGGTGGTTCAGCGCGGCGGGATCCTGCCGAGGCCGGCGACGACCTCGAAGGCGTGCTCGGGGAACGGGTCGTCGTCGACAGGACGCCAGTCCGCCGCCAGGACCAGTCCCGGTTCGAGGAGTTCGAAGCCTTCGAACAGCTCGCCGACCTCGCGCAAGGTACGGAGCTGCACCGGGTTGCGGGTCTGCTTGTAGACCGCCAGCCCGGCGGACGCCTCGTCCTCCGGCATCGTGTCGGAGCAGGCGTGGGTGAGCCCCAGGTAGCTGCCCGGCGCGAGGGCGTCACGCAGCCGGGCCATGAGGTCGCGCGCGGTGTCCCCGCCGACGAAATGCCATACCGCGACGGTGAACACGCCGATCGGCCGGGTGAAGTCGAGCGTGGCCCGTACCCGGGGATGGTCGAGGATCTCCTGCGGCATGCGCAGGTCCCCGTGGATCGTCAGCACGCCGGAGTCGTCCATCGTCGACTGGTTGTGCGTGACGACCGTCTGGTCGTTGTCGACGTGCACCACGCGGGCGTCCGGGTGGACCCTCCGTACGACCTGGTGGAGGTTCGGGGGAGTGGGCAGGCCGCAGCCGATGTCCAGGAACTGGTCGACACCGGCCTCGGCCATGACCCTGGCGGACCGCAGCAGGAACCCGCGGTTGGCCCGGCACGCGTCGACGACCGTCGGGAAACGGGCCACCAGCATCTTGACGGCCTCCCGGTCCGCCGCGAAGTTCTCCTCGCCGCCGAGCATGACGTCATACATGCGGGCCGCACTCGCCTGTGATGCGTCACTGGGATGGGTCACTGGGCGCCTTCCGGTGGAGGTGTGTGGTCGTCCATGACGTGCACGCGGTCGCAGATCCTCATCAGGAGCGCCGTCGTGTCGCCGCTCTCGCGGGCCGCGACCGAGAGCCGGTCGAACGTGACGGCGTGCTCCTCCCGGAGGGACCGTTCGGCGACCTCGTCCCTCTCCCCGTGCACCGCGATCATCTGGGGCAGGCCGTAACCGCGGCGGAAGATCGTGAAAGGGCCGTACCCGGGGATGAACCGTGAGCCCATCGGATTCACCTGGATGCTGACGCCCTTCGTCTGGGCCGAGGCGGTCAGCGCGATGAGCTGGCGGATGTGCGCGTCCACCCCCGCGATCGGCCGCCACAGCACGGGCTCCTCGATCACGGCCCACAGCACGGGCCGGTCGGCGCCGGAGAGCACCTTCTGGCGGCGCAGCAGCTGCTCCACGCTTCTCTCGACGTGGACGGGCGGGGCCGGGTACCGGCTCATCCGGTAGACGGCCGCCGCGTACTCCGGGGTCTGCAGGAGCGGCGGGATGACGAACGGCTGGTAGGCGCGGATGAGGTCCGCGGTCTGTTCCAGGCGCATCACCACCGCCGCGTCCAGCGGGAGCTCCTTGCTGTCCCACCAGCCCGGCGTGCGCTCGCCGAACGCCACGGACAGCAGCATCTCCTGCTGGTACGGGTCCCTGACCCCGTACAGGGCGAAGAGCGCGCGCAGGTCGTCCCGGCGGAAGCCCCGCTGCCCGGTCTCCATCCGGCTGATCTTCGACTCGCTGGCCCGGATGGCCTTGCCGGCCTCGGCGGCGGTCAGGTTGCACTGGAGCCGGAGCTGCCGGAGCCGGGCACCGACGATCTGGCGCGCCATGTCGCCGGCCTCCGCTTGAGCGCTCACATCCCCTCCGCGTGTCTCCGCCCGCCGGACGATCAGTGGGAGCCCCCGCCCTCTCGACTTGCCACGGCAAGATCACCTAGAAAGTGGAATCGAGGCTATTGCTTGTTTTCTTCTGGTGTCCAGGTATTTCGAATACCGTTCCCCGAAATTTCAAGATCACAAAACTTGCGAAAGGCGCGTCCGGTCAAGGCCCGCCCGCACCGCGTCGCCGAGCGCCGGGGCCCGTTCACGATCATCCTGCCGCCGCCGCCCACGGCGCCGTGAATCAGGGATCGCCGTGGGTCGAGGGCCGCCGTGGGTCGGGGGCGCCGTGGCGGCGGCGATCGCGGTCCGCGTCCCGCTGATCGCCGCCACCATCGTCCCCGGGTCCGCTCAGAGGGCCCTGTCCTCGGCCGTCACCGTCACGCCCGGGTCCGCTCAGGAGCCCCCGCCCTTCGCCGTCGCCCCCTGGTCGGCTCAGGGCGCCCTGAAACTCAGGGTGTAGGGGCCGGAGCCGGCCGAGGCGGTCACCCGGTAGCGGTAGTAGCCGGCCGTCCCGCTGTAGGTGATCGCCGCGTTCGGGCCGGGGCCGTCGGAGGTGGCGACGGTCGCCCAGGCGTCCCTGTCGTTCCACTTCTGCAGGTACAGGTCGAAGTCGGTGCCCTCGGGGCCGTTCAGGCAACCGGAGTGGACCCCCGGCACGTTGGACCGGTAGTAGAGGTTCCCCGGCTGGTACGCCGACCGGCCGGCGGCCAGGGTGCCGGTGTAGGTGCTGGGATAGCCGGTGCAACTGGTCGCGGGGGGCGGCGGGGTGCTCGTGGTGACCACCAGGGTCAGCCCGTAGGCGGTGAGGATCTCGGCGATCGGCTGGAAGTAGGTGGTGCCGCCCTGGCTGCAGTCGCCGGAGCCGCCCGAGGTGACGCCCTGGGCCTGGTCCACGGAGATGAAGGAGCCCCCCGAGTCGCCGGGTTCGGCGCACACGCTGGTGCGGACCAGTTGCGCGACGGTGCCCTGCGGGTAGGTGACGCTGGCGTCGCGCTGCTGGATGAGGCCGCAGTGCCAGTCGGTGGTGGAGCCCGACCGGCAGACCGAGGCGCCCTCGACGGCGGCACGGTCGCCGGCGACGGGCACGGTGCTCCCCTCGCCGTTGTCCACCGTCGGGGTGGCCCTCCAGTTGTCGTTGACGGAGACCCAGGAGTAGTCGCTGCCGGGGAAGGACGACCCCTGGAAGACGCCCTGGGCGGTGCGGTTGAAGCCGGTGGTGGTGGCACCGGCCCTGCCGCAGTGCCCGGCGCTGACGAAACCGTTCTGGGCGCCCTTGCGCACGGAGAAGCCGATCGAGCAGCGGCTGGTGGTGCCGACGTAGTAGGCGGTGCCGCCCACCAGGTCGAACAGGGGCAGGGGGGCCTCGTCGGAGGGCAGCACGATCACCGAGGCGTGGTCCACGTCGGCGCTCAGGACGTAGTTCTGCGCCTGGGCGGGCTCGGGGGCCAGGACGACCACCTTGTTGCGCTTGATGTCGACGTAGCGCACGCTCGACACGAGCGGCCGGGGCGGCAACGCGGCGTCGAGCTTCCTCTTGATCTCCGTCAGTTCCGCCAGCGACTTCGAGACGATCTCGGCCTGGGCGCCCGCGGCGAGGATCATGGGGACGTCGGCGGCGCTGGTGGTCGCCACCACCAGGATGCCCGCGGTCTTCGAGCGAAGCCAGGCGCCGCCGAAGCGGGCACCGAGGCTCTCGCGCAGCCGCTCCGCGATCGGCATCAGGCGGGCCTCGTTGGCCAGGCGGGCCCTGGCCTGCCGGGGAGACAGGTCGAGGTCGCGCTGGACGGCCTCCAGCATGCCCGGCGGCGGTGGCACGGCCAAGGCCCTCGGGACGACCGGCGCGGACACCCCCGCGGGGGCGCTCTCTCGCCGGTCGGCATCGGCGGGAACGGCGGTGAAGGTGAGTGCGATGATCGCCAGGACGCATCCAGCGGTAGCGGCATGCCTGCGGTACATACGATTCATGGGTTTTCTCCTGACCTCGGCTATCGAAGCGTGAGGGGAGATCGCCCCGTACCGCCCGTGGATCATGCGACGGAGCACAGAACACTTTAGATCGGCCGGCGCCGATCGCAGGTGAGGCGGCCGTACGCCACGCGGGCGCTAATTTCCCGCGAGCCCGTCCGGACCATCGCCGTGGATGGAAGCGGCGGCCGTCGCGGGCACCGTAACGAGGCGAGGCGGCGGCCGTCGCGAGCACCGCAGCAGGGGCGAAGCGGCCGTCGCGGGCACCGTAAGGAACAGCGGCCGTCGCGGGCGTCATAACGGGACGAAGGGGCGGCCGGCACACCGGCGGGGCGAAGCGGTGGCGTGTGGGGGACCTGTCGCGGGCGCCGCGAAGGATCGGAGCGGTGGCGCGTGGGGGACCCGCCTCGGGGAGCGTCATGGGGCGGACCGGTGGCGGGCGGAGGCCCGCCACCGGGGGCCGTCACGGATCGGACCGGTGGCGGGCGCGCGACCTGCGGCGGGGGCCGCGACGACCGCGGGAGCTCACGGTCTCACGTTTCCGGTGTGATTAGACCGTAATAAAGAGATCGCTTGACGGCATGGTTGTTAGCGTTCACAGTCTTGTCCAACGCGAGATGAGGAGCGGCCGTGCAGACAAGTGTGGGGCTCCACCCGCCGGTGGCCGCCAAGGCGTCCGGGCCGGCGAGCGTGTCGTGCCGGGCGGTCCGCCGGATGCCCGGCAGGCCTCCGGGCGCGTGCGGGACGGGCATCCGGAAAGCTCGGGGCCGCGACGCGGCGCGGTGCCGGCGTAGCGCCGGGACGGATCCGCGCGGCGGGCGCGCCGGGTGAACGTCTCGCGCGTTCCCTCGATCACCTCGCGGACGGGCGGCACCCGGCCGAGGTAGCCGTCCACTCGGAAGATCGGCGCTGTTCGCGGTCTTCCGCCCAAAATGTTAACGCTCACATAAAGGACACCCCCCATGTTCCGAAAAGTCTCAGCGTTCGTCCTGGCGGGCGTCGTCGCCACGGCGATGACAGGGTGCGGCAGCACGAGCGCGCCGGCCGGTGGCGCGGGCGGCGGTGCCGCCGGCGACGGCAAGATCACGATGGGTTTCTCCCAGGTCGGCGCGGAGAGCGGCTGGCGTACCGCCAACACCAAGTCGGTGCAGGAGTCGGCGAAGACGGCGGGGGTGGAGCTGAAGTTCTCCGACGCCCAGCAGAAGCAGGAGAACCAGATCAAGGCGATCCGCTCCTTCGTCCAGCAGAAGGTCGACGTCATCGCGTTCTCGCCGGTGGTGGAGTCGGGCTGGGACACGGTGCTCAAGGAGGCGCAGAACGCCAAGATCCCGGTGATCCTCACCGACCGGGCGGTCGACTCCACCGACACCACCCTCTACAAGACCTTCCTGGGCTCGGACTTCGTCGAGGAGGGCAAGAAGGCCGGTCAGTGGCTGGTGGAGGAGTACAAGGATTCGGCCGACCCGGTGAACATCGTCGAGCTGCAGGGCACCACCGGCTCGGCGCCGGCCAACGACCGCAAGGCGGGCTTCGCGGAGGTGATCGCGGCCGAGCCGAAGTTCAAGATCGCCGCCTCGCAGACCGGTGACTTCACCCGGGCCAAGGGCAAGGAGGTGATGGAGGCGTTCCTGAAGTCCACCCCGGACATCGACGTGCTGTACGCGCACAACGACGACATGGGACTGGGCGCGATCGAGGCGATCGAGGGCGCGGGCAAGGTGCCGGGCAAGGACATCAAGATCATCACCGTCGACGCGGTGAAGGACGGGATGCAGGCCCTGGCCGACGGGAAGATCAGCTTCATCGTCGAGTGCAGCCCGCTGCTCGGCCCCCAGCTGATGGACCTGGCCAAGAAGGTCGTCGCGGGCGAGCAGGTGCCGGCCCGCGTGGTGACCGAGGAGACCACCTTCACCCAGGAGCAGGCCAAGCAGGCCCTGCCCACCCGCCAGTACTGAGCCGCCCACCCCGGGAAGAGAGGAGCGCGGCATGGACGCACCGGCACCGATCGTACGGATGAGCGGGATCGGCAAACGATTCCCCGGCGTCAAAGCCCTGGACGACGTCGGCTTCCGGCTGCTGCCGGGCGAGGTGCACGCGCTGATGGGAGAGAACGGCGCGGGGAAGTCGACCCTGATCAAGGTCCTCACCGGCGTGTACGGCGTCGACGAGGGCGAGATCGAGCTGGCCGGGGAGCCGGTCGCCTTCTCCGGCCCGTCCGCCGCCCAGCGGGCCGGCATCAGCACGGTCTACCAGGAGGTCAACCTGTGCGGGAACCTCTCGGTGGCGGAGAACATCTTCGTGGGCCGTGAGCCGCGCCGGTTTGGCCGCATCCGGTGGAAGGAGACGCGCCGCCGGGCCGAGGAGCTGATGGGCCGCCTGGACCTGCGCGTCGACGTGTCGGCGCCGCTGGCGTCGTGCTCGCTCGCCGTGCAGCAGATGGTCGCGATCGCCAGGGCGGTCGACGTCGAGGCCAAGGTGCTGATCCTCGACGAGCCGACCTCCAGCCTCGACGCCGGCGAGGTGGCCCAGCTGTTCCGGGTGATGCGCCGGCTGAAGGAGAGGGGCATCGCCATCCTGTTCGTCTCGCACTTCCTCGACCAGGTCTACGAGGTGTCGGACCGCGTGACGGTCCTGCGCGACGGGAGGCTCGTGGGGGAGTACCTCACCCGCGAGCTCCCCCAGGTCGACCTGGTCGCCAAGATGATCGGGCGGGAGCTGGCCGACCTGGAGAGACTCGACGAGAAACCGCCCGCCCGGGTCGCGGAGCCGCTCGTCGAGGCGCACGACCTCGGGCGGGCGGGCGCCGTCGCCCCCTTCACCCTGACCATCAGGGAGGGGGAGGTCGTCGGGCTGGCCGGGCTGCTCGGCTCCGGCCGTACCGAGCTGGCGCGGCTGCTGTTCGGCGCCGACCACGCCGACACCGGCTCGCTGCGGGTCGGCGGCAGGCAGGTCGCGCTGCGCACGCCGCGGGCGGCGATGAACCGGAGGATCGCCTTCTGCTCGGAGAACCGGCGGGCGGAGGGACTCGTCGACGAGCTCACGGTGCGCGAGAACATCGTCCTCGCGCTGCAGGCCGCGCGCGGCTGGAGCAGGCCGCTGTCGCGGCGCAGGCAGGACGAGCTGGTCGCCAAGTACATCGCCACTTTGAACATCCGGCCGGGCGACCCCGAGCAACCGGTCCGCACCCTCAGCGGCGGCAACCAGCAGAAGGTGCTGCTGGCCCGCTGGCTGATCATGGAACCCCGGCTGCTCATCCTCGACGAGCCCACCCGGGGGATCGACGTCGGCGCGAAGGCGGAGATCCAGCGGCTGGTCGCCGAACTGTCCGACGGGGGCATGGCCGTGCTGTTCGTCTCCGCCGAGCTGGAGGAGGTCCTGCGGCTCAGTCACCGGGTCGGGGTGCTGCGCGACCGCACGCTGGTCGCCCAGCTCGACAACGACGACGCCCTCACCACCGACGTCCTGATGCGGAAGATCGCGAGCGGGGCCGCGTCATGACGGCGTTGCTCAGACACCGGCTGCTGTGGCCCGTCGTGATCCTGGTCGCGCTGCTGGCGCTCAACGTGGCGTTCACCGACAACTTCCTGCACGTGCAGATGAGGGACGGGCACCTGTACGGCAGCCTCGTCGACATCCTCCGCTTCGGGGCGCCGCTGATCCTGGTCGCGCTGGGCATGACGCTGGTCATCGCCACCGGCGGCATCGACCTGTCGGTCGGCTCGGTGGTGGCGATCGGCGGGGCGCTGGCCTGCGTGCAGATCAGCGGCCTGGCCGACCAGAACTCCGTCGGCGGCGTGCTGTCGGCGATCGGCGTCACGCTGGCGGTGGCGCTCGCGCTCGGCGCCTGGAACGGGTTCCTGGTGGCCGCCGTCGGCATCCAGCCGATCATCGCGACGCTGATCCTCATGGTCGCGGGACGGGGCCTGGCCCAGCTGATCACCGACGGGCAGATCATCACGGTCAACAGCGTCCCGTACAAGCTGGTCGGCGGCGGTTACTGGCTCACGCTGCCGTTCGGCATCCTTGTCGTGATCGCGCTGACGGCGCTGACCGCCTTCCTCACCCGGAGGCTGGCGCTGGGCATGTTCATCGAGGCGGTCGGCGGCAACGCCGAGGCCAGCAGGCTGTCCGGGATCCGCTCCCGGGGCGTGCTGATCGTGGCGTACACCTTCTGCGGGCTGTGCGCGGGCATCGCCGGGCTGATGATCAGTTCCAACGTCTCCAGCGCGGACGGCAACAACGCCGGGCTGTGGATCGAGCTGGACGCCATCCTGGCCGTCGTCATCGGCGGCACCTCGCTGTCGGGCGGCCGGTTCTCGCTCGGCGGCACCGTGCTGGGGGCGCTGATCATCCAGACCCTGACCACCACGATCTACTCGATCGGCGTGCCGCCGGAGACGACGCTGCTGTTCAAGGCGCTCGTGGTGACGATCGTATGCCTGCTGCAGTCTCCGGCCTTCCGGCGGAAGGCGTTCGGGTGGGGCAGGCGCCCGGCCCCGCCGCCCCACGCTCCGCAGGGTCCTCCGGCGGACGTGGCCACCGGCGAGCAGGCACGGGAAGAGACGGTGAGGAACAGATGACGGGCACCACCCTGACCGGCCCGGCCGGACGGCTCGCGATCCCCCGCAGATACGTCCCGGTCGCGGTGACCGCGGGCCTGCTCGCCGCGATGTTCGCGGCCGGCGGCATCCGGTACGAGGGGTTCGCCAGCGGCCAGGTGATCCTCAACGTCTTCGTCGACAACGCGTTCCTGCTCGTCGTCGGCGTCGGCATGACGTTCGTGATCCTCGCGGGCGGCATCGACCTGTCGGTGGGCGCGGTGGTGGCGCTGTCCACGATGGTCACGGCGAGCCTCGTCACGAACCAGGGCTGGCCGGCGCCGGTGGTGATCGTGCTGGTGCTGGCCATCGGCGCGGCGCTGGGAGCCGGGATGGGGGCGATCATCCACTACTTCCAGGTCCAGCCCTTCATCGCGACCCTCGCCGGGATGTTCCTGGCCCGCGGGCTGTGCTACACGATCGGCACCGACTCGATCCCGATCACCGACGGCGTCTTCACCGCCTTCGCGCAGACCAGGATCGACCTGGGCGGCGAGATGTGGATCTCGCCGAGCGTGGTGATCGCCGCGGTCGTGGTGCTGGTGGCCGCGTACGTGCTGCACCACACGCGGCTGGGCCGCACGGTCTACGCCGTCGGCGGCAGCGAGCAGTCGGCGCTGCTCATGGGCCTTCCGGTGGGCCGGACGAAGATCGCCGTCTACACGATCAGCGGGCTGTGCTCCGCGCTCGGCGGGATCCTGCTGTCGTTCTACATGCTGTCCGGGTACGGGCTGCACGCCGTCGGCATGGAGCTGGACGCCATCGCGGCCGTCGTCATCGGCGGCACGCTGCTCACCGGCGGCTCGGGCTATCTCTTCGGCACCGTGCTGGGCATCCTCGTGCTCGGCCTGACCCAGACGATCATCAGCTTCGAGGGGACCCTCAGCTCCTGGTGGACCAAGATCTTCATCGGCCTGCTGCTGTTCGCGTTCATTTTGCTGCAACGGCTCATCGGCGTCCGGCGGACCTGAGGCGGCACCCGGCCCCGGCCGCTCCCGGGCGTCCCGACCACTCAGCAGGCCTCGCCTCGTCTCGCCTCGTTTCGCACGAGGCGAGACGAGGCCGGCTGGGCGGGAGCGGGTTCCGGGGTGAGCCGTCCGATTCGGCCGTGGCCGTGATGCCGGGACGCCGTGATGTCGGGACGCTGTGACGCCCGGGACGCCGCGATGCCGGGAGGATTCGCCGGGGCGCGGTCAGATGGCGTTGTCAGATGGCGTTGTCCAGCTGTTCGGCCACCTGCTCCAGGCCGCCCTTGATGAGCCGCCCGTACTCGTCGTCGCCCAGCGCGCCGATCCCGGCCCGCGCCTGCCCGAGGTGTTCACGGGCGCGGTCGAGATCGCCCAGCTTGCGGTAGCACTCGCTCAGATTGAGGTGCAGCGACGGATGCAGACCGGCCACCGAGAGCGGCACCCCGGCCTGGCTCACCCGCTCGTCGGTGACCAGCTCGACGGCGGCGAGTGCCCGCAGATCCCACATCAGCTCCTCCTGCACGTCGTCCTGCACGTCGGCCATCGAATGGGCGAGGACGCAGACGTGCAGCGGGTCGCCCTGCTCGCCTCCGATGTCCTCCCAGACCTGCGCGAACAGGTCGCGGGCGGCATCGCGCTGACCCTGGTGGTGGTGCAGCTCCACCCCCTGGCCGATCCTGGTCATGATCGGGTCGGCGGTCATCGGCGGCTCCTTCACCATCGGGGGGCGATCGCGATCACCCTATCCGCCCGACGCAGCTTGACGATCTTCAAGCTTCCGGCCGGCCGGTTCGCCGGACGACCCCGGATGATCCCGGTCGTCCGGGGCGTTGAGCGGGCGTCGGCCGGGTGAGGTGAGCGGGCCTGCGCAAAACACGCTTGCGGAGTCGTCCGGGGTCCTCGGTCACATCGGCCACCTGTGGAAACCTCTCCCGGAGAACCGGCGACGGCCTCCGCTCAGCGGTGACCGGCGGGAGTGGTGCCGAACATCAGGGTGCGCCGCCGGACGTCGTAGAAAACGGTCCCGGCGCTGGACAGCAGAGCCTGGAGATTGCGGGCGTCGTAGGGTTCCAGCGTCAGCACCTCCTCCCAGGCGCCCTGGTCCAGGACGAGTTGCAGGGTGTAGGTGCCGGACTGGCCCGGCTTACCGGCGACCCAGCTGAACTGGTAGTGGCTGAGCTGGCGGACGACGATGCTGTCGTCGGTGACGGGCTGCTTGGGCGTGGTGGCCATGGGCTTCTCCTGGATCGCCGTTCACTGGACGGTGGTGGGAGCGCCTGCGTGACGCCGTCGCCGATCGGCGCGAAGCGCGCGCGGCCGGGCCCCCGCCGGAGAGCGGCTGGGCTCCCCACCGGAGAGATGCCCGCTCATCCACCTGCCACTCCGCGCTGTGACACCACTCTCCTTCAAGATCTTCCCGGTGTGCTTTGCCGATCCCTTGGAACCCGGCGGAACCGGCCGTGGACGCCACGGCGACCCCCGGCCCGGAGAAGGAGACGCCCGGAAGTCCACCGCGTGGGCCACGGTCACCGGCTCCGCGGACCTCGGCGCATCAGCGTCCGGGAGCTCATCGGCCACCCCCGTTGTCCCGGGTGAGGCCAACGCCATGCCGTGGTCACCGGCTCCTCGGCCATCGGCGTATCAGCGTCCGGGAGTTCCTCGGCCACCCCGGTTGTCCTGAACAAGGCCAATGCCATGCCGTACGACACGTCGGCGGGGGTCCCTTTCGGCGCCCTCAGCCGAGCTGCTGAGCAAGTCCGACGATGATGCCCTCGGGGCCGCGGACGTAGCAGAGCCGGTGGCTGTCCTCGTAGCGCGCGAGCTCGCCGACGAGTTCGGCGCCGTGGGCGCGCAGGCGGGCGACGACGTCCTCGATGTCGTCGACGGCGAACATGATGCGACGAATGCCCGGCGTGTTCACCGGCGCGTCCTTCGGCCCGGGGCCGATCGCCTTCGGCGTGCGGAACATCGCCAGCTCGATCCGGCCGTGGCCGTCCGGGGTCCGCAGCATCGCGACCTCCTGCCGGACGTCGTCGATGCCGATGACGCGCTCCACCCAACGTCCCTCGACCGGCGCCCTGCCTTCCAGCTCCATGCCGAGTCCGACGAAGAACGAGACGACGGCGTCGAGGTCGTCGACAACGATGAGGACGTTGTCCATCCGCTGGATCGTCATGCTTGGCCTCCTCGGTGGGACGCGGCCACGGTGGTCGCGTCCCACCCCTGGGACGAAGCCGCCGGGCCGTTCTCGACATTCTCAGCGGCGGCCCTTCACCCCGGAGGGCACGAGAACGGCCCGGTGCGCGCCGGAGCCGCTCCACTCGATCTCGGGCGTCGCGAGCCGGACGTGACAGGCCGGCGACCGATGGCCCTCTCGTCTACACCTGCCTTGTTCCGTCTTCGTCCCGTAGGTATTTGGGCCGACAGCGGGCGCGCATTTCGGCACAGACCGGAGGGGGTCTGAGGCGCTTTCCTTGGGTCATCGGCCCGACGGGGGCCGGGACCATCGAATCGAAGGACTGAATGAAAATGCGTCGTCACATCGCCGCTCTCGCTCTCACCATCGCCGGTCTGGCCGGCATGGTGTCGCTGTCGGCTCCCGCCCAGGCGGCCGCGCCGATCAACGTGACCGTGAGCCTCGGCGGCCTGTCGGTCACCGGCACGACCGGATCCGACCTGATCACTCTTGCCGAGGGCGGCAGCGGCCTCATCAGGGTGACCGGGGCGGGCGTCACCTCCAGCGACACCGACTGCCAGCCGATCTCCGGCGGGGTCAGCTGCGCGAACGCCAGCACGATCATGGTCAACATGCGCCAGGGCGACGACATCGTCAACAACGACACCGTCAACCGGTTCACCGAGATCTTCGGCTCGGCCGGCCACGACACCCTCTGGGGCGGCAGCGGCCGCGACGTCCTCGTCGGCGGCACCGGTGACGACTTCCTGCACGGCCGTGGCGGCAACGACACGACCGACGGCGGAGCCAACACCGACACCTGCACCGGCGAGACCGAGGAGAACTGCGAGATCTGAGCGACCGGCCTCACGGTAGGGGACCGTTGAGCCGGTAGCGGGGCCGGGCGTCCGATCGGACGCCCGGCCCTTCCACGTCCGGCCCTTCCACGCCCGGCCCTTTCGTGACCGGCCTCGGAAGCCGGTTTCGCGTCACGCCTCACCCGTGCCGTCAGGTCGTGCGGAGGAAGTCCGCGAGGATCTCGTTGAAGACGCCGGGACGTTCCATGTTGGGGTAGTGGGCGGCGTCGCCGACGGAGACGGCGCGGCCGTGGGCGACGGTTTCCGCGAGGCGTCCGGCCATGCCGATGTGGTCGGGGGAGTCGACGGCGCCGTGGACGGCCAGCACCGGGACGTCGATCTCGGCGGCGCGGGCCCAGGTGTCGCGCACCGGGACGAGCCAGTCGGGTTCGTCGGCGGTGTGCTTGCCCATGGTCTCCGCGGCCATGCGGCGCAGGCGGCGTACGACGTCGGGGTCGACCTCGTCGAGGGTCCGGTACGGGCCCGCCGCGAACAGCGTGAACGCCTCGATCGAGGCGACCAGGTCGCCGGCGGCCATCGCGGAGGTCCAGGTGGCGAGGCTCCGGGTGGTCCACGGGTCGGTGAAGTACGGTTCGCCGGTCCCGGCGCCGCTGACGACCAGGGCCCTGACCAGCTCGGGGTGCTCCAGGGCGGTGTCGACCGCGACGGCGGCCCCCATGGACACGCCGACGAGGACCGCGGGACCGGTGCCGAGGTGACGGAGCAGCGCGGCGAGGTCGTCGGTGTGGCGGAACGGCTCGGTCGCGTTGGGGGACCGGCCGTGGCCGCGGGCGTCGGGCGCGATGACGTGGTGGTACGGCGCGAAGGCGGGGATCTGCGCGTCCCACATGCCATGACCGAGAAAGCCGCCGTGCAGCAGGACGAGGGGTGGGCCAGAGCCGGCTTCGCGCCAGAACAGGTCACTCATGACACCTAAGGTGTCATGTTATCGCCATGATGACAACCTAGGTGTCATCATGGTGGAGTGACGGAAACAGGACGGGAGCCGGCCGACCGGCTCGCCGAGGTGTTCGACCTGGTGGGGCCGCTGTACCGGCGGGCGCAGCGCAAGGTGGAGCAGGACGTGCCGGGCGAGGGATTGTCGGTCGGGGTCCGGGCCGTGCTGAACATGCTCCACGGGCACGGGCCGATGACCGTCCCGCAGATGGGTCGGGCCCAGGCGCTGAGCCGCCAGTTCGTGCAGCGGATGGTCAACGAGGCGGCCGCCCGGCACCTCGTCGAGTCCGTCGAGAACCCGGCGCACAAGCGGTCCTCGCTCATCCGGCTGACCGCCGGGGGCGCGGCCGTCATCGGCGCCGTGATCGCCCGCGAGCGCGCGATGCTCGGCCAGGTCGGCGACGACCTCACCGACGCCGAGGTCGACGGCTGCGTCCGGGTGCTCTCGCGCCTGCTCCGGCTCCTCGACGACGTCGAGATGGACTGACGGGCGGGCCATCGGGCGGGCGCGGTTCCGTGCGGCCGTCCCTGTGCGATTGGGCGCGGTTCCGTGCGGCCGTCCCTGTTGCGACGTCGAGCCGCCGGTGCCGCGCTCGCGGCCCGACGTCGCGGACGGGCGCTCAGAGCAGCCGTCTCTGCACGACGTCGGCGACGACCGTGGTCACGATCCTGTCGACGGCCCCGGCCTCGGGCGGGGTGCCCCCCGTGCCGGCGTACAGCAGGTGCCCGGCCCCGACCAGCGTGAACGCGAGCGTTTCGACGTCGGCGTCCGCCGCGATGCGGCCCATCTCGCACTCGGCGGTGAGGTAGGCGGCGAGCATGGCCCCGGCCTCCGCCAGGACTGGGACGCCGGGCGATCCGGACCGGCGCAGCCGGGCGCGCAGGTCGTCCCGGGAGATGACGAGGCCGACGATCGCCACGGCGACCGTCTCGAACAGCTCCGTCAGCGCGCCGGCGAGGTTGCCGGCGACGGTGCCGGTCCCGGCGGAGTCGCGCAGGGCGGTGGCCTGGGCGCCGATCCGGGCGACGCGGTCCAGCACGAGCTCGGCGAGGAAGGCGTCGAAGTCGGCGAAGTGCCGGTGCAGGACCCCCTTGGCGCAGTCGGCCTCCGTGGTGACCGCCCGGCTGGTCAGCGCGTTCGGCCCGTCCCTGAGCAGGACGCGCTCGGCGGCGTCGAACAGCTGCTCGCGCGCGTCGCGCATGGCCACCCCCGTCGGCACGTGCATCCCCGCTTTCGATCGAAGAACCCGTCCGTTGACGAGTGGGCATGTGCCCACTACGGTGGGCACATGCCCACTATATCGTCGGCCGGAGCGCCCCTTCCCAAGAACGATCCTCATCGGCACCGGCAGGTGGCGGAGTCGTTCGGCTCGGACGCCGAACGCTACGACCGCGCCCGGCCCCGCTACCCCGACGCGATGGTCGGCCGGATCGTCGCCGCCAGTCCCGGGCCCGGCGTCCTCGACGTCGGCTGCGGCACCGGCATAGCGGCCCGGCAGTTCCGGGCGGCCGGCTGCGAGGTGCTCGGCGTCGAGCCCGACGCGCGGATGGCCGGCTTCGCGCGGAGCGGCGGGATCGAGGTCGAGGTGGCGACGTTCGAGGACTGGGACCCCGCCGGCCGGGAGTTCGACGCGGTCGTCGCCGGGACGGCCTGGCACTGGGTGGACCCGGTGGCGGGAGCCGCCAAGGCGGCGCGGGTGCTGCGGCCCGGTGGCCGGCTGGCGGCGTTCTGGCACGTGTTCCAGCTCCCGCCCGGCGTGGCGGAGGCGTTCGCCGAGGTCTACCGGCGGGTGGTGCCCGACTCGCCGTTCGTCTTCCAGGGGGCGGGGAACGCCCTGGAGGGATACCAGGCGCTGTTCACCAGGGCCGCCGACGGGATCCGGGAGGTGGGCGGGTTCGGCGAGCCGGAGCAGTGGCGGTTCGACTGGGAGTGTTCCTACACCCGTGAGTCGTGGCTGGACCAGCTGCCCACCTCCGGCGCGCTCACCCGGCTCCCGCCGGACCGGCTGGCGGAGGTGCTGGAGGGCGCGGGGGAGGCCATCGACGCGATGGGGGGCGGCTTCACGATGCCCTACGCCACGGTGGTCGTCACCGCCGCGCGAACCGGTGCCGCCTGACGCGATCGCCGTACGCGGTACGACATGCGGTACGACCGTCGTGCGCGCTGTCTCCTGCTGGTGTGGCAGGTGCGCTTTGACAGGAGGGTCGCCGGTACACATACTCAAGTGCGCGATAATGAACCAAAGTTCGCACAGCGAACACGACGAACACGATGAGCACAGCGAACACAGCGAACGCCTGGCCGAACGGAGTGTCGTGCGCGGAGACCGCGGGGACAAGGTGATCGCCACGGCCGCGGAGGCCCTGGCGGATGTGCGCGACGGCGCGTCGTTCGCGGTGGGCGGGTTCGGCCTGAGCGGCATCCCGAACGTGCTGATCCAGGCCCTGTACGACACGGGGGTGCGCGGGATCGGCGTGGTGTCGAACAACTGCGGCGTGGACGGCGGCGGCCTGGGCGTCCTGCTGGAGGCCGGGCGGATCGGCCGGGTGACCGCCTCCTACATCGGCGACAACAAGGAGTTCGCCCGGCAGTACCTGACGGGGGAGCTGGAGGTGGAGCTCACCCCGCAGGGCAGCCTGGCCGAGCGGCTGCGCGCGGGCGGCTGCGGCATCCCCGCCTTCTACACCCCGGCCGGGGTCGGCACGCCCGTCGCCGACGGCGGGCTGCCGTTGCGGCACGGCCCGGACGGCTCGGTGGTGCTCGCCTCGCCGCCCAAGGAGGTACGCGAGTTCGACGGCCGGGCCTACGTGCTGGAGCACGGCATCACCACCGACTTCGCGCTGGTACGGGCGGCCAGGGGGGACCGGCACGGCAACCTCGTGTTCGGCAAGGCCGCGAGGAACTTCAACCCGCTGGCCGCGATGGCCGGGCGGGTCACGATCGCCGAGGTCGAGGAGCTGACCGAGCTCGACCCCGACGAGATCCACCTGCCCGGGGTGTTCGTCCAGCGCGTCGTGCCGCTCACCCCGGAGCAGGCCGCCGACAAGGCCGTCGAGCGGCGTACCACCTCCGCGCCCGCGGAGCGGGAGGGGGCCACCTCATGAGCTGGAGCCGTGACCAGATGGTCGCGCGCGCGGCGGACGAGCTGCGCGACGGCGACTACGTCAACCTCGGCATCGGCCTGCCCACCCGCATCCCCTCCTTCCTGCCGCCGGGCACGGACGTGATCCTGCACTCGGAGAACGGCATCCTCGGCGTCGGCCCCTATCCCGCGCCGGACGCGGTCGACCCCGACCTGATCAACGCGGGCAAGGAGACGGTGACCGTGCTCCCCGGCGCGTCGTTCTTCGACTCCTCGCTGTCGTTCGGCATGATCCGAGGGGGGCACATCGACGTGGCGGTGCTGGGCGCGATGCAGGTCTCGGCCCGTGGTGACCTGGCCAACTGGATGGTCCCCGGCAGGCTCGTCAAGGGCATGGGCGGGGCGATGGACCTGGTCCACGGCGCCCGCAGGGTCATCGTGATCATGGATCACGTCGCCAAGGACGGCTCGCCGAAGATCATCGAAAGGTGCTCGCTGCCCCTCACGGGGAAGGAGTGCGTGCACCGCATCATCACCGACCTCGGCGTCCTCGACGTCACGGGGGAGGGGCTGGCGCTGGTGGAGACCGCGCCCGGGGTGAGCCTGGCGGAGCTGCGCGATCGTACGGACGCGGAGGTGCGGGCATGAGGGGCGTCCCCGTGGCCGGGGCGGACGGCACCGGCCGCGCCTCCCCGCACGCCGGTGCCGGTCAGGGCCTCGCCGTCGTTCCCGAAAGGCAGGAGTTCATGTCAACACCCCTCACGCAGGCCGACATCGACCGCGAGATCGCCGAGCTCCGCGAGCTCCGCGCGCTCCGGGCCGACGGTGACGGACGGGAGGCGCACCACCCATCCCGCGACTACGGCCCCTACCGCAGCACCGCGCTCCGCCATCCGAGACAACCGCTGATCGCGCTCAAGGACCCGGAGGCGGCCGAGCTGGCCGGGCCGGTCTTCGGCGTCACCGACGTCACCGCGCTCGACGCCGACCTGACCAGGCAGCACCTCGCCGAGCCGCTGGGCGAGCGCATCACCGTGCACGGCCGCGTCCTCGACAGGAACGGCCGCCCGGTGCGCGGCCAGCTCGTGGAGATCTGGCAGGCCAACGCCTCCGGCCGCTACCCGCACCAGCGCGACGACCACCCGGCCCCGCTCGATCCCAACTTCACCGGCGTCGGCCGCTGCCTCACCGGCGACGACGGCGGCTACGCCTTCACGACGATCAAGCCCGGCGCCTACCCATGGCGCAACCACACCAACGCCTGGCGCCCCGCGCACATCCACTTCTCGGTCTTCGGCACGGCCTTCACCCAGCGCCTGGTCACCCAGATGTACTTCCCGAACGACCCGCTGTTCCCCTACGACCCGATCTTCAACTCCGTCACCGACGAGCGGGCCCGGCAGCGCATGATCGCCGCCTACGAGCACGACCTGTCCGTTCCCGAGTGGTCCCTCGGCTACCGGTGGGACATCGTCCTGGACGGCCCCGCCGCGACCTGGACGGAGGAGGACCGGTGAACCCCACCCCCTCGCAGACCGTCGGCCCCTTCTACGGCTACGCGCTCCCGTTCCCCGGCGGCGGTGACATCGCGACCGGCGGGATCACCCTGCACGGGTACGTCTACGACGGCGCGGGCGATCCGGTGCCGGACGCGCTGCTGGAGTTCTGGCAGGCGTCTCCGTCCGGCGACCTCACCGGCGCGCCCGGCACGCTGCGCCGCGACCCGGTGAACGGCGCGGTCATCGGCAGGAACGGCGTCGACTTCACCGGCTTCGGCCGGGTGCCCACCGAGGCCGACGGCCGCTGGACGCTGCGCACGCTCGTGCCCGGCAACGGCTACGTCAGCGTGTGCGTGTTCGCCCGCGGCCTGCTGCACCACCTCTACACCCGCGTCTACCTCGCCCACGACGCCTTCCTCGACTCGCTGCCGCCCGAGCGCGCGCACACGCTGCTCGCCGCCCGGGAGGGGGAGGACCGCTACCGCTTCGACATCCACCTGCAGGGCGAGAAGGAAACGATCTTCTTCGACTTCGGCTGACCCGGCTCCGGTTGATCCGGCTTTAGCTGGCCCGGCTCCGGTTGACCTGGCTTCGGCCGGCTCGGGTTCGGGTTCGGGTTCGGCTGGTTCCGGGCCGTCACCCCGTGGGGGCGGGCGCCGTTCACAGGGCGCACGTCTCCGGGGTGGCCGCTTTCACGGGATACCCGTGTTCAGGGGATACCCGCGTCGACAAGACGCCTGTGCAACGGGACGGCGGGCTTCACGGGGTGCGGAACCGGTCCGCGTGGTCGGTCACCCAGGCGCGGAACGTGCGTGCCGGGACTCCGGTGACCTCCTCCACCGTGGCGGTGGCCGCTCTCGGCGAGGTCACCATCCCGGCCTGGGCCCGCAGGACGCCGTCCACGGCCTCGGGGGGCCAGCCCCGTTCGAGCATCCGCTCCCGCGCGGCCCGGGGCGAGGTCTCCTCCCAGCGCACCGGGCGGCCGATCACCTCCCCGATGACTCTCGCCTGCTCGGCCTGGGTCAGTGTTTCGGGACCGGCCAGCTCGTAGGCCGCGCCGTCGTGCCCGTCGCCGGTGAGCGCGCGCACCGCGACCGCCGCGAGGTCCCGCTCGTGCAGCGGGGGCATCGCGGCCGCGCCGTACGGCTCGCGCACGACGGCCTCGGCGCGGATCTGCCCGGCCCACCGCAGGGTGTTGGCCGCGAAGGCGTGCGGCCGCAGGAACGTCCGTTCCAGCCCGGACCGCTCGATCATCCCCTCGATCCGCCGCTCGTGGTCGCGTACGGCGGCCGAGGAGAGGTAGACGACGCGGCGGGCGTGTGCGGCGATCATGTCCAGGAGCGCGGGCATCCCCTCGGCGGTGGCGAAGGGCCAGAGGAGGAAGACGGCCTCGGCCCCGTCCAGGGGCGCGCGCAGGCTGTCGGGGTCGGCCAGGTCGGCGCGCACGACCTCGGCGCCGCCGGGAAGCCCGGCCGTCTCCGGATCTCGGGCCGCCGCGCGCACCTCGGCGCCCGCCTCCAGCGCCTGGGCCACGACCTGCCGGCCGATCGTGCCGGTCGCCCCGATCACCAGGATCCCGCGCTGACCCGCCATGAAGGCTCCTCCTACGGTTGATCACCTTGTGTCCGCCAACCGTATGAGCCCGTAGAGAGACATCCAATGTGTGATTATCTCGTTTTCATGCGTATTCGTCTTCGGGGAGCCGCCGGATAGACTCGCGCGATGGACGTGCTCAGTGACGTGATCGCCGCGATGCGCGCCGGTGAGCCCCGTTCGGCGCGCGTCCGGTGGCACGCTCCCTGGGGGCAGCGCTTCCCCGCGGTGCGCGGGTCCGCCGGTTTCCAGGTGGTCCTTCAGGGATCGTGCCGGTTGATCCCCCCGGACGGCGGCGTCCCCGTCACGCTGAACGTCGGCGACGTGGTGTTCCTGCCGCACGGAGGCGGCTACGCGCTCGCCGACAGCCCCGGCACCCCGCTGACCGGACCCGCCTGCGACCCGCTGAACGACTCCCGGTTCGAGGACCGCTACGCCTCCGCGAGCGTGGGGGAGGTCGGGGACGGCAGCCCGCAGGCGGTCACCGTGACCCTCTGCGGCGGATACCGGCTCGATCCAGGCCGGGCCCATCCGCTCCTGGGCGACCTGCCGGAGATCGTCCACCTGCCCGCCCGCCTGGGGCACCACCCCGAGCTGCGCGCCGCCGTCGACCTCCTCGGCGGCGAGCTCGACGCCCCCCGCCTCGGCGTGGACACCATAGTGCCCGCCCTGCTCGACATGCTGCTGCTCTACATCCTGCGGACCTGGTTCGACGAGCAGTCCGAGCGCGGTACGGCCACCGGCTGGGCCGCGGCCCTCGCCGACCCGGCGATCGGCGCCGCGCTGCACGCCCTGCACCGCGACCCCGCCCTCCCGTGGACGGTCGAGACGCTCGGCGGCAGGGCGGGACTGTCCAGGGCGGCCTTCTCCCGGCGCTTCACCGCCCTGGTCGGCCGTCCGCCCCTCACCTACCTGACCTGGTGGCGGATGACCGCCGCCGCCCGGCTGCTCCGCGAGTCCGACGCCCCGCTCGGCGAGGTGGCCGCCCGGGTCGGGTACACCTCGGAGTTCGCCTTCGCCAACGCCTTCAAGCGAGAGCACGGCACCCCGCCCGGCGGCTACCGGCGGCGGAGCCGTGCGGAGGCCCGGAGCGGCGCCCCGGCGTGACCCCGCCCCGGCCGGCTGACTGGAAAGCGGGGGCGTCATGCGCTATAACGAACTCACTAGTTCGTACATAAAAATGGCACATGAATGGGAAGGGTGTCCTGGCGCTGTCGCCTGGCCGCTCCGGCCCGGTCCGTGCGCCTGCCTGGTCAGCTAACGTACTAGTACGTACATTGGAGAGCGATGCCTGGCGTCATGGTCCTCGACGGGTCCAACCTCAACCTCCCCGGCCGTCGCGAGCCGCACCCGTACGGCGGCGCGGCACTCGCCGGCATCCGGGCGCGGTGCCACCGCGTCGGCGCCACACCCGGTCCCGAGGTGGACTTCCGGCAGAGCGACCACGAAGGCGTGCCGATCGACGCCGTGATCCGCGGCGCCGGGGCGCACGGGTACGTCCTCGCGCCGATCCATCTGGCGCACCCGCTGAAGAGGGAGAACTGATGGCCTCGTACCTGACCGGGTTGATCGGCTCGGGCATCGGCCCCTCGCTCAGCCCGCCGCTGCACGAGCGCGAGGCCGCCCACCACGGGCTGCGGTACGTCTACCGCCTGCTCGACACCGACAGCCTGGGGCAGGACGTGGGGGAGCTGGTCCGCACGGCCCGCCGGTTCGGCTACGACGGGCTCAACATCACCCACCCGTGCAAGCAGGCCGTCATCCCGCACCTGGACGAGCTGTCGGAGGACGCCCGCATGCTGGGCGCCGTCAACACGGTCGTCTTCGACGGCGAGCGGGCCGTCGGCCACAACACCGACTGGACGGGCTTCGCCGAGTCGTTCGACCGGGGACTGCCGGACGCGCCCACCCGGCGCGTCGTCCAGCTCGGCGCGGGAGGCGCGGGAGCGGCGATCGCGCACGCGCTGCTGACCATGGGCGCGGGCCAGGTCACCGTCGTGGACGCCGACCCCGGGCGGGCGACGGCGCTGGCCGCCCGGCTGGGCGACCGCTTCGGGCGCGAACGGGCCCGCCCCGCCGCCCAGGACGACCTGCCCGGACTGCTCGCCGGCGCCGACGGCCTGGCGCACGCCACCCCCACCGGCATGGCGCTCCACCCCGGGCTGCCGCTGCCGGTCGAGCTGCTCCACCCCGGGCTGTGGGTGGCCGACATCGTCTACCGGCCGCTGGAGACCGAGCTGCTCAAGCAGGCCCGCGCCCTGGGGTGCCGGACGCTCGACGGCGGGGGCATGGTCGTCTTCCAGGCCGCGCACGCCTTCCGCCTCTTCACCGGCCGCACCCCGGACAGCGAGCGGATGCTCGCCCACCTGACCGACCTGGTCGCCACCTGACCACCTGTTCGGCAAGGGCGCCGCCTGAGACCCCGTTCGGCAGGGGTGCCGCCTGAGAACCCATCCATCCGACCGCCCTGATCGCCACCGACCGGCCTGACCACCACTGACCGACCGGTCACCACCGACTGGTCTGGTCACCACCGACCGGCCTGACCGCCACCGACCGACCGGTCACCACCGACCGACCCGATCGCCACCGACCTGCCTGACCGCCACCGACCGACCCGGTCACCACCGACGGAACCTGATTGCCACCGACCGGCCCGGTCACCACCTGGGAACCCGGCCAGGCCACCACCCGAGAAGGAGCCATGCGCACGTCCATCGCCACCGTATCCGTCAGCGGCACCCTCACCGAGAAGCTCATCGCGATCGCCACCGCGGGGTTCGACGGGGTGGAGATCTTCGAGAACGACCTGCTCGTCTGCCCGCACCCGCCTGAGGAGATCCGCGCCCGCGCCGCCGACCTCGGCCTCGGCATCGACCTCTACCAGCCGTTCCGCGACTTCGAGGCCGTACCCGCCGCCGTGCTGGAGGCGAACCTGGAGAGGGCCGAGCGCAAGTTCCGGGTGATGGAGCGCCTCGGCGCGGACCTGCTGCTGGTCTGCTCGAACGTCTCGCCCGCCTCGATCGGCGACGACGCCCTCGCCGCCGAGCAGCTGCGGCGGCTCGCCGAGCGGGCCGCCGAGCACGGCATCCGGATCGCCTACGAGGCGCTGGCCTGGGGCCGGCACGTCAACGAGTACCTGCACGCCTGGCGGATCGTCCGGATGGCCGACCACCCCAACCTGGGCACCTGCCTGGACAGCTTCCACATCCTGTCGCGCGGCTCCGACCCGATCGGCATCGAGGCCATCCCCGGCGAGAAGATCTTCTTCCTGCAGCTCGCCGACGCGCCGCTGCTCTCCATGGACGTGCTGCAGTGGAGCCGCCACTACCGCTGCTTCCCCGGCCAGGGCACCCTGGACGTCGCCGGGCTGGTCCGGCACGCGCTGAACGCCGGATACGACGGGCCGCTGTCGCTGGAGGTGTTCAACGACCACTTCCGCCAGGCCGACACCGGCCGTACCGCCCGCGACGGCATGCGCTCGCTCATCGCCCTGGAACAAACCCTGCGGGGCGCCGCGCACCCCGCCGTGCCCACCGGCTTTGCCTTCGCCGAACTCGCCGACGCCGACGGCTCCCTGAGCGGCGTGCTGAGCGCGCTCGGCTTCACCCGTACCGGCTCGCACACCAGCAAACCGGTCGAGCTGTGGACCCAGGGCGAGGCCCGGATGCTGCTCAACGCCGCCGGGACCGATCCCGCCCTGGTCGCCCTCGGCCTGGACAGCCCGGATCCCGCGCGGGCCGTCAAGCACGCCGAGACGCTGCTGGCGCCGGTGCTCCCGCGCGAGCGCGCCCCGCGGGACGCCTCGCTGGACGCGATCGCCGCCCCGGACGGCACCGCGCTCTTCTTCTGCGACACCGCCTGGCTCGGCGACTTCGTCGGCTCCGGCGACCCCGGTGACCCCGCCGCCGGGACGGTGGAGGCCGTTCCCGGGCGGATCACCCACATCGACCACGTGGCGCTCACCCAGCCCTGGCACCACTTCGACGAGGCCGCGCTGTTCTACGGCAGCGTGCTGGGACTGCGCCCGCAGGAGAGCCTGGAGCTGCCCGACCCCTACGGCCTGCTGCGCAGCAGGGCGATGTCCACGACGCCGGTGTCCGCCGCGGGCACGGGCACGACGGACGGGGGTGCCGGGGCCGCCGGGGCCGCGGAACAGGTGCGGATGGTGCTCAACATCGCCCAGGTCGGCGCGGGTGACACGCCGTGGCAGCACGTCGCCCTGGCCAGCGACGACCTGCTGTCCGTCGCTCGCGCGCTGCGGGCAAGGCATCCGGAGCTGCTGCTGCCCATCCCGGGCAACTACTACGACGATCTGGAGGACCGCCATGCCGTCGATCCCGAGCTGCGCCGGCTGGGCGTGCTGTACGACAGGGACGAGCACGGTGAGTTCCTGCACATGTACACCGTCACCGTGGGACGTGTCTTCTTCGAGATCGTCCAGCGCGTCGGCGGCTACCGGGGCTACGGCGCCGTCAACGCCCCGATCCGGCTCGCCGTGCAGCACGCGGGCCATCCTAAGATGGGTCAATGACCTCGCAGCCCGCCACCACCGAACGCCAGCGGGACGCCGACCGCACCAGGGCGGAGATCCTCGAGGTCGCCCAGCACGAGTTCGCGCGCCACGGCTACGCCGGTGCGCGGGTCGACGAGATCGCCGCCAGGATGCGCACCACCAAGCGCATGATCTACTACTACTACGGCAGCAAGGAGCGGCTCTACATCGCGGTGCTGGAGAAGGCGTACGCCGAGGTCCGCGCGGCCGAGCGCACGGTCGACGTCGAGCACCTGGACCCGGTCGAGGCGATCCGCACGCTGGCCGAGCTGACCTTCGACCACCACGACGCGCACCGCGACTTCATCCAGCTCGTCGCCATCGAGAACATCCACCAGGCCGAGCACATCCGCAAGTCACAGGCGCTGGCCGGTCTCGCCACCCCGGTGCTCGACCTCATCGGGCGCATCCTCGACGCGGGCCAGGAGTCCGGTGACTTCGTCACCGAGGCCGACGCCATCGACGTGCACATGATGATCAGCTCGTTCTGCTTCTTCCGGGTGGCCAACCAGCACACGTTCGGCGCGCTGTTCGGCCGCGACATGACCGCGCCCGAGCATCGGGCCAGGCTGCGCCGGATGGTCGGCGAGATGGTCGTCGGCTACCTGCGCGGTGAGGGTGGCGAGGGCGGGAAAGACGGGCAGGGCCGCTCCGCGCCGACCTCCGCGCCTGCTTCCCCGGCGTGATGGCGTGATGGCGTGATCCCGCGTTCGACGTGACCCCTCGGGTGCTCGGCGGCCGGGGGTGAACCGCGCCGCGCCGCGTCGCCGGCGCGCGAGGAGCGCGGGGAACGCGGTGCCCGTGCCCCGGTGACGCCCGCCCGCGCGGCGCGGCCTCCGACGAACGCGGGCACGGGCACGGGCATAAGCATGGGTGCGCCCACGGATCCGGGGTAACCGATCGGCAACACTCTTGTAATGTACGAACCGGTGAGTTAGTTTCCTGCCATCACGCTATCCCCCCAAACCTCCCAGCATGAGGAGCGCCCGTGACAGTGCAGGGTAAACCCCGCAAGGCGGCCGCGGCGGCCTGGATCGGCAGTGCCTTGGAGTACTACGACTTCTTCATCTACGGCACCGCGGCCGCGCTGGTCTTCAGCAAGATCTTCTTCCCGGAGTCCTCGCCCGCGACGGGCACGCTCCTCGCGCTGGCCACCTTCGGCGTCGGCTATCTGGCCAGGCCGGTGGGCGCCTTCGTCCTCGGGCACGTGGGTGACAGATTCGGCCGCAAGAAGGTGCTGGTCATCACCCTGGTGATGATGGGCGTGTCGACGTTCCTGGTCGGCTGCCTGCCCACCTACGACGAGGTCGGCGTGCTCGCGCCGATCCTGCTCGTGCTGCTGCGCCTGCTGCAGGGCTTCTCCGTCTCCGGCGAGCAGGCGGGCGCCAACTCCATGACCCTCGAACACGCCCCGCCGGGACGGCGCGCCTTCTACACCAGCTTCACCCTCAACGGCACCCAGGCCGGGCAGATCATCGCCACCGCCGTCTTCCTGCCGATCGCCGCGCTGCCCGAGGAGCAGCTGCTGAGCTGGGGCTGGCGGGTGCCGTTCTGGCTGAGCATCGTGGTGGCCGTGGTCGGGCTGGTCATCCGGCGCACCCTGGAGGAGACGCCCGTGTTCGAGCGGGAGGTCGCCTCCAACGCCGTCGCCAAGCTCCCGCTGGCCGTGCTCTTCCGCGAGCACTGGAAGGACGTGCTGCGGGTCGTCGTGGCCGCGGTCATCGCCTCGGTGAGCACGATCTTCACCGTCCACGCCCTGTCCTACGCGGTCAACACCGTGGGACTGGAGCGAGGTCCCATGCTGTGGGTGGGCGTCCTGGCCAACGTCGCCGCGGTGATCACCATCCCGCTGTGGGGCATGCTGTCGGACAGGATCGGCCGCAAGCCGGTCTTCATCGGCGGGTCGCTGGGCTGCGCGGTGCTGATGTTCGCCTACCTGTGGTCGATCTCCACCGGCAGCTACGCCCTGATCTTCGTGCTGGGCATCGCGATGTTCGGCGTCGTGCACAGCGCCACCAGCGCGGTCTGGCCTTCCTTCTACGGCGAGATGTTCACCACCAGGGTGCGGCTGTCCGGCATGGCGGTCGGCACCCAGATCGGCTTCGCGATCGCCGGCTTCGCGCCGACGGTGGCCACCGCGCTGGCGGGCACGGGCAGGGAGAGCTGGTTCGGCGTGTCGGTCATCGTGGCGGTGCTGTGCCTGGTTAACGTGGCCGCGGTGGCGACCGGCCGGGAGACCTACCGGGTCCCCACCGAGCAGCTCGGTCTCAAGCGTACGGAGCCGATGAAGGTATGAACGAGTTCCGCGTCTACGCCCTGCGCTACGCCGTGCGCGACGCCCGGCGCGGGGAGCACTTCCACGGCTACGACGCCGATGCCGGCCTGCCGCATCCCACCTCGTACTACGTGTGGCTCGCGGTCTCCGAAAAGCACACCGTCGTCGTCGACACCGGCATCGGCCGCACGCGCGCCCGGGGCGTCGAGGGGCTGGACTACCGCACCTCGCCGGTGGAGGCCGTGGCGGCGCTGGGCGTACCCGCGGACTCCGTCGACCACGTGGTGCTGACCCACCTGCACTACGACCACACCGGCACCGCGCGCGAGTTCACCTCCGCCCGCTACGTCCTGCAGCGGGCGGAGCTCGACTACTGGACCGGCCCCTGGGCCGACCGCATCACCAGAGAGCGCCGGCTGCTGAACGCCGACGACCTGGCCCACCTGCTCGCCGCCCGCGAGGACGGGCGGCTGACGCTGGTGGACGGCGACGCCGACGTCGTGCCCGGCCTGAGCGTCCACCTGGTGGGCGGGCACACCGCGGGCATGCAGGTGGTGCGCGTCAACACCGCGCGCGGCGACGTCGTCCTGGCCTCCGACGCCGCCCACTTCTACGAGAACCTGGAGGACGACCGGCCCTTCCCGATCCTGCACAGCATGACCGGCATGTACGGCGCCTTCGACAGGATCGGCCGGCTGGCCGGCGGGCCGCATCTCGTGGTCGCCGGTCACGACCCGGAGGTGCTCGAACGCTTCCCGCGGCTGGGACCCGACGTCGCGGTGATCTCCGGCTGAGCGGGCCGTCCACCGGGCGGGCCGATCGTCACTTCGCCCGGCACCTGCCCGCGGGGTGCGGTGGGGGCCTCAGGTGGGCGTACCGGTGTCGACGCGGTGGTCGAGCGCGCTGAAGAGCGGCCAGGTCAGGGCGGCCATCTCGGCCGGAGAGCGCGGGCATCCGCGCTGGAGCCAGTCGGAGGCCACGCCGATGAGCGCCCCGGCGGTGAACGCGGCCGGGACGTCGTGCGGGATGTCATGTGGGACGTCGTGTGGGATGTCCGCCGGCGCGCCGGGATGTCCCGTCGGATCACCGGTGGCGATCCGGTGGAGGCGGTCGTGGACGGTGGCGGCGATGCGGCGCCGGATGTGGTCGACGACACGCGCGCTGCCCTGCGGCCCCAGCAGGGTGCGGAAGAGCCCCGCGTGCTCGGCGAGGCTGGCGAAGAACGCCTCCAGCGACTGGGTCGCCTCCGGCTCCGGGTCCGCCGCCTCCGGGCCGGGGCCGGGCAGGGACTCGATCAGCCCGTCGATCATCGCGGTGCAGGCGACCTCGGCGAGCTCGTGGACGTCGCGGTAGTGGTCGTAGAAGGTCGAGCGGCTCACCCCGGCGCCTTCGGCGACGTCGGCCACGGTGATCCGGGAGAGGTCCCGCTCCTCGACGAGCTCGATCAGCGCGCGCGCCAGGGCCGTGTGGGTGCGTCGCACGCGCCGGTCACCGGAGAGGGAGTTGCTGTTCTTGGTCGTGGCCACGTTCTTACTTTACCGTCAAACTACATGTGTAGGTTTCCCGACACGTGTAGGGTAGCGTGAGGGTGCATTCGGTACCTGGCGTGCGGCTCCTCACCTCACGCCCGCGTGACAGCGGAGCGGCACAGGCACACGACGCGGCCCGCCCGATCCATCCGTTCGCAAGGAGATGACGCATGAGTGCCAACGAGCAGGTCCTGCGCTACCCGATCCCCAACGACAGGGCGCTGGACCCGCCCGCGGAATGGGCCGAGCTGCGCGGCGAGTGCCCGGTGGCGCACGTGGAGCTGCCCAGCGGCGACCGGGCGACGCTGCTGACCCGCTACAAGGACGTCAGGCAGGTGCTCGCCGACCCGCGCTTCACCCGTCAGCTCACCGCCCCCGACGCGGCGCGGCTGTCGGCGGAGGGCGGCGGGGTCTTCAGCAGCGAGATGGCGCAGATCATCCCCGACGGGGGCGAGGAGCACCAGCACTGGCGCCGCCTGGTCGGCAAGTGGTTCACCGCCAAGCGGATGTCCGCGCTGCGGCCCTCGATGGCCAGGATCGCCGAGGAGCTCATCGACGACATGGTCGGGCGCGGCGCGCCGGGCGACCTCAGGGCGGCCCTGGGCTTCCCGCTGCCGGTGTACGTCATCTGCGACATGCTCGGCGTGCCCGCCGCCGACCGGGACCGGTTCTCCTACTGGTCCGACACCCTGCTGAACCTCACCCGCTACAGCAAGGCCGAGACCGAGGCCGCGCAAGTGGAGTTCTTCCAGTACATGTCCGAGCACGTCGCCGCCAAGCGCGCCGAGCCGGGCGAGGACCTGCTGAGCGAGCTGATCGCGGTCGGCGGCCCCGAGGACGGCGGGCTGTCCGACATCCAGATCCTGGTCACCGGCATGGGACTGCTGGTCGCCGGGCACGAGACCACCGCCAACATGATCGGCAAGATGGTCTCCATGCTGCTGGCCGACCGCGGCCGGTGGGAGCGGCTGCTCGCCGACCCGTCGCTGGTACGCACGGCCGTGGAGGAGACGCTGCGGCTCGACGCCAACTCCGGCTTCGGCCTGCCGCGCTACCTGCCCGAGGAGACCGAGGTGAGCGGCACGGCCCTGCCCCGCGGCACCACCGTGGTGTGCAGCATGGCCGCGGCCAACCGCGACGAGAGCGTCTTCGAGGCCGCCGACGAGATGGACCTGACCCGCAGCCCGAACCCGCACCTGGCCTTCGGGGTGGGCGCCCACTCCTGCCTGGGGCAGGCGCTGGCCCGCACCGAGCTGCAGGTCGTGCTGGAGGTGCTGCTGCGCAGGCTTCCGTCCCTGGAGCTGGCCGTCCCGGTGGAGGAGCTGGAGCGCGTGGAGGGGCTCGCCGTCGGCGGCCTGCGCACGGTGCCGGTCCGCTGGTGACCCGGCACCGCCCCACCCGGTCAACGGAGAGGAACGCGATATGAAGGTCATCGTGGACGAGGACAAGTGCTGCGGCGCGGGTCAGTGCGTGCTGATCGCGCCGGAGGTGTTCGACCAGCGCGACGACGACGGCATCGTCCTCCTGCTCGACCCCGAGCCCGGCGCGGACCAGCACGCCCTGGTCCGCGAGGCCGCCGCCGTCTGCCCCGCCGCCGCGATCACGCTGAGCGAGTAGGCCCGAGCACGCGGATCCGAGCGGTCCCGTACGCCTCGTGCACCCCGTGCACCCTGTCCATGCCGGGTGCCGGTCGTGACCATGGCGGGCGCCTGGCCTGGACGGGGGACTGGTGAACCCGGGCTGGTGAACCCGCCGGTGCCGATCCGCTCCCGCGCCTCCCGGAGGCGGCGGGAACGGATCGGCGAAGGATGTCGAGGCGTCCGTGCCGGTTCCGACCATGGGGTGTACGAACCTTCACCGCGCACCCCAGGGAGCAATCATGTCCAACGCCCGTACCGGCGAGTCCGCTCGCGTCCTCAAGGTCGCCGCCGGGGTCGAGCGCACCGACCGGCGGGCGCCGGTGCGTGACGCGCGCCACGAGGCGCTCGAGATCCTGATCGGCAAGTGGATCAACGAGGGGCACACGGTCGGCGCCGAGGGGACCCCGCCGGTCCCGATCCTGACCAGCGACGTCTACGAGTGGGCGCCCGGCGGGTTCTTCGTGGTGCACTCGGCCTACGGAAGGATCGGCGACACGAGCGTCGGCGGCGTCGAGATCATCGGCGTTGACGGCGACGCGTACCGCTCCACGTTCTACGACAGCCTCGGCAACGTCCACGGCTCGCGTGTGGAGGTCGACGGCGAGGTGATCAGGTGGGTCGGCGACCGGACCCGCTGCACGGTGACGCTCACGGACGGCGGCATGACCCAGGTCGCCCGCCACGAGTCCAGCGCGGACGGCGTGAGCTGGAGCGCGTCGATGGACGTCACACTCCGCAAGTCCGGGTGAGCGGACGGCACCCCTAGGCCAAGCCGGGCCGGGTAGGCCGGGTAGGCCGGGCGCGGTGCGGGCGGCGGCTCGCCCGAGCCGCCCGGCCCAGGTCTGGAGCGGCCCAGGTCTGGAGCGGCCCAGGTCTGGAGCGGCCCAGGTCTGGAGCGGCCCAAGTCAGGGGCGGCCCAAGTCAGGGGCGGGGGGCCAGCCCAAGGAAGGCGCGCCCGTTCGCCTCTAGTGTCGCGGCGTCGATCCCGTTGTCCAGCGGGAAGCGGGCGGGGTCCGGCTGCGCCATGTCGAACGGGTAGTCGCTGCCGCAGATGATCCGGTCCCGCGAGGCGCGCGCCCTCAGCAGTCGCAGCACCTCCGGGTCGTGGGTGACCGTGTCGAAGTACATCAGGGCGAATGATTCGGCGGGCGGGCGGTTGTTCCCCCGCCGTACCTCCGCCCGCGTCCGCCAGCCGTGTTCCCAGCGCCCGAGCAGGGACGGCGCGCAGCCTCCGCCGTGGACGAAGCAGATCCGCAGGTCCGGCAGCGTCTCCATGACACCGCCCAGGAGCATCGACGCCACGGCGGTGGCGGTCTCCACCGGGTTGCCGATCAGGTTGGCCAGGTAGTGGTCCGCCCACTCGGGGCGCGGCGTCTGCATGGGGTGCACCAGGACCGCGAGGTCCAGTTCGGCGGCGACACCGAGCACCTCGCGCATGACGCCCTCGCCGTAGGACCGTCCCCGCACGAGCGGCGGGACGGCGATGCCGGCGACGCGTTCCGCCGCCGCCAGCCGCGTCATCTCCCGCCGGGCGGCGTCCACGTTGTCCAGCCGTACCAGCCCGAGTCCCACGAGTGCCCCGCCGGCGGACGACACGGTCTCGGTGAGCCGTTCGTTGTAGGAGGCGACGTAGTCGTCCGCCTCGGCCGGCGCGTGGACGGGGAAGGCGAAGGGCGGCGCCGAGATGGCGCGGACGCCGAGGCCGGCTCTCGCGGTGTCGGCGACGAGCCTGCCGACGTCGCTCATCGCCGCCGCCGGGAACGACAACGGAAGCTCGCCGAGGAACAGCTCGCCGTCGCGCTCGTTCATGCCCCCCAGCGGGGTGCCGGGCGGGAGGGCGAACAGCTCTCGCGGCAGCCAGTGCGCGTGGACATCGACGATCCCCGCGCGGATGTCACCTGTCACAGCCATCGTTCCCCTCCTCGCTCGTCACCTTCACCGCTCTCGCGGGAGTCCCTTCGTTCGTCACCTTCGCCTACCGCTCTCGCGGGAGTCCCTTCGCCCGTCGCCCTCGCCTGCCGCTCTCGCGGAGGTCTCCTCGCTCGTCGCCCTCGCTTACCGCTCTCGCGGGGTCACCCTGTCCGCCGCTTTCACCCGCCGCTCTCACGGAGATCACCCCGGGGCCGAGGATCACCTCAGGACGGGGTTCGCGGCCACTCGCTCGCGGCGCGTGCGATCGCGCGCCGGATGGGCTCGTAGCCGGTGCACCGGCAGATGTTGGAACCGACCAGGGCGGCGACGCGCTCCGGGTCGTCTCCGGCGGAGGGGTCCGCCTCCAGCGCCCCGGCGGCCACCATCAGGAAGCCCGGCGTGCAGAAACCGCACTGCAGGGCGTGCTCGGCGGAGAAGGCCCGCTGCAGCGGGTGGGGCTCGCCGCCGGGACCGGACAGCCCTTCGACGGTACGGACCGAGGCGCCGTCGCACTGCACGGCCAGCACGAGGCACGACCGGACGGCCTCGCCGTCGACCAGCACCGTGCAGGCCCCGCAGACGCCGTGCTCGCAGCCCAGGTGCGTGCCCGTGAGGCGGCAGTCCTCACGCAGCACGTCGGCCAGAACGCGCCGGGGCTCCACGTCGAGCGCGCGCTCCTCGCCGTTCACCGTGACGGTGATCCTCATCGGTGGCCTCCTCCGGATGTGCCGGTCCGCGACAGCCGATCCCGGGCCGCCTCGCACAGGGTCCTGCCGACCAGGACGGCGACGGCCTGGCGCCGGTACTCCACGTCGGCGTACGGCTCGGGCAGGGGGGCGGCGTCCCGTTCGGCGGCGGCGCGGCCCGCGCGGGCGAACGGGTGGTCGCCGGGCACCCGGTGCCCGGCCGGGGGCGTGATCTCGGCGCCGATCAGCGCCCGTTCGGCGGCGTGGGCCCGCACCGGCCGGTCGGCGCAGTTGACGAGCCCGATCCTCGCCTCGGTGATCACTCCGTCGGACGCGGTGAGCGTCGCCGCCACGGCCACCTGGGCGAAGCAGAAGTGCGTGCGCCGGTGCTCGACGAAGCCGACACCGGTGTCGTCCGCGAGCAGCGGGAACCGTACGGCGGCGATGAGCTCGTCCTGCGCGCGCGAGGTCAGGAACGGCCCGAGGAAGTAGTCGCGAGCCGCGATCTCGCGCGGGCCGCCGGGGCCGTGCACCTCGATGGCGGCGTCGAGGGCGAGGGCGAGGGCGCACCACTCCGCGGCCGGATGCGCCCAGGCGAGGCTGCCCACCAGGGTGCCGCGGGAGCGGATGGGCGGATGGGCGACGTTGACGACGGCGCGGGAGAACAGCGTGCCGAGCGGGCCCGGCACGGCCCCCTCCCGCTCGAAGGCGGCATGACGGACCAGGGCGCCGACCCGCAGCGTGCCGTCGTCGGCGCTCAGGTGGCCGAGTTCGGCGACGTGGTTGATGTCGACCACCAGGTCCGGGCGGACGCGCTGCAGGCGCATCTCCAGGATGAGGCTCTGGCCACCGGCGAGAATCCGGGCGCCCGGCCCAGTGCCGAGCGCGCCGACGGCCTCGCGCACCGTGCGCGGCACGACGTAGTCGAAGGCGGCGGGCTTCACCGGCCCCCCTCCCCGGCCTCCCCGGCCTCCCCGGCCTCCCCGAACTTCCCGGCCTTCCCGAACTCCCCGGCTTTTCCGAACTCCCCGGCCTCTCCGAACTCCCCGGTCTTCCCGAACTCCCCGGCTTGCCCGACCTCCCCGAATTTCGGGGCGCGAGCCGCCCGCCACACCACGTCCGGGGTGAGTGGCATCTGCAGCAGGCAGGGGTCGGCCACCCGCAGCGCGTCGGCCACCGCGTTGACGATCGCGGCCGGGGTGCCGATGCAGCCCGACTCCCCGGCCCCCTTGGCGCCCAGCGGCGTGCTGGGACTCGGCGTGCGGGTGTCCCTGATCTCGATGGGCGGGATCTCGGCGAACGTCGGCAGCAGGTAGTCCAGCAGCCCCTCGGCGAGCAGCGGCACGCCGTTCTCCCCGAAGGGGATGCCCTCGTACAGCGCCTGGCCGATTCCCTGGACGGCCGAGCCGAAGGCCTGCCCGTGCACCATGGCCGGATCGAGCACCACCCCGCAGTCGTCCACCGCCACCAGCCGCAGCACGCGCACGGTGCCCAGCTCGGGATCGACCTCCGCCACCGCCGCGTGGGCGCCGAACGGGAACGCCATGCCCGACTCGAACCGGCCGCCCACCCGCATCGGCCCGGTCGTCTTCACCAGCTCGGCCAGGTCCATCGCCGCCGCGCCGCCATGGCCGCCGTGGCCGCCGTGGACGGGGTGCACGGTGCCGCCGGACCACGCCACCTCCGCCTCCGGCACCTCCCACAGGGCCGCCGCCCGCGCCCGCGCCTCCTCGACGAGCAGCGTGGCGGCCTCCCGCAGCGCCGCGCCGCCCACCTGTGCCGACCGGCTGGCGAAGGAGCCGACCCCCTCCGGCTGCTCGCCGGTGTCGCCCTCGACCAGCCGGACCAGTGTCCCGTCCACGCCGAGGGTCTCGGCGACCAGCGCGGGGAAGACCGTCTCGTGGCTCTGGCCGCTGGAGGCCGTGCCGCAGCGGGCGGTGAGCGTCCCGTCCTCGTGCGCCTCGACGCTGGCGAACTCGTGCAGCCCTCCCGGTTCGCCACCGGAGCGCTCCACGTAGCAGGACAGGCCTATCCCCAGGGGGAGGGCGTCCGGGTCCGTCCGGCGGCGGGCCCGCTCGGCCCGCCACCCGTCGTAGTCGAGGGTCTCCAGCGCCAGGTCGAGCGCGGCGGCGTAGTTCCCGCTGTCGTAGCGCCGCCCGGTGGGCGTCTCGTACGGGAAGTCCTCGGGCGGGATGAAGTTGCGCCGCCGCAGCTCCGCCGGGTCCATGCCCAGCTCGCGGGCGAGCGTGTCCATCGACCGCTCCAGCGCGATCGCCGCCTCGGGGCGCCCCGCGCCTCGGTAGGGGTAGGTCACCATGGTGTTGGTGACCATCGAGCGGACCGTGGCGTGCACCCGCGGGGTGGCGTACGGACCGGTCGCCATCCAGGCGGTCTGCATGGGCAGCCCGACCCCGAGGTGGGGGTAGGCGCCGATGTCGGCGTCGATGTTCAGCTCGTACGCGAGCAGCCGCCCGTCGGCGTCGGCGGCGAGCCGGACCCGCTGGTCCTGGCCCCGGCCCCGGCTGGCGACCGTCATCGACTCCAGCCGGTCCTCGATCCACCGGACGGGACGCCCGAGCTTCACCGCGAGGAAGGCGACCGCGATGAACTCGGGGAAGGTCGCGCTCTTCGACCCGAACGCGCCCCCGGTGTCCGGGACGACCACGCGTACCCGCTCGACCAGCCCGCCCAGCAGCGTGGCCAGCTCCCGGCGCAACCGGTGCGGTGCCTGATGGCCCGACCACACCGTCAGCGCGTCTCCCTCGGGTACGGCGAGGATCGTCCTGCACTCCATGGGGGTGGGCATCAGCAACTGCTGGCGGTACCGGGCCTCCACCACGACCGCCGCCTCCCGCCACACCGACTCCTCGATCGGCTCGCCGGTCTCCCCCCGCAGGGCGACGTTGCTCAGGCCGTCGAACAGGCGGACGGAGTCGTCCGCGGCGGTGGACGGCGTCACCACCGCGGGCAGCGGGTCGATCCGGAAGGTGACCTTCGCGGCCCCGTCCTCGGCCCGGTAGCGGTCCTCGCCCAAGACCACCACCAGCGCCTCGCCCGGGTAGCGCACCCGGTCCCTCACCAGCACCGGCCACTCCCGTCCGGCCACGGCCTCCTCCGTGGACAGCTGGGCGAGCAGCACGTACGGAACCGGAGGCAGGTCCTGGAGCGTGGCGGCCGACTGCGCGCACGGCGGCATCTCGGAGAGATCGGCGGCGGACCAGGCACCCACCACTCCCGGCACCTCGTAGGCGGCGGAGCAGTCCACCTCGCGCAGCGTGCCGTGGGCGACGTCGCTCCTCACGAACACGGCGTCCAGGCAGCCCGGCACGTCCATGTCGGCGACGTAGCGGCCCTCACCGGTGAGCAGCCGTTCGTCCTCACGCCTTGACCATTGCTCCACGACCAGAACCTCCGCGCCGTGCATGTCGCCGTGCATGTCATCGCATGGTTCGGTTGATTTTCAGCGGATGCGCGGGGGGTGACGGATATTCGTGGTCGGCCGCCACGCGGGAGGTGGCGCGAGTCGTTCGCGGACGCATCGGATGCGCGACTTGGATGTGACTTGAGTGTACTGAATCAACGGTACATGGGGATTTGAGGGGGTTTTGGGGGTTTTGAAGGTGATTTGAGGACGATTTTCCCGGGCTTCGACGGCCGGGGCCTCCGCCCCGCGAACCCGGGCCCGGCATCGGCGCGACCGAGCGCCCGCACCGGAACCGGACGTACAGCCGTGATCGAGCGCCCCTGCCGGACCGTCGGACCGGGGTGGTACGGCCGTGATCGAGCGCGCCTGCCGGCCGGTGGGACCGGGCCGGTCGCCCGACGGCGACCGGCGGGGACGCCCGTCGCCGGCTACCCCCTGAGCGGGCGCAGGACGGAGCCCCAGGAGAGGACCTGGTCGAGGACGAGGTTCAGCCGGTCCTCGTGGGCGGGGGCGGGCTTGAAGCCGTCCGCGAAGTCGGTGTGGATCGACAGCCCGACCTGGTTCGACACGGTGGCCACGCTGAGCAGGCCCAGGACGTGCCGCAGGTGCGAGATCGCCCGGGGCGCGCCGTCCACGCCGTAGCCGACGAAACCGGCCGCCTTGTTGTTCCATTCCGCGTACAGGAAGTCGAGGGCGTTCTTGAGCGCGCCGGGGTACGAGTTGTTGTACTCGGGGGTCACGATCACGAACGCGTCCAGGGACGAGACCTTGGCCGACCAGCGCTTGGTGTGCTCGTGCGTGTAGTTGCCCATGGCGGGGTGCTCGGGCTCGTCCAGGTTGCCCAGGTCGTAGTCCTTCAGGTCGACGAGCTCGTACTCGGCGTCGCCTCGTTTGACCGCCAGATCGCGGACCCAGTGCGCCACCGCCTCGCCGTTGCGGCCGGGACGGGTGCTGCCCAGGATGATGCCTACCCTCAGCATGTCGATACTCCCTCAGTCGGTTACGTGAACCACGCTAGGGGGACCCGCTGAGATACTGAATGCGCTCCTGTCCAACATTTATACGCCAGCGTCTCAGGCCATAGACTCGGCCCATGGACATGCTGAGCGACGTCGTGGCCTTCATGCGGTGCGGGCGCCCCACCTCCGCCCGGATCTCCTGGCGGGCGCCCTGGGGGGTGTCGTTCCGCGCGGTGCCCGAATCCGCGGGGTTCCAGGTCGTGCTGCGCGGGTCCTGCTGGCTCATCCCCTCCCAGGGCGAGCCCGTCCCGCTGAGCGTGGGCGATGTGGTGTTCATGCCGCACAGCGACCCGTTCGGGCTGGCCGACGACCCCGCGAGGCCGCTGGCCGAGTCGGACTGCGGCCCGCACTCCGAGCTGTTCGCCTCGGCCGGTTTCGGCGGCACCGGGGCCGAGACGGTGATCCTGTCCTGCGGCTACCGGCTCGACCTCGACAGGACCCACCCGATCCTGAGCTCGCTGCCCGGCGTGATCCACCTGCCCGCGACGCTCGGCGGCCGTCCGGAGCTGCGGGCCGCCGTCGAGCTGCTGGCCGCCGAGATCGACACCCCGCGCCCCGGCACGGACACCGTCGTGTCGTCCCTGCTCGACATGCTGCAGCTGTACGTCCTGCGGGCCTACTTCGACACCCAGGACGAGCCCTGCACGCTGTCCGGCTGGGCCGCCGCGCTGGCCGACCCCGCCGTCGGCCGCGCGCTCGACGCCATCCACCGCGACCCGGCCCGCCGCTGGACGGTCGAGTCGCTCGGCACCCACGCGGGCATGTCGCGCGCGGGCTTCGCCCGCCGCTTCGCCGGGCTGGTCGGGCAGCCGCCGCTGGCGTACCTGACCTGGTGGCGGCTGGTGAGCGGGGCGCGCATCCTGCGCGAGTCCGACGCGTCGGTGGCGGAGGTCGCCGAGCGGGTGGGGTACGGATCGGAATTCGCCTTCGGCAACGCCTTCAAGCGGGAGTTCGGCGTGGCGCCCGGCCGCTACCGCCGCCGGGTCGCGGTGGTCTAGGCCCGGCCGGTGGGGCGACGCGGGAGGCGTCCAGCCGGAACGGACGCCGGCCGTCGCGGCCCCGTTCCTCCCAAGTGCCGGAGATGTTTCCCACGAGCGCCGCGAGCGCTGTGGGTGCCGGAGGTATGGCAGGAACCGGACACGGGAAAGGGTCGGTCATTCTTCGGTCACACAAAGACATGAGTCGCTACGCAGAGTAATATCTGGGCGGTCGGTTCCCCGCACGTAAGGAAACGCCCCGATGAGAACTCTCCCCGCGATCGCGGCGCCGGTAGTCACCCCGGCCTCTCCTGCGACCTCGGAGGAAGGCTCGCCCAGCGTGCCGCGGGTCCCCGGGGAAGCGCACTTCACCGTCGTCCCGGCCTGACCCGGCCGGCCCCCGCACAGCGTCCAGGCAGGCGCCGCCGTGATTCACGTCCTCGGATCCGACATCGCGCACCACAACCCGACCGTGCTGCGGTTCTTCAACGACGTGCTGGCGGCCGAGCTGCCCGGGCGGCCGCTGTTCTGGGTGGTGTCCGCGGCTCCCGAGCGGCTCGGCACGCACCCGCGCCTGGACGTCGTCGCCTACCCCGACCGGCGGGCACTGGCCAGGGCCCTGGTGGCGAGGGCGCGGCGAGCGCGTGGGGAGCGTTTCTTCCTGCACGGCCAGTTCTCCCCGTGGATCTGGCTGGCCCTGCTGACCGGGGCCGTCCACGGCTCGCAGGTCCTGTGGCACATCTGGGGAGCGGACCTGTACGAGAACGTCTCCGGCCCGCGGGCCTGGCTCGCCTATTCGCTGCGCAGGGCGGCCCACGGGCGCGTCGGACAGGTCTTCGGCACCCGCGGCGATCTGGCCCACTACCGGCGCGGGCACCCGGGCACCCCGTCGCAGCCGCTGTACTTCCCCACCCGCATGCCGGACGGCGACATCCGCCCCGCACCGGCACCCTCCGGGCGGGATCCGCTCACCGTCGTGATCGGCAACTCGGGCGATCGCGGCAACCGGCACGTCGAGGCGTTGCACGCCGTCCGCGAGCGGTTCGGCCCTGACACGCGCGTCGTCATCCCCTTCGGCTACCCGCCGGGCAACGACGGTTACGCCCGCCGGGTGCGCGCCGCCGCGCACCGGCTCTTCGCGCCCGAGCGCGTCGAGCTGCTGGAGGAGACGCAGGATCTCGACCGGTACGCGGCGACGCTGGCCCGATGCGATCTGGGTTACTTCATCTTCCGGCGCCAGCAGGGCATCGGCACCCTGTGCCTGCTGATCCGCTCGCACGTGCCGTTCGTCATCAGCCCGGACAATCCCTTCGCGCTCGACCTCGCCGGCCAGCGGATCCCCTTCCTGCTGCACGGCGGCGACCTGGACGCGCGGGCCGTCGCGCGCACCAGGGCCGGGCTGGCCGCCCTGTCCTGGGACGACATCTCCTTCGCGCCGCACAACTGCGTGGCCGGATGGCGCCGGGCCCTGACCCGTGGACAGACGGACGCCCCCCGATGAGAGGAGAGCCGATGCCACCCGACGACGGCACAAGCGGTGACACCGACGGCGACGACACCGACGGCGACAACGACAGCGGCGGCGACGCACGCGAACCCACGCCGCCCGATGAGCAAACGGCCGATGAGCAAACGGCCAACGAGCAGACGGCCGATGAGCGGGCGCGCGACGAGCGGGCGGCCGGAGAGATCCGAGAGGAGGTCGGAGGGGAGGAGGGGGAGGGCCGGACCGCGATGTCGGTCGAGGAGTTCGCCGTTCTGCTGGCCATCTGGCTGGCCTGCACGCTGATCATGATCGCCCTCATGTGCCGGTCGTTCGCCGCCACCGGCTTCAGCTTCCACCTGTGCTTCTCACTGGCCTACCTGCTGACGTTCTACTCCGGTTTCCCGCTGTCGGCCGTGCTGGTGTTCCGGTTCCGGTCGCCCATCGTCGAGTCGCCCTACCTGGCGGGCGCGCTGCTGCTGGCACTCGCCTTCTACCTCGCCTACCACGACGCCTACACCGCCGGAGGTTCCTCCCGGGGCATCCCGGGGCCGGCCTTCGGCCAGGGCTTCGACGAAGGCGAGGCCGTCGCGACGGCGGCCGTGCTGGCACTGATCGCGCTGGCCGCCCTGACGGCGTTCGTCGCCAGGAACGGGCTGCTGCTGTTCAAGCTCCGTACCTACAGCCAGACGTTCTCCCGGCAGGTGTCCGGGTTCGCCCTGCGGCGCTTCTTCTCCTTCTTCCTACCCGGCATGCTGATCGCCTACTTCCTGCGTCCGGGCGTCGGGAGCTGGCTGATGTTCCTGGCGGCCTGCGCCGGGTTCGGCGCGTTCACCTACGTCGCCGTCGGCGGCACGCGCGCCAACCTCGCCATGGCCCTCGCGCTGTTCGTCGCCGTGGGACTGGCCGAGGGACACCTTCACCCCCGGCACCTGCCGCCGCTCGCGGCCCTGGGGGTGACCGGCATGGCGCTGCTCGCGCTGGCCCGCTACCGGCTGCCCGGCCCGGCCGTCCAGCAGGTGCACCACGCCGTGCTCTTCACCCGCGACACGCTCTCGCCGTGGGAGAACCTGGCCCTGACCCTGCGGCACCTGCCGCGGATCGAACGCCAGGGCCTGGCCCCGATCGTGCGCGACTTCTACGTCCACATCCCCAGAAGACTCTGGCCCGGCCGCCCCGACCTGGTGCTCAACACACCGAACTACTTCACCAGGAACGTGCTGGGACGCGGGCCCGGCGTGACCATCTCACCGACGCTGATCAGCTCGTGCCTCATCATGGGCGGCCTGCTCGCCCTCCCGGTGGGGGCGCTCGCCTGCGGGCGCCTCATCCGCTGGTACGACCGGCTCTACGACACCGCCCGCCGCGCCGACGACCCGGGCACCCGCGCGGTCGTCAAGGCGTTCTGCTTCGGCTCGCTGTTCAACATCGCCGTGCTGGTACGGGAGGGCCCGGACTCCTTCGTCTCCCGCTTCGCCTTCCACGGCGCCGGGTTCGGCCTGTCCGCGCTGGCGGCCAAGGGCTCCTCCCGCCTGTCGCGCAAGGTCGGGAACATCCGAGGACGAACGGCGGCGCCATGACGACCACCCCCGTGCCCACCTACCGCCTGCGCGGCCTGGACATCCTCGGCTTCGGCAGCCAGGAGGAGTTCCTCGACGAGCTCTTCGCCGACGGCCGGGTCAAGACCGGCCTCATGATCGCTTTCAACGCCGAGAAGGTCGTCGTCTGCGATCGGGACCCCGCGCTGCGCCGCATCGCCGAACAGGCCGCCTACACCTACGCCGACGGCATCAGCGTCGTCCGGTCCATCAGGCGCAAGTACGCCGACGGCCTGCCCCGCATCGCAGGCATCGACCTGTGGCAGGCCATGATGAGCCGCGCCGGCCGCGAGCGGATCCCCGTCTTCCTGCTCGGAGCGCGGGCGGAGGTGCTGACCGAGGTCGAGCGGCGGCTCAAGGACGAGTGGGGGGTCGACGTCGTCGGCGGCCAGGACGGCTACTTCGACGACGACCAACGCGACGCGATCTTCGAACGGATCCGGCGGAGCGGCGCGGCCATCGTGACCGTCGCGCTGGGCTCCCCCGCGCAGGAGATCTTCATGCACGAGTGCCACCAGGTGTATCCCGGCGCGCTCTACATGGGCGTCGGCGGCACCTTCGACGTGGTGGCCGGATACGTCAAACGCGCCCCCGCGGGCTGGCGCAGAGCCAACCTCGAATGGCTCTACCGGCTGCTCTCCCGGCCGGCCCGGCTGCGCCGGAGCGGACGGCTGGTCGTCTACGCCTTCTACCACTTCACCAACCGGCTGTAGCCGGTGTCCACGAGGGCGGCAACGGCCGGACACCCGGGCCCGGCCTCGCGAGACTCCGGCACCCGCGGCCCGGCGACCGGCCGGGCGGTGCCCGGCGAGCCTGGCCTAGGCTGGGACCGTGACACCGAATGCTGAGCGGGCGCCGGCGCTGCGCGCGGACGCCGCGCGCAACCGCGCACGGGTGTTGCAGGTCGCCAGGGAGCAGCTGGCCACGGGTGACGACTCGCTCATGCTGAACACCATCGCCCGGCTCACGGGAGTGGGCGTCGGGATGGTGTACCGGCACTTCCCCAACCGGCACGCGCTGCTGGAAGCGCTCTCGGCGGAACGCTTTCAGCAGCTCGTCCACGAGGCGCAGGCCGCGGGGCAGAGCCGGATCGTGAACGTCACCTCGGGTTCGGTCCGGGCCGCCAAACGCTCCTTCGGCGCCGTCGAGCCGTTCCGGTGTTCCTCGACCCCGGCGCCCCCGCGCGAAGGTCTCAGGCCGCCGACCAGCCGCCGTCCACCGGCACGATCGCGCCGTTGACGAACGAGGCGGCGTCGGAGGCGAGGAAGAGGGCGACCTCGGCCATCTGCTCCGGCTGGGCGAGGCGCTCCCCCAGGCTGAGCACGGGGGCGAGGCGGGCCGCGCCGATCGGGTCGAAGGAGGCGCCGTCGGCGATGCCGGTCATGGTCGGGCCCGGCAGGATGGCGTTGCAGCGGACGCCCTCCTTGGCGTAGGCCCAGGCGACGTTGCGGGTCAGGCCGACGACACCGTGTTTGGAAGCGGTGTAGGCGGCCCCGGCCGCGCCGCCGCGGATCCCGGCCTCGGAGGCGGTGTTGACGATGGCGCCGCCGCCCTGGCGGAGCAGGTGCGGCAGCACGGCGCGGGTGACCAGGAACGCCCCGGTCAGGTTGACGCGCATGACCCGGTCCCACTGCTCCAGCGTGATGTCGGCGGGCAGCGCCATGCTGTCCATGATCCCGGCGTTGTTGCACAGGACGTCGACGCGGCCGTACGCGCCGATCGCGGTCTCGACCAGCGTGGCCACCGAGGTCTCGGAGGAGACGTCGGCGGTGACGGCGAGGGCGGCGTCACCGATGCCGGAGGCGGTGAGCCCGGCGCGGTCGGGGTCGAGGTCGCAGACCACCACGCGGGCGCCGGCCTTGGCGAAGGCGATCGCCATCGCCCTGCCGATCCCGGAGCCCGCGCCGGTGATCAGGGCGACCTTGTCGTCGAAGGTGCTCAAGAGGTGGTCCTTTCGGTCGGAGCGGCGGCCGGGCGCCGGGATTCCCATGGAGTGAGGGCTGCCGTGGTTCAGGTGTCCACGGGCGCGGCCCGCGGCCGGGGTGGTGGCGGGTAGGGGCCGTGGCCTTGGTGGCGGGGGCGGGTCGCCGTACCCCGTGGGGGGTGTGGTCCGCCGAGCGGTCGCGGCGCCTTCGGCGCCCATCGGACGTCATTCTCCGGTTGGTAACGTGACCGCTGTGACTGCCACGCGTCGACCCAACAGAGGGCCTCGTGCCGCGGCCGCGAACCGGGCGGCGCTGATCACCGCGGCCCGCGAGGCCTTCTCCGCCACCGGATACGACGCGCCGCTCACCGAGGTCGCGCGGGCGGCCGGGGTCGGGCAGGGCAGCCTCTACCGGCACTTTCCCGACCGCATCAGCCTGGCGCTGGCCGTGTTCAAGGACAGCGTCGCCGACCTGGAGACGCTGGCCGCCAGGCCCGGCACCACCCTCGACGACGTGCTGGACCTGCTCACCGAGCAGACCATCGCCTCGACCGCGTTCGTCGACATGGTGACCCTGGCCTCGGCCAGCGATCCCCGCGTCATCGAGGTGCGCGACCGGGTGGGGAATCTGCTGGCGGGCACGCTCCCCGAGGCCCGGCGGACCGGCAGGCTCGGCGAGGACGTCACCGCGGACGACCTGCTCCTGGCCGTCGGCATGCTCGCCGGGCTCCTCACCAGGCTCCCGGCCGCCGAGCGGCGTACGACCGCCGAGCGGATGTGGACGCTGCTCCGCCACGGGATCGAGCCCTGAGCGCGGTGCGGCGGGGGCGTTATCCGCTCCGGTGACGGCGAGGCCGTCGAGGTCGTCGGGGCCGTGGGAGGTGTCGCCCGCTTCGGTGACGGTGGAGCCGTCGGGGCTGCCGGGGCCGTGGGGGTGTCGCCCGCTTCGGTGGTGAGGCCGCCGGGGGGCGGGGAGAGCGCGTTCGCGCCTGCCCGCGGCCCGGCTCCCGGGGTCACCGTGACGCGGCGGCGTGCTGTGCGGCACGGTAACCGAAGACGACGGCGGGGGCGATGGAAGGCCACGACCTCGGGGGCGGTCCGGACGAAGGCGGTCCTGCGCTCGGGGGAGGAGGCGGGACCGGCGTCGCCGATGACGTCGTCCGTGTACCGCAGGGCCTCCTCGGCGGAGTCCCGTACGCCGGCCCGGAGCATGAGCGGGCCGGCGGGCATCCACGGCCCGCCCCGGAGGCGGAGGTGGTGTCGCCCCGCCGGGGGGTGCTCTCCACCACGAGGACGTCCAGCCCGAGGTCGGCGGCCGTGATGGCGGCGGTCAGGCCCGCCGCGCCGGAACCCGCGACGAGCACGTCGACGGCGGTGTCCCACTGATCGGTCATCACAGCGTCCTTCGATTCGCGGGGGACGGCTCGGAAGGCGCCTCCCCACAACCGGACGGTCTCGTCCGGTTGGCTCGTAGTCTGTGTGATGACCGCGCACCGCGTCAACAGTGGCGTGGTGAGCGGGACGTCGATCCCTTCTTCCCCCGTGCCGGGGAGGGGGTGGCGAGAGCGCTCAGGTGGTCCTCACGGCGGACAGGTCGAACTCGAGCGTGATCTTCTCGGAGACCATCACGCCGCCGGTCTCCAGGACGGCGTTGTAGGTCATGCCGAAGTCCTTGCGGTTGATCACGGTGCTGCCCTCGAAGCCGACCCGGGTCATGCCCTGGATGTCGACCGCCGTCCCGGTGTACCGGAGGGGGACGGTGATCTGCCTGCTCACGCCGCGGATGGTCAGATCGCCCGTGACCTCGAAGTCGTCGTCGCCCGCCTGCTTGACGCCGGTGGAGTCGAAGGTGATGAAGGGGTGGCCGGTCGCGTCGAGGAAGTCGCCGGTGCGCAGGTGGGCGTCGCGGTTCTCGTTGCCGGTCTCGATGCCGGCCACGTCGAGGACCACGTGGACGCTGGAGGCGCCCGGGTCGCCGGCGTCCAGGGAGGCGGTGGCCTCCCGGACGGGGATGCTGCCCCGGACCTTGGTGACCATCGCGTGTCGGGCCGCGAAGCCGAACCGGCTGTGCGCGGGGTCGAGGGTGTAGGTGCCGGTGAGTTCGCTGGGGTACATGCCGCGCCGCTCCTTTTAGTTCAGTGCTGGAATATTTAGCAGGACAGTACCTCCGCTTATTTCAGCGCGCAACTTTTGAGTACGATGACTTCCGTGACACGATGGCTCACCGACGACGAACAGCGCGCCTGGCGGGCCTTCGCGCTCGCCACCCGCCTGCTGAACGACCGGCTGGACCGCGATCTGCAGGCCGCGGCCGACATGCCTCCGACCTACTACGAGCTGCTGGTGCTGCTCTCCGAGGCACCCGGGCGGACCCTGCGCATGAGCGAGCTGGCGCACTGGACCAACTCCAAGCCCAGCCGCATCTCCCACGCGATCAACAAGCTCGAACAGAAGGGGTGGGTGCGCCGGCAGCACTGCGCGGACGACCGGCGCGGCTGGCTCGCCGTCCTGACCGACGACGGGCTCGCCACGCTGCGGGAGGCGGCCCCCCCGCACGTGGCCAGCGTGCGCGAACACCTGATCGACCTGCTCACCCCGGAGCAGGTCCGGCACCTGGAGGACATCAGCCGGGTCCTCCTCGACCACCTTGCGGCCGAGTCCGGTCCGCCCTCCCTGTCACGATGATCACCGGCGGCGGGCTCTCCCCGCTGTCGTGATGTCACCATTGGGGCAACCGCTTCCGGTCCGGTGACCCGCCGGGCCCGCGTCCAGGAAGGCAGCCCATGACCGTTCTCGACTCCCCGATCCCCAGGTTCCATCTGGCCGTGCCGGTCGACGACCTGGCCGCCGCGCGCCACTTCTACGGCGAGGTGCTGGGCCTGGAGCAGGGCCGCAGCTCGGACACCTGGGTCGACTGGAACCTGCGCGGCCACCAGTTCGTCACGCATCTGGCACCCGGCCGCGCGCGGCGCGTGCACAACCCCGTCGACGGCCACGACGTCCCCGTACCGCACTTCGGCCTGATCCTGACGATCCCGGGGTTCCACGCGCTCGCCGACCGGCTGCGCGCGGCGGGTACCGAGTTCGTCATCGAGCCCTACGTCCGCTTCGAGGGGCAGACCGGTGAGCAGTGGACGATGTTCCTGCTCGACCCGGCGGGCAACGCCTTGGAGTTCAAGGCGTTCGCCGACGACTCCCAGGTCTTCGCCTCCTGACGGCGAACACTCGGGCCCCGGTGCGGGCGCCCACGCCGTGACCGGTCGTGGGCGCCGGGGCCGCCCGGCAGCTAGACGCCGAATGCCGCCGGGTAGCGGATGACACCGGAGGGGACCGGGCGCGCGGGGTCGAGGACGAGCGCCATCATGTGCTCGTCGGAGACGTCGAACGGCGGCCGGATGGCGTGACCCGAGGCCGGGGTGAAGCCGAAGCGGGGATAGTACCCGGCGTGGCCGAGGACGAGGACGAGGCTCTCGCCCTGGTCACGGGCAGCTCGCAGGGCGGCGCGGATGGCGGCCGAACCGGCGCCCCGCCTCTGGTGGCCGGGCAGGACGGCGCACGGGCCCAGGGCGAGGGCGGGGACGTCGCCGACATGGCACCGGGTGAGCAGCGCGAACCCGGCGACGGTCCCGTCGGGGGCCTGGGCGAGCCAGGACAGGCCGGGGCGCCAGGCCGCGGGGTCGGCGCGCAGGGCCTCCACCAGGTCGGCCTCCTCCGAGGTGGGGAAGGCGGCGAGGTTGACCGCGCGAATCGCGGCGAGGTCGGCGTCGGCCTCGGTCCGGGTGATCCAGGTGGCGCTGGTGGCGGTGTTCATACCGGGACAGGCTCCTCGGAACACGAAGACCGGCTGTGACGCGTCCCGCGTCTTGACGTTGTCACCATATCGGCAGCCGGTACGCGCGACAGCGGGTCGTCCCGAGGCGCGTACCGATGACCGGGGAGCCGGGACCGTTCCTCCGCACCGGGGGAGGAGCGCCATCCGGGAGGGGGAGTCATTCAGGGGACGGGCCGTCCTCCGTGCCGGGGTCGTCCACCAGGAACGTCCCTCCACACAGGGAGGGAGACGTCATCCGGGAGGCGGGCCGTCCTCCGTGCCGGGGTCGTCCACCAGGAACGTCCCTCCACGCCGGGGGAGGGTACGTCATCCGGGAGACGGGTCGTCCTCCGTGCCGGGGTCGTCCACCAAACCGGCCTCGTGCGCGAGCAGCACCGCGTTGGCCCGGTTGGCCAGGTCGAGCTTGGCGAGCAACCTGGAGACGTAGCTCTTGACCGTCGTCTCGGACAGGAAGCGGTCCGCGGCGATCTCCCGGTTCGTCAGGCCCCGCCCGACCAGGCCCAGCAGGTGGCGCTCCCGGTCGTTCAGCACGGTGATCCTGCTTCGCGCGGCGTCCCGGTCGTCCGCCGCGCGGGCCGAGCGATCCAGCAGGCGTCGCGCGGCGCCGGGCGACAGCACGCTGTGCCCGCTCGCGGCCACCTTGATCAGGCCGAGCAGGTCCTCGGGGGGCGTCGTCTTCGCCAGGAAGCCGATCGCGCCCGCCTCCAGCGCGCCCAGCACATGGGCGTCCGAGTCGAAGGTGGTCAGCGCCACGACGGCGGGCGGAGTGGGCAGCCGGCCGATCTCCCTGGTGGCGGTGACCCCGTCGACACCGGGCATCCTGATGTCCATCAGCACTACGTCGGGGCGGTTGCGCAGCACCTCTTCGACGGCCTCGGCGCCGTCGTGCGCCACGCCGACGATGTCGATCTCCGCTGTCGAGCCCAGGATGGTCCGCAGGTGGCCGAGGACCATCGGGTCGTCGTCGACGAGCAGGACCCTGATCGCCGGTGACGGGCCGTCGGCACCGGCCTGACCGGCGTCGTCCGGCGGCTCGGCCGACCGGGGGGTGGTCATGTCCCAAGCGTATCCATCCGCGCCGGTCCCCACACCGGACGCGACGGGGGGGCGGCGGGCCGGGCCCGGCCGGGCCCGTCGCTCACGCGGGGGCTCGCGGCGGAAGCGGGGCCGGGGGAACAGCTCGCTCATGGTGGTCCTCGGCCGGGACGGGCGCCGGTCGTTCTTGGTGGTCTTCGGCCGGGACGGGTGCCGGTTGTTCACGGTGGTCTTCGGCCGGGAGGGGTGCCGGTCGTTCTTGAGGGTCTTCGGCCGGAACGGGCATCGGCTGTTCACGGTGGTCCTCGGTCGGGACGGGCACCGGTTGCTCTTGGTGGTTTCCGACCGGAACGAGCACCGGTCGCTCCTGGTGGTCGTCGGCTGGGACCGAGGCCGGGAGGCTCGCCGTGACCAGGTATCCGCCCTGTTCGGTGGGCCCGTTCCGCAGGGTGCCGCCGAGCAGGGACACCCGGCGTCGCAGACCGGCCAGCCCCGCCCGCGACCCGCTCGCGACCAGCGACGGGTCGGCGGACTCGGTGGGCGCGGTGTTGAGGATCTCGATGCTCACCGCCTCGGGGCGGTAGCGCAGGTCGACGGTCGTACGGGCTCCCGGGGCGTGTTTGCGGACGTTGGTCAGCGCCTCCTGCACCACCCGGTACGCGGCACGGGAGATCACAGGGGACGCCGTGCCGGGATCGCCGCCGACGCGCAGCGACGCCCCGGTGGCGACGGTCAGCTCGGCCAGGTCGCCGCCGCGGTCGTCCGTGCCCCGCGGTGCCGTCCGGTGGCCGTCCCGGTCGTACGTCCCCCGTTCCGGTGTGGCCCGCTCGCCGCTCCGCATGACGCCGATGAGGTCCCGCAGCTCGACCATGGTCCGGGAGCCGAGGTCCCCGATCCGCCGTGCCGCGGCCCTGACGGCCTCGTCCTCGGTGGACGTCCGCAGGGCCCCGGCGCTCAGGACGATCTCGGTGACGTGGTGGGTGACGACGTCGTGCATCTCGGCGGCCAGGTGCTGGCGTTCGGCCGCGATGGCCCTCTCGTTGAGCAGATGCCTCTCACGTTCGGCGATCTCGACCCGCTCGCGCAGCGAGTGCAGCAGCCGCGCCCGCGCCCGCAGGTACATCGCGATCACGGCGGGCAGCACGGTGTAGACCGCGGCGACGTAGAGGCCGGTCCAGGTCGGCGCCCACGGCTGGGCGTTCAGCAGCGCCAGCGCGCCGACGCAGGCGAACGCCGTGGGCGTGGGCCGCAGGTAGGCCAGGATCCACACCGCGACGGGCGTCGCCAGCGGCACCGGGCCCGCGAAGAGCGTGTCGGTGGAGGTCAGCAGCCCCGGCGCGGCCACAGCTGCGACCTGCGCGACCACCGCGCCGAGGACGACGAGAACGCCGGCCGTCCGCGGGCGGCCCGGCATGAGCAGCAGGAGCCCGTCGACGGCGAGGTTGAACACCAGTTCGGCCGCCGGTCCCAGCGCTCCCGAGGTCCGTTGCCCCCCGGCGTGGAGCAGCACCTGCAGGCACGCGTAGGCCGCGACGACGGCGAACATCGCGGCGTACCCCGCCCGCCCGGGGTCCCGGTCGCGGGCGGGCGCCGATCGTGACGTCATGACCGCCCACCTTCCCCGTCAGGAGACGCCGTCACCTCGTGGCGGCGGCCGGAAGCGGGCCGCCGAACAGACAACATCGGCGTCGTACAACGCAACTCGGTTGCCGGGGTCGCAGGGCTTTCAGCCGATAGATTGGTCATTGTCCGTACGGCAATTCGGCAGGTCAGCGTGCCGATGCCAGTGGCGTCCGGTCGCGGTCGCGCGCAGGTCGAACCGCCGTCCTCACCGCCGTAAACCACTCCACACAAGGAGATCGGCATGTGGAAAAACACGCACCCATCCGATCCCGTCCCGCACCCCGGACCGGCCGGAGACCGGCCGGAGCCGAGGTGGCGGCGATGGGCCCCCGTCGTCTCCCTGCTGCTGCTCGCGCCGTTCGTGGCGGAGTTGCTGCTCGGCGACGTCGCGTTGCCCAGCGTGGGCATCGTGGTGGTCTTCGTCCCGCTGTACGGCTGCGGGGCACTGCTCGTCCGCGAGCTCGCGCGGCGCACCGGCCGGGGCTGGCCCACCATCGCGTTGCTGGCCGGGGCCTACGGCGTGCTGGAAGAGGGCTTCGCCACGATGTCCCTGTTCAACCCGGACTTTGCCGGGCACCGCCTGCTCGACGAATCACCCCTGCCCTTCCTCGGCATGGGGGCGAAATGGACGGTCTACGTGCTGTCGCTGCACGTCATCTGGAGCGTCTGCACGTCGATCGCGCTCGCCGAGACCCTGTTCCCGAGCCGGGCACGGGTGCCGTGGCTGCGTACTCGCGGCCTGGTCGTCACGTCCGTCGTGTTCCTGATCACCGTCGCGCTCTACTGGGCCGGGGCGCTCTACGCGGCGGGGACGACCCCCGGGGTGCCGGTGTTCCGGCCCTCCGCGCCCCAGATGATCGCGACCGCGGTCACCGCCGTGGCGCTCGTCGTCGCCGCCTTCGCCGTCCGGCCGAACGCCACGGCCTCCCGCCCGTCCGGCTTCGTCCCCTCGCCCCTGCTCGTCTTCGCCGGATCGCTGGTGGCGGCGAGCGCCGTCCGGCAGAGCGCTCATCACCTGCACGGCTGGGTGAGCGTCGCCGTCTGCCTGTCGGCCGAGATCGTGGCGGTGGCCGCGCTCTGGTGGTACGGCCGCCGGCGAGGGTGGGGGCCGCCGCAGGTCTTCGCCGCCGCGTCGGGGGCAGTCGTCGCCTACGCGTGGTCGAGCTTCTTCCTGACGCCCATCGTCGGCACGACCGATCCGGTCGTCGCCCGCGTCGGCAACGTGGTCTACACGCTGATCGCCGTCGCGATCCTCGCCCTCGCCGCGCGGCGCCTCCGCGGGACCACGACGCCCCGACCGTGACGCGACGCGCGTCCGTCACCGCCCCGGCCTCGGGCCTGCCCCGGCCGACGGCGGGCGGCGGGACGGCTAGGGCAGGTCGCGGAGCACCAGGGCCCGGGCGTACGACTCCCCGGTCCTGCGGGCGTACGTCATCCGCGCACGCACATCGGCGGGCGTGCGCGGGCGCCAGCCGGGGCCGCCGCAGCACCCCTGGTGGAAGCCGACTCCCGCGTGCAGCAGCAGCGAGAGCGTCCGCCAGGCCGCCGTGTCGCGCCTGCGCGGCGCGGCGAACGCGGAACCGACATGGGTCAGCGAGCCGGCGCAGCGCGGGCAGGACCGCTCGAAGCGGCCCTCACCGGGGGCGAGGCGCGCCTGCTTGTACGAGGCCCGGCAGGGCAGGCAGACGTACGAGGTGTTCGACGGGGCCATCCGGCCAGGATAGGTCCGCCGCCGTCCGCGATCTACCGGGTTTTTCCCCGGCCCGCGCTCCTTTCTCCGCCGCCCGCGATCCACCGGGTTCTCCCACGGCCCGCGCGGTCCTTTCTCCGCCGCCCCCGGTTTTCGGCGGGGCGGGGCGTGGGCGGGGTCGTGACCCGTGGAGGCCCGGACCCCGCGAGGAACGCTGCGCCCGGGTCGCCGCCCGCTCGCCGGATCTCATTCCTGGACGAAGGCGGCGTTGCCCCTGAAGGTGGCGGTGCCGTCGTTCTGCTCGACCCATACCTGGCCGGCACGGTGCCGCAGGTAGTAGCCGGGGAAGTTGGCCGATTCCAGCGACAGCGTGCCCGAGCCGGCGAGCCCGGCGCGGCGGATGAAGCCGGCGTCGGCCCTGAACAGGCTCGTGCCGTCGTTCCTCTCCACCCAGGCCTCGTGGTCGCGGTGCCGCAGGTAGTAGCCGGGGAAGTTGGTGGACTCCAGCGACACGGTGCCCGAGCCGGACAGGCCGGTGACGAGCTTGAACTGGGAGTCGGCCAGCGGGGAGACGTTCGCCTCCAGGCGGGCCCGGTACTCCCAGTGGCGCACCGCGAAGCCCGGCGTGTCGTGGGACATCAGCCGTACGGGGGTCGCGCCGTCGGGGACCGGGATGCCGAAGTCGGGGGTGCCGTCCGCCCTCCAGTAGATCTTCTGGACGCGGGTGCGGCGGTTGGGGTCGTTGAGCGGGTCGCCGGTGATGTCGCGGTAATTGCGGTCGTGGTAGACGAGGATGTCGCTCTGCCCGTCCTCCGAGGTGGTGAAGGAGTTGTGGCCGGGGCCGTACTGGCCGGTCGAGGCGTTGCTCGCGAAGACGGGGCTCGCGCTCTTGGTCCAGGAGGAGGCCCGCAGCGGGTCGGCCGAGGCGGGGGCGGTCAGCATGCCGAGGCAGTAGTTGGCGTCGGTGGCGCTGGCGGAGTAGGTGAGGAAGAGCCGCCCGTTGCGCTGGAGCACGGCCGGGCCCTCGGCGACCTTGAAGCCGCGGGTCTCCCACGCCAGGGTGGGCACGGTCAGGCGGGTGGTGGCGCCGGTGATCGTCCAGGGGTTGGCGCCCATCCGGGCGATGTACAGGTTGGAGTTGGTGGCGATCCCCGGCTCCTGCTGGGCCCAGAGCAGGTAGCGCACGCCGTTCGTGACGAAGGTGGTGGCGTCCAGGGCGAAGGTGTCCCAGGGGGTGGTGATCCGGCCGCGTTCCGTCCAGCCGCCGGTCAGGGGATTGGCCGCCGGGCTTTCGAGCACGTACATGCGGATCCGCCAGACGTCGTCGGCCCGGCCGGCGGCGAAGTAGACGTACCACCTGCCGTTGATGAAGTGGATCTCCGGTGCCCAGATGTGGGCGCCCATCTCGCCGCTGGTGTGCCTGCGCCAGATGACCGTCTCGGGGGCGCTCGCCAGGCCCTGGATCGTGGTGGCGCGGCGCAGCACGATGCGGTCGTACTCGGGGACGGTCGCGGTGAGGTAGTAGTAGCCGTCGGTGTGGCGGAAGATGTGCGGGTCGGCGCGCTGGGTGACCAGGGGGTTGGTGTACTGGACGGCGGGGGAGGCGTGGGCCGTTCCCGGCGGGAGCAGGCCGCCGATCATGACGAGCACCGCGGCCAGGGCGGCCACCAGCGAACGGCGCCTGTACGAGGGGGACATCGGGCTGTCCTTTCTGGCCGGGAGTGGATCACCGCTCACCGTGAACGCCGGGGCAGGTCACCGCGAAGATCGGGAGTGGATCATCGCGAAGGCCGGGGGCGGGTCACCGCGTGGACCGGGGGTGAGGTCGCCGAAGGCCGGGGACCCGGTTCCCGGCACCGAGGGGGTGCCGGGAGCCGGGTCGAGGGCTCAGGGCAGGTAGACCTTCGGCTGCGGCGGGGTGGCCATGCCGTCGCCGATGAAGAAGCCCGGGTGGGGCGGCTGGTTGTAGGCGGTGTTCTGCCAGGCCAGGGCCACCCGGTACTGCGGGTCGTGCAGCAGTGTGTGGATCTTGGTGGTGGTCACGGCCGGCGTGCTGTAGATCCGCAGCGCGGTGTTGTTGGAAGTCGGCCACACGACCTCCTCGCGCCAGTCGCCGAGCAGGTCGCCCGACAGGGACGGGGTGGACTTGGTGCCGTTGTTGGAGTGCACCCCGGAGGCGGTGAGCAGCCGGGTCTCCCCGCCGGTGCCGTACTTGTCGACGCGGGTCCCGTCCACCAGCTCGCGGACCGGGTCGCCGTCCCACCAGGCCAGGAAGTTGGCCGAGGAGGGGGTACGGCCGACCGAGGCCCCGGAGGAGTTGTACAGGTTGCCCATGTTGGTCCCCGCGCCCCAGAACTCCGCCCCCGGGCTGCCGGCGTAGACGTCGGCGGCGACGCCGCGGCCGGGTCCCTCCGCGCCGCCGTTGCCCGGACGCTGCCAGACGACCTGCCCGGTGCGGGCGTCGTGCACGTCGGCCGCGGGCTGGTTGCCCGACTCGTGGATGGTGAACACCTCCAGGCCCGACCGGCCCGGGATCAGGTCGCCCACGTGCAGCGCGTCGCCGTGCCCGAACCCGGTGCGGTACATGCCGGCGCCGTTGTCGTCGATCGTGGCCGAGCCGTAGACGATCTCCTGCCTGCCGTCGGCGTCCACGTCGGCGACGGACAGCTGGTGGTTGCCCTGCCCGGCGTAGCCGCTGTTGCCCGAGGAGTTGGAGTCGAACGTCCAGCGCCGGGTCAGCGAGCCGTTGCGGAAGTCCCAGGCGACGACGACCGACCGGGTGTAGTAACCGCGTGCCATGATCAGGCTCGGCCGCCGACCGTCCAGGTAGGCGGTGCCTGCCAGGAACCGGTCCACCCGGTTGCCGTAGTTGTCACCCCAGGAGGAGACGGTGCCGCGCCCCGGCTCGTAGGCGACGGTCGACATCGCGGCGCCGGTCTGGCCGTTGAACATCGTCAGGTACTCGGGACCGCTCAGGATGTAGCCGGAGGAGTTGACGTGGTTGGCGCTCGCGTTGCCGATGGTGGTGCCGCGGCCGTCGACCGTGCCGTCGGCGGTCTTCATCGCCACCTCGGCCCGGCCGTCGCCGTCGTAGTCGTACACCTGGAACTGGGTGTAGTGCGCGCCGGCGCGGATGTTGCGGCCCAGGTTGATCCGCCACAGCCGGGTGCCGTCGAGTTTGATCCCGTCGATGTATACCGGGCCGGTGGTCCCCGACTGGGAGTTGTCCTTGGCGTCGTTGGGCTCCCACTTGAGCACCAGGTCCAGCCTGCCGTCCCCGTCCAGGTCGCCGGTGCTCGCGTCACCGGCGGTGTGGTTGCCGCTGGGCGGGCTGATCGGCACGTCCAGATAGCCGCTGCCGAAGCGCAGCGAGGTCCCCGAGTCGGCCTGCTCGCCGCCGCCGACCACGGCGCGCACCGTGTACGAGGCGTCGGCCGGGGCGCCCGCGTCCAGGTAGTTGGTGGAGTTCGTGACGCCGGCGATCCGGGTGCCGCCCCGGTAGACGTTGAACGTGGTGTCGCGGGACTCGGTGCCCAGCAGGCGCCAGGAGACCAGGTTGCCGCTGCCGGAGCGCACGCTGATCAGGCCGCGGTCCAGGTCCTCCATCTGCTTGGCGTCCCCGGGGACCGGTTCGGTGGTGCCGAGCTTCACGAGCTGCCACTGCTGGTTGGCGCCGCCGAGGTCGGTGTACTGCGACAGGCGGGCACCGTCGGCGGTGGACCACTCCCACACCTCCAGGGCCTTGCCGCTGGTGCGGTTGATCAGTTTGACGTTGCCGTTGTCGGTGTCGACGACGCGGAACTGCTGGTTGCCGCCGTTGAGGTCGCCGTACTGGACGACCTCGGCGCCGTCGGCGGTGGAGTGGTTGAGGATGTCGAGGACCTTGCCGCTGTGGCGTGAGCGCAGCCGGTAGTAACCGCTGCCGGAGTCGACGAACTGCCACTGCTGCCAGGCGCCGTCGTTGCGGGACCACTGGGCGATGGGGGCGCCGTCGCCGGTGGCGAGGTCGAGGACGTCGACGGCCTTGCCGCTGTGCCGGTTCACCAGGACGTACCAGGCGTTGGTGTCGATCGTCGCGGCGGAGGCCGGGCCTGCGGCCACGAGCGACTGGCACACCGCGAGCAGTACCAGGACGGCTGCCGCGAGAACGGCGCCGGTACGGCGGCGGGCGCCTCGCGGGGGAGGGCTTGCGGGTCTGTTCACAGGGGGGTGCCTCTCGTTGCGGACGACTCGCCGGGGACGATTCGTTACGGACGACGGCTCTACAGGCGGTTGCTCTGCGGACGACGGCTTCTGCGGACGGTTGCCCTATGGACGGTTACTCTGCGGACGGTTGCTCTGTGGGCGATGGCTCCACGGACGTGTTACGAGTGTTGTTAGCGTTAACATTTCCGTCGCGTGTCCGGGGCCTCACAGTCGTGAAGGCGGAGGTGTGCCAAGTTTCGACAGCGTCGCCGGGGCCGTCAAGCGGCGGGTGGGATCCCCGCGAGGCCCTGCCGCGCGGGATCGATGTCCCGCGGGGCCTTCCCGGCCGTTCCCGACCGGCGGCCGGTCGTACGCGACCTGCGTCTTCCCGGGGCCCGGTGCTGCCCGGGGCATCGTCTCAGCGGTCCGTCGGGAGGGCCTGGAGGGGCTGAAAGTTTCAGCGTCGCGACCCTGGCCGGTGTGCCGCTCGCCGGTGACGGCGGCCCGGCCCACCGCGCGGGCCGATGGGGATTCTCATCGGCCCGCCGGAGGCCGGTCGTGGGGGTGCGGGCCGGATGTCGGCCGTTCGTCGACGGCCCCGCTCGGTGGTGCCGAGCGGGGCCGTCGATCATCCGCCGGTGGCCCGGTCCGGCCGGTGCCGGTCCGTGGCGGGCGCCCGGGGGCGGAGGCCACCCCCGCCGCGTTCGCCGGGAACGAGCTCGTCCGTGGCGGGTGCCCGGAGGCGGAGGCTCCCGGCGGGGAGGGCCGGTCAGTCGGTGCCGAACTCCATCGCGGCGCGGTCGAGCATCTCGTCGTCGCCGGAGACCTCGCCGCGAGAGGCGATGGCCTCGGCGCCGCCCTGCGGCATCGCGCCGATCAGGCCGGTCGAGGCCGCCTGGGCGGCGCCGATGAGCGCGGGATGGGTGGTGCCGACCATGCCGAGGCCGGCGTACTGCTCCAGCTTGGCGCGCGAGTCGGCGATGTCGAGGTTGCGCATGGTGAGCTGGCCGATCCGGTCCAGCGGGCCGAACGCCGAGTCCTCGGTGCGCTCCATCGACAGCTTGTCCGGGTGGTAGCTGAAGGCCGGGCCCGAGGTGTCGAGGATCGAGTAGTCCTCGCCGCGCCGCAGCCGCAGCGTCACCTCGCCGGTGATCGCCGTGCCGACCCAGCGCTGCAGCGACTCCCGCAGCATCAGCGCCTGCGGGTCGAGCCAGCGGCCCTCGTACATCAGCCGGCCGAGCCGCCGTCCCTCGTTGTGGTAGCTCGCCAGGGTGTCCTCGTTGTGGATCGCGTTGACCAGCCGCTCGTACGCCGCGTGCAGCAACGCCATCCCGGGCGCCTCGTAGATGCCCCGGCTCTTGGCCTCGATCACCCGGTTCTCGATCTGGTCCGACATGCCCATGCCGTGCCGTCCGCCGATCGTGTTCGCCTCCATCACCAGGTCGACCGGGGTGGCGAACTCCTTGCCGTTGATCGTCACCGGGCGGCCCTGGTCGAAGCCGATGGTCACGACCTCGGTGGCGATCTCGACCTCGGGGTCCCAGAACCGCACGCCCATGATCGGGTCAACGGTCTCGATGCCGGTGTCGAGGTGCTCCAGGGTCTTGGCCTCGTGGGTGGCGCCCCAGATGTTGGCGTCGGTCGAATAGGCCTTCTCGGTGCTGTCGCGGTAGGGCAGGTCGTGGGCGAGCAGCCACTCCGACATCTCCTTGCGGCCGCCGAGCTCGGACACGAAGTCCGCGTCCAGCCAGGGCTTGTAGATGCGCAGGTGGGGGTTCGCGAGCAGGCCGTACCGGTAGAAGCGCTCGATGTCGTTGCCCTTGAACGTCGAGCCGTCGCCCCAGATCTGCACGTCGTCCTCGACCATCGTCCGGACCAGCAGGGTCCCGGTGACGGCACGGCCGAGCGGCGTGGTGTTGAAGTAGGGGCGCCCTCCCGAGCGGATGTGGAACGCGCCGCAGGTGAGCGCGGCCAGGCCCTCCTCGACCAGCGCCGCGCGGCAGTCGACCAGGCGCGCGATCTCGGCGCCGTACGCCAGCGCGCGGCCGGGCACCGAGGCGATGTCGGGCTCGTCGTACTGGCCGATGTCGGCGGTGTAGGTGCACGGAACGGCACCCTTGTCGCGCATCCACGCGACGGCGACCGAGGTGTCGAGACCGCCGGAGAAGGCGATGCCGACCCGCTCGCCGATGGGCAGGGAGGTGAGAACCTTGGACATGAAACAAGATTATGCATTACGCCGCATGGTCATGCAACGCGGGGTGGCGTCCACCGCGCCGGGGCGCGGTGATGACCGCCGTCACCGGGCTCGCGGGCCGTGCCGGAGGCGGGGGAGAGGTCCGGCGGACCGTGCCGGGGTGCCGGAGGGAGTGACGGTTCGGAGGGCCGGGTCCCGGGTGGCGGGGGGAGAGGTTCGGGGGGGGCGTACCGGAGCCAAGGGGCGGTGACGGGTGGGCCGGGTGGGCCGGGTGAGCGGGAGGGGGTGGCGGGTCAGTGGGCGGGCTGGGTGTGGTGCGGAGGGGTCGGCCGGGTCCCGGCCATCGGGGCGGTGATGGCCCACCGTTCGTGGTCTCGCCAGGCGCCGTCGATGAACAGGAGATCGGGGGAGTAGCCCTCCTGCCTGAAGCCGTGTCGCCGGAGCAGCTTGAGGGACGCCGTGTTGCCGGGCTGGACCTGGGCTTCCAGGCGGTGGAGCCGCAGTTCCTCGAAGGCGTGTCGCAGCAGCAGCCGGAGACCTTCGGACATGTAGCCCCGGCCGGCGGTGGGGGCGAAGGCCGCGTAGGCGATGGATCCGCCCTGGAGGCGCCCGCGGATGATGCTGTTGATGTAAACCGTGCCGGCGATGGCCCCGGTGTCGCGCAGGCAGACCAGCAGGCACTCCTCGTCCGACTGGTCGTAGCGGGTGAGGAGGGTCTGGAATTCGTCGGCCGTGGTGGGCATGGACATCCACGGATGGTGCAAATCGACGCTGGCACGGGTCAGTCCGAGGAACTCGTCCCGGTCGTGGCCGGCGATCGGACGCAGGATCACGCGAGCGGAGTCTCCCGGCCGGTCCAGGGGGAACGGCTCGATCGTCGAGGCCTGTTCGGTTCCTTCGGTTCCGTCGTTCTGAATCACGGATGGAACGGTATCGCGGCCCATGACCCGGCCCATGACCCGGCCCGTGCCCCGGGCGCCCCGGGCTCCCCGGCCACCGCGGTCGGCGACCTGTCGTAAGGACGCCTTCCGAGTACGCTTCCCGGGCCCGGACCGTCTCCCGATCACGCCTCCCGAGTCCGGCGCGGTTCGCGGCCCCGGAACCGCTTCCGGGCTCAGCGCGGCTTCCGGACCCGGCACGCCTTCCGGGCCCGGCACGATTCCCGGCCCGATCCGGCTTCAGGTCCGGCCCGGCTTCAGGTCCGGCCCGGCTCCCGGTCCGGCCCGGTTCCCGGGGATCAGCGCGACTCCCAGGCCTCCCACAGACGGGCGTAGCGGCCTCCGGCGGCGACCAGCCGTTCGTGGGGCCCCTCCTCGACGATCCGCCCGTCCTCCAGGACGACGACCCGGTCGGCGGTGACGGCCTGGGTCAGCCGGTGCGCCACGACCAGGGTGGTCCTGCCGCGGGTGGCCGCGGCGGCCGACTCCTCCAGCACGCGGGCGCCCATGCTGCCCGCCTCCGCGGTGGCCTCGTCCAGCACGGCGACGGCCGGGTCGGCCAGTACCAGGCGGGCCAGGGCGAGCTGTTGCGCCTGGGCGGGCGAGAGCTCGTGACCGCCCTCCCCGACCACGGTGTCGAGGCCCTCGGGCAGCGCCAGCACCCACGGCAGCGCCCCGACCGTCTCCAGCGCCGAGGTGACCTGCCCGGCCGTCGCGTCGGGGCGGGCCAGCCGCAGGTCCTCGACGAGAGGCCCGGCGAAGACGTGGGTCTCCTGCGTGATGATCGCCACGTGCCCGCGCAGCCTCGCCGTGTCCAGCGAGGAGGGCGGCACCCCGCCGATCAGCACGCTGCCGCCGGTCGGGCGCAGCGACCCGGCCGCGACGGCGGCGAGGGTCGACTTGCCCGCGCCCGTCGAGCCGACCAGCGCCACCCGGGCCCCGGCCGGTACGCGCAGGGTGACGCCGTGCAGGACCTCGGCGGAGGTGTCGTAGCCGAACCGCACGTCGACCAGGTCGAGCGAGCCGTCGGCCGGAGCCGTTCCCCCCTCGGGCTCGGGGTCGGACTCCAGGTGGGCGACGCCGACCAGCCTGGCCAGGCTCGCCCCGGCCGCCTGCACCTCGTCGAAGACGAACAGCAACATGCCGATCGGGTTGAACAGCCGGTGGAACAGCACGGCCGCGGCGGCGGCCTCACCGACGGTGACGGCGTCCGCGCGGACCAGCAGGAAACCGGCGACCAGGATGGTGGTCAGGCCGAAGAACTCGGCCCTGTTGACCCGTCCCACGAAACGGGTGAACAGGTCCAGCACCCCCACCGACACCTCCCGCGAGTCGCGCGAGGCGGTGTCGATGGCGCGCAGGTGCCCCTCTTCCACGCGGTAGGCGTGCACCGTCCGCACGCCCTGCATGCTCTCCACCAGCCGCTGCGACGAGCGCGCGACCGCGACGCGCTGCCTGGCGTAGTACGGGGCGGCCCGGGGGAGGTACCAGCGCAGCGCCAGCGCGTACAGCGGCACCGAGACGGCACCGGCCAGGCCGAGCCGCCAGTCGAGGCCGACCATCGCGGCCAGGCTCAGCGTGCCGAGCAGGACCGAGGCGATCACACCGGGGATGACGCCGGAGACGGCCTTGGTGACCTCGGCGGCGTCCGCGCTGACGCGCGACAGCAGGTCGCCCTTGCCCGCGCGCTCCAGCCGGGTGAGCGGGAGCGTGAGGGCGCGGGCGACCGTGCGCTCGCGCAGGGCGGCGAGGACCTGGCCGCCCAGCCTGGCCACGAGGTAGGACGTCACCCCGGTGGCCGCGCCGCCCGCGAGGGCCGACAACGTGATGACCACGGCGACCGCGACGATCACCGAGGTGCCCGACTGCTCGCGCACCCGGTCGACGAGGATGCCCATCACGTACGCGGGGACGACCGACGCCGTCGCGCCGAGCACGCCCACGAGCAGCGTCACGGCCACCGTGCCGCGGCGCTCGCGCAGCTGGGCGCGCAGCCAGCGCCAGGTCTCCGCGCCGCTCGCGACCGGCAGCAGGTCCCGCTCTCCCGATGCGCTCATCGCTGGACCGCCCGCCTGTAGTCGTCGTCGGTGGCACCCAGTTCGGCGTGTGATCCCTCGGCGACCACCTTGCCGTCGTCCAGCACGAACACCCGGTCGGCGGCGGCGAGCAGGGCGGGGCTGCTGGTCACCACCACGGTGGTGAAGGTGGCGCCGTCCCCGGCGTGGCGCAGGGAGCGCAGGCCCCGGGCGATGCCCTGTTCGGTGACCGCGTCCACGGCCGTGGTCGGGTCGTGCAGCACCAGGATCGGCGGGCGGGCCAGCAGCGCCCTGGCCAGGGCCACCCGCTGGCGCTGGCCGCCCGACAGGCTCGCGCCCCGCTCCACCACCTGATGTTCCAGGCCGTCGGGATGGGCGGCGACCACGTCGTCGGCCGCCGAGGCGGCCAGGACCGCCGCGAGCTCCTCGGGACTCCCCGGCTCGCCTCCCACGGTCAGGTTCGTGGCGAGGGTGCCCTCGAACAGGTCGGTACGGTGGGGTTCGACGAGGATCCTGCCGTCGATCCGCACACTTCCGCCGTACTCGGCGGGGTCCACCCGCCCGGACAGCACCCGTACCAGCGCGTCGGCGTCGGCGGGGCGGTGGGCCATCACCCCGACGAACTCGCCGGGCCCGGCCGTCAGGTCCACCCCCGCGAGCGCGTCGTAGCTCAGCCCGGAGACCTCCAGTCCGGGGAGACCCCCGTCCGCCGGACCCGCCGCGTCGCTGTCACGGGTCCGCGGGTCGCCGGGGAGCAGCGGCGGCGCCCCGGCCACGCGCGCCACCCGGTCGGCCGAGGCGCGCGCCTCGGCCACCCAGCCGGGCACCAGCGTCAGCGTGCCCACGGGCTCCATCAGGAACTGCGCCAGCCCGATCACCGTGATGAACTCGCCGGCGGAGATCTGGCCGCGCAACGCGAACCACCCGGCGAGCACCGCGACCCCGCAGGCCAGCAGCGCGCCGCCCGCGCCGGAGACGGCCGCGTAGATCCCCTGGGTACGGGCGGCCCGCAGCGCGGCCGCCAGCGAGAGCCGGCTCACCCGCTCGTACCGCCGGGAGGCCGCCGTCTCGGCGCCGATACCCCGCAGCGGCCGCACGCCGCTGACCAGGTCGGTCGCGAGCGACGCGGCCTGACCGGCCAGCTCCTGCTGGGCGGCGACGTGCCGGATGATGTACGGCGTGCCGACGTGCAGCGCGAGCAGCGTCAACGGCGTGGCCACCAGGACGGCCACGCCGAGCGGCAGGTCGATGAGCAGCAGCGTCACGGCGCACATCGCCGCCGCGACCAGCGCCCCGACCGCGCGCGGCAGGTAGTCCAGGAGCTCGGAGGTGTTGTCCGCGTCGTTGGAGGAGATCGTGAGCAGCTCGCCCGCGCGCAGGCCGGTGTCCAGGCCGCGCGGATCGAGGATCTTCGCGGCGAGTTCCAGGCGCAGCAGGTGGGCCTCGTGGGCGATGGCGCGCATGAGGGTCCGCGCGCCGTACCGGTAGGCCAGGCTCAGCGCGGTGAACAGCGCGGCCAGCGCGGCGAGCCACCACAGCAGCGACCCGCCGTCACCCGGGCCGATCGCGCGGTCGACGATCACCCCGATGAGGATCGGCACGCTCGCCTCGCACACCTGGTGCAGGCTGAGCAGCAGGGTTCCCGCGCCCAGGCGCGGGGCGTTGCGCCTCAAGGTCCTGCGCAGGACGTTCGTCCCGGTCATGCTCGTCCCGGCCGTACGTGCCTCGGTCATGCCCGCTCCTGTCATGCCCGTCCCCGTCCGCCCGTCTCCGTCACGCCCGTCTCCATCACGCCCGCCCCTGTCATGCGGGTGCCTGTCTGGCCGGCGGCCACGCGAAACAGGCCCCGCCCAGGCTCACGGTCACCACTCCCACCGGTAGTCGTGCCGGGGAGAAGAGAGGACGGTGCGGGAGACGCGCAGGTCGCGGACGCTCGCCTGCTCGTCGGTGCCGGTGAAGCGGAAGAGCGCGTCCCAGACGGTGTGCGGGCCGATGTTCCGGGTGCTCACGGCGAGACTCAGCACACGCGCGGTGGCCACCAGGGCCAGGCAGACCCGGAGCCGGCCCGTACGGCGGGCGAGGGACTGCGCGGGGGGCATGGAACACTCTTTCGGGCGGCTCTTGAGCGAGGCGGGGACGGAGAGCTCGCCTGAAGTAGGTTAGCCTTTCCTAAGGAAAAGTTAGCCTAACCGGGTTCCACTAATTTCGACAAACCGGACATCACATGCTCGGCGGGGTGCCGGGCCTTCGGTCATACGTCCGTGCCGTCCGGTGACGAGGCGGCCGGGCGGAAGCGCGTCTCGAAGAGCGTGGCGAACGTCTCCAGGAAGTCGTTCCAGTCGCCGTTCAGATTGCTCACCAGCACGCGGGTGCCCTGACGGTCGCCCATCGCGTACGACATCGAACCGTGGATGAAGCCGCCGCCGCCCCAGAGCGTGACCCCGCACGGGAGCCTCTGCGAATAGACGCCGAGGCCGTATTCGGTGTCCGGGACCCAGCCCGAGCCCTCCGTCGAGACGGTGGTGAACATCTCCTCCTGCTGGGCGGGCGGCAGGAGACGGCCGCCCAGCAGGGCGTTCAGGAATTCGTGCAGGTCCGAGGTCGTCGAGACCATGCCGCCGGCGGCCCCGGCCCAGCTCACGTCCATCTCCGTGATGTCGTGGATCTCCGCGCCGGGATCGCTCTCGCCCAGCTTGGAGTAGTGGCGGGCGTGCGGGGCGCGGACCGTCTCCTCCGCGCCGGGGAGGCCGGGGATCCCGGGGAGATAGGTCCCCGTCAGGTGGAGCGGACGGGCGAGGCGGTGCTCGATCTCCTCCGCGAGGGTCCTGCCCGTCGCGAGCTCGACGATCATTCCGGCGAGGTTGTAGTTGACCTTGGAGTAGATGAAACGCGTCCCCGGCTCCTCCGGGGGCGCGGGCTCCTGGCCGAGGACGGCGTCGGGGAGCCCGCTGGTGTGGTTGAGCAGTTGCCTGACGGTGATTTTGGTGCCGTCCGCGCCGAGGTGCTCCTCCACCACGCCGGGCAGCCACTTCGCCACCGTGTCGTCCAGGGTCAGCTTCTCCTCGGCCACCAGCTGCAGGACCACCGTGCCGGTGAACGCCTTGGTGAGACTCCCGATGCGGAAGTGCTCACCCGGCCGGCGCTCGCGGCCGGTCGTCATGTCGGCCACCCCCGCCGTGCCGAACCACGGCGCCGAGCGGGCGTCCCTGAACTCGGCGACGACGCCGGGGCCACCGCCGCCGGCCACGACCTGGTCGAGCGCGCGCTGGAGGCCGGTGCGGTCGTTCTCGCTCTCGTTCTCGCGCTCGCGTCCGGCCGCGGAGGCGGGGGTGGTCATGGTGGCCCCCGCCACCACCAGGGCGACGGCGAGCAGGCCGGCGCGGGCATGGAACATCGACATTCTGCCTCCTTGGGCATGGAGAAGAGCGGGAGATCGGAAGGGGGGCACGGCATGCCGGAAGAGGGCCTGAAGGGGAGGGCATGGCACGCCGGAAGAGAGCCGCGCGGGCAGGAGTGTGAAAGGCGGCCGGAAGGTGGCCGGGGATGGTGGAAGGGGCCGGCGCGGTCGTTACCCGAGGTCGCCGTTCTCGATGACGGTCTGGACGCGGGCCAGCAGGTCGGTACGGTCGACGCCGGCCAGGGCCAGCGCGCGTGGCACCGTGCCGACCTCGGCCCGCAGGATCCCGAGCAGCACGTGCGCCGGTCGCAGGTCCTTCTTGCGAGGGGCCGAGGCGAAGCCCCGGTCGAGGGCGAGCCTGCCCGTCGCGCCCATGCTGGGCGGGCGCTCGAGCGCGGTGCCCGGCAGGGGAAGGCCGAGGGAGGGCAGGGACACCCCGACCGTGCTCAGGCTGTGGTCGAACTCCCGGTCGAGAGCGGCCCGGACCGCCCCGTGGTCGAGACCGGCGGAGGCCAGGACGCGCTGCGGGGCGGTGCCCTCCTGGGCCGCGACGGCCAGCAGGAGGTGGTGCGCCTCGACCGTGGCCGAGCCGTGCCGCTGCGCCTGGACCGCCCCCTCCGTGATGACCGTGTGGAGGTATCTGTCGAACATCCTCAAGGTGAACGTCTCCTCAGCGTGACGCCCGCGGCGATGAGCCGCTTGGCGTGCTTCCGGTGGACCGCCTGGCGGGTCACGCCGAGCGCCTCGGCGACCTGCGGCCAGCTCCAGCCCGCGCGCATCGCCCGCTCGACGGAGGCGTCCTCCAGCTGGTCGGCCAGGCGCCGCAGCGCCACCACGGCCGCCAGCGCGTCGGCGGGGTCCTGGGGTACGGGGATGTCGCTCGCGGGCATGCAAGCAACACTAGTTGACTAACTCGGCGTTAGTCAACATGAGTTGCTTAGAAGGGCGATCGCGAACGACGCCGGATCCGTCCGGATTCCTCGCCTCGGAAATCCCGGAACCCGGAGGCCCGGAGACTTGGAGGCCCCGAGGACGGTCGCGGCTGGTCGGGGCCGATCGGGGCCGCCGTTCGAGATCGGTGAGGAGGCGGCGCGCGCTTGACCTCAGGTTGAGTTGAGGGTGCATGGTTCTCCTCGGGGGCGATCGGCCCCCGCGCCGACCGAGTGACCGAACCGGGAGAACCGACATGAACACTGATCCGGCTGACCTGGCCGACCTGGCCGACCTGGCTGATCTGTCCGAGGAGGCCGCCATTCGTCAGGTGGTCGCGGACGCCGTGGAGTTCCAGAGCGACGTGGACAGGTTCGTCCCCCTGCACACCGCTGAGGCGTCGATCGTCAATTTCGGCGGACGCCGGGTGGCGGGGCGCGAGGTGCTGGCCGAGGCGATGCGCCAGGCCCTGGCTTCGCCGCTGGCCGACGTGCTCACCACGGTCGAGGTCGAGGACATCCGCTTCCTCCGCGACGACGTGGCGATCGTGGCGAGCGTCAAGCACATCCACGACCGGCGGGAGGGCGGCGACGCCCCGGCGGGCGCGCTGCCCGCCACCTCGGGGCGGCTCACCTACGTGATGGTCAAGGATGACGGCGCCTGGCGGATCGCCTCCGCCCAGACCACGCCGATCCTCACCTGATCCGTACCCATTCGTGAAGGCGGGGCCGTTCCCGTCACCCGGTCACGCGTGGCCGACCGGCAAGCCCGTACGGGGGCATCAGGGCGCGGCGCCGCGAACCCGGGCCGGGGTTCCGGCGCGCCCGGCCGGACCCCCGTTCATCCGCGGGTGACCGGGAAGCGAGGTGTCAGAGCACGGCGGTGTAGGCCTGGGCGAGGCGTTCCAGCACGCCGGGACCGTCCCGTTCCGGCGCCGGTTCGCCGAGATGCACGGTCCGCAGCTCGGCCATGAACTCCTCCCACAGCTCCGGCCCGCCGGCCGCGAGCAGCTCCGCCCGCACCCGCAGCCGCTTCGTGGTCGGCCGGTGGTGCAGGCCCCACTCGCCGAGGTGGGCGAAGACGGGCACCAGCCGGATCGACGCCTCGGTCAGGCTGTAGGCGGCCCGCCGTCCCGGCCCCGCGTCCTCGCGGGTCAGCAGACCGGCGTTGACCAGCCGCTTCAGCCGGTCGGCGAGGATGTTGGAGGCGATGCCCTCCTCCGAGCCCGCGAGCAGCTCCCTGAAGTAGCGCCGGCTCCCGAACATGATGTCCCGCAGCACGAGCAGGCTCCAGCTGTCGCCGAACGCCTCGACCGCGGCATTGATCGGACACCCCGAACGCGCCGTCTCCGTCACCCCGCACCCCCGCTTCCGGACACTTCCGATGCTCCCGACCTGGTTGCAATTTACCACCGGCGTGGCCTAGCGTGAGGCTACCGATTGCAAAATGCAAGCAGATAGCAGGAGGCGACGAATGGGTGACACCGAGCCGCAGACCGCGGACGGAAAGGTGCTCTGGCACTTCACGATGTCGCTGGACGGGTTCGTGGCGGGGCCGGGTCACGGGATGGACTGGATGACCGGCGTCTCGTCCCGTCCGGGCCTGATCGACGAGTACGTCACGACCACCGGCGCCGTGCTGGGAGGCCGGGACGGCTGGGACCTGTCCCCGGACCCGGGCGGCGTGTACGGCGGCGCCTGGGAGGGACCGCTCTTCGTCCTCACCCACCACCCCGAGGACGCGAAGCCCGCCGACGGGGTCACGTTCCTCGGCTGCGACCCCGCCGAGGCCGTGCGGATCGGCCTCGCGGCGGCCGGAGGCAAGAATCTCGAGGTGTTCTCGCCGACCATCGGCCGCCAGCTTCTCGAACTCGGGCTGATCGACGAGATCGACCTGCACATCGCACCGGTCCTGCTCGGCGACGGCATCCGGCTGTACGACAACCCCGGCGGCGCGCCGGTCCGCCTCCACCGGGTCGGCGGCGGCGACCCCACGCTGGCCGTGAACGTACGCTACCGGCCCGTCACGACGGCGAGGACCCCGGCCGGGAGCGCGTCGGACGACTGAGCGACGGCGATCGGCCGTCCGCGCCGGAAGACGTCGCAGAATCGGACGACGGCCATCTGGCCGCGTTCGCACGCCGTCCTCATCGTGTCTTCCCGGCAGGGTCCCGGTGCCGTCAGGGGTGCGCGGACCGGTCGGGCAGTCCTGTCGCGCGGCGCAGCCGGGTGAACTCCGCCGCCAGGGCGGCGGGCGGGAAGTGGGCGTTGCGGCCGCTGGGGTTGGGCAGTATCCACACCCGGGCGCCGCCGATCGTGCAGTCCTGGGCTCCTACGCAGGCCTGGGGTACGCCGAACGCGACGCGGTATCCGCTCACGCCGAGGAACGCCGCCCAGCGGGGAGAGAAGGCGCGCAGGCGCCGGGTCAGGTCGCGGCCACCGTCGGCCAGCTCGTGCGGCGTCAGCTGGTCGGCCCGGGAGGTGGGCCGGCGCACGATGCCGGTGATGCCCAGCCCCAGGTCCAGCAGGTCCCGTTCCTGCTGCGGTCGCAGGACGGCCGGGGTGAAGCCGGAGGCGTGCAGGGCCGGCCAGAACCGGTTGCCCGGGGTCGCGAAGCTGTGCCCGGCCGCGACGGAGAGCGGTGCGGGATTGATGCCGACGAAGACGACGCTCAGCCCTTCGGCGAGGACGTCCGCCAGTCCTTCGGCGGGGACACCCGCAAGCTCCTGATCACTCATGGCTTCTCTCCTGGTCTGACGATGCTGTGCCCCTGTGTGTTCGCCGTGGCGGGGCCGTTCGCCCGGTGTTTCAGCCGCGTCGGTGGCGGATCCTCATCACCCTCGGGTCCGGCGCGGTCAGAACAGTGTTGCCTGTCGCGGTGGTTCCGGCCGGCCGCGTCGGCCGCGCAGGGCGAACTTGTCCTCGGTGGCCTTGTCGGGCAGCGGCAGCCCGTACCGGGTGAGGAGAGGAAACAGGCGGGCGCGCATGTCCTTGCGGTACTCCGGGAGGACCTCCGAGCCCTTCGCGTACAGCGTGGTGTAGGTGTCGAGGAGTTCGGGACGGTGGGCGCGCAGCCAGTCGAAGAACACCTCCTTCACGCCCGAGGCGAGGTGCAGCGGTGTCCAGTGCACGCCTGTCGCACCGGCCCGGACCATCTCCTCCAGCTGGGCGGGGCCGTCGCTCAGTCCGGGCAGGACCGGGGCGAGGAAGACCGTGCAGTCCAGGCCCGCCTCGCGGATCGCCCGTACGGTGTCCAGGCGGGCCCGGGTGGTCGCCGTGCCCGGTTCGACGGACTGCTGCAGCTCGGTGTCGGGCAGGGAGACCGAGATGCCCAGGTGCACCGTCGTGACGGCGCTCGCGGTGACGAGCAGGGGCAGGTCCTGGCGGATCAGTGTGCCTTTCGTCAGGATCGAGAACGGCACGCGCGCGGCGGTGAGTGCCTCGATTGCGCCGGCTGTCCCACCGCATCGGCGCGGGCCCGCTGCCGGAGGCGTGCTCTTTGTCCGGGGATGTCATGATGCCTTTCACCTCCGTTTTCCATCGGCCTGGCCACAGCGCGTGCCCCGCTCTGTCGCGTCATCCCGGACAGCGGCGGACATCTTCTCGATCCCTCTGCTCGTCGAGAACCCTGTCGCGTCGTACGGGCTCCTCGGCGGGCGAGCCGGGACTCCCCAGGAACCGGCCGCCGAGCCGGACTACGGCTACAGCGTGTGGAGCAGGTCCAGGCCCATCGTGGTGGGGAAGGCGGCGAGGTCGCCTCCGGCGAGCTTGCCGGCGGCCGTGCGCAGGGCGCTCAGGCTGTGCAGGTAGGGGTCGACGCCCAGGCTGATGCGGCGGGCGCCGGCCCGCCGGACGTCGTCGAGGGTGAAGGCGCCCGACGACCATCCCATGAGCACGTTGACGGGCTTGGGGGCGACCGCCTTGACGACGGTGGCGATGGCGTCCAGGTCGGGCAGGTAGGGGGCGAAGAGCACGTCGGCGCCTGCCTCGGCGAAGGCGGTCAGGCGGCGGACGGTGTCGTCGAGGTCGGGCCGGCCCTGGATGAAGTTGTCGGTGCGGCCGGTCAGCACGATCTGCCCCCGGGCCGCGGCGGCGGCGTGGCGGACGCGCTCCACGGCCTCGTCGAAGTCGCGGATGGGCTGGTCGGGGTCGGCGGAGGTGTCCTCGACGCCGATGCCGGACAGGCCCGCGGCGATGGCGGCCTCGACGGTCGCGGCGACGTCCCCGGGAGTCTCGCCGTAGCCGTCCTCGAAGTCGCCGTTGACGGGAAGCCTGCTGGTCCGGCTGAGCAACTGGGCGTGAGCGAGGTGCTCGTCGCGGCTGATGGCGTGGCGGCCGTCGAGGCGGCCGAGGGTGGCGGCGAGGGCGGCCGAGGAGGTGGCGACGGCCTTGAAGCCCGCGTCGGCGAACACCGCGGCCGACAGCCCGTCGAAGGCGTTGGGCATGACGAAGACGTCGTCCTGCTCGTGCAGGGCGGCGAAGGCCTCGTAGCGCTCGCGCGCCGTGGTGTCAGACATGACTCTGTCCTTTCGAGATGATCCGAGATGATCCGAGATGAACGGTGCCGCACTGATCGTCGCCGTATCGTCCGACGATCCGTCTGCCGGTCTCGTTCAGCGTTTACGCAGGTCAGGGATGTGAGCTTCCAACTTTTTGGGCTACGCAGCCCAGTTAACCGGACATGGATTGGGCTGTCAAACCCAATTTTGGAGTACGCTCTGTGTCATGGGCGTTAAAAGGGCCGATGCGAAGTTCACGGCCAAGGGGCTCGCGGCCAGGGCGCGCATCATCGAGCACGCGGCGGAGCTGATCTACACCCACGGCGTGCACGGCACGAGCAACGAGCTGCTGCGCAAGGCCTCGGGCGTCAGCGGATCACAGCTCACCCACTACTTCCCGGACAAGGAAAGTCTCGTGCTCGCGGTGATCGAGTGGCAGACGGAGAAGATCCTCACCCTGCACGCCGGGTCGAGCTTCGCGGGGTTCGACACCATCGACGCCCTGCGCGAGTGGGCCGCGTTCTACCTCTCCCATGAGCGGGTGTGCCAGGAGGGCTGCACGCTGGGCTCACTCGCGGCCGAGATCGTCAAGGCCGATCTCGACGTCCGCGACCGGCTCGCCGCCGACTTCGACCGCTGGAAGGACGTGCTGCGCACCGGACTCGGCCGCATGCGCGAGCACGGCCGGCTTCGCGGCGACGCCGACCCCGAGCGGCTGGCGAACCTGCTGCTGTCCGCCATGCAGGGAGGCATGCTGCTCGCCCAGATCGCCCGCGACGTCACCCCGCTGCGCGACGCCCTGACCGCCGCCATCGACCATGTGCAGTCCTTCGAGACGACGCGGGCCCCGCAGGCCGCGCCCTCCGCGTGATCCCTTCGAAACAGGCGGCTGCCCCGCGTTCCGGAGATTCACCGGCACGCGGGGCAAGCACTACTGATCACTCTTCTACTCTTCCTCTTCTACGACTGACCGGCGATCCGTGTGAGTCCTCCGGCCGTCGCCTCACCAGGACGTTGAACGCCATGACAGGCGTGAATCAGGAGTCCGTCCGTGACACCCATCTCACCCGGCCCCCGCGCTCGACGACCGGTCAGGCGCCCGGCGTGACGGTCTCCTTCCAGGCGTCGGCCCACCCTCCCTGCACCATGGTCTGGAAGACCCACCGGCCGCCCGACTTCACCAGCAGGTCCGCGTAACGCATGCCGTACGCCGCGCCGTCGGCCGTCACCGTCGCGTCGGTGACCACGACGACCAGGTTCGCGGTCAGGAAGTGGGGCGTGCGGACCGACTCCATCGTGAGGTCGCCCTCCTCCCCGCCTCCCATCACCTCGGCCATCGTGCGGGTGAACCGCTCCCTCGTCCACCGGTCGGCCAGCCCGTCGCCGCCGGGACCGTCGGTCACCACGTTGAGCGGGAACATCGCCATGTCCGCCATGCGCTCGACGTCGGCCTTCGCGCTGTGGGCGTCGTACTCGGCGAACCACGCCTCGACGCTCTCCCTGTCCTCGGCCGTCGGCGTGAAGGCACCACCGCCGAACGGGGATTCCTGGATCTCTGACACGATTCCGCTCCTTCGTCGCTGACACGTCCTGCCGGTCCCTCACCCGTCACCGTGACGGCGCGAGGCGTTGTCCGGCGGCACGCTACGAACCGTACGACATACCGTACAGCGTACGGAAGCCCTGTCAAACGCGGTGGACGAGAGCCGCGTCCGCGGGTCCTAACGGGGCCCGTCCGGCGGGGCGCGGGGATCGGAGGCGCCACCTCCGGTCGCGGCGCGGAGAGAACCGAACCCGGCGCGCCGCTCCCGGGCTCGGCCGGGGCGAGTGGCGCGAACCGCTCACGGCGATCTGCAACATTCCAAAAAGTGCCGGACATGTACTGGGTGTCCAGCACCTTTCGGCAAGGAGATTCTGTGACACACCGAGATCGCTTCGAGGCGGTCTATGACGCGTACTACCCGGCGATACACCAGTACGCCGCCCGCCGCGCCGGCTCGCCCGACGACACGACGGACGTCATCTCCGAGACGTTCCTCACCGCCTGGCGGCGCATCGGCGACGTGCCCGAAGGGGAGGAGGCGCTGCTGTGGCTGTACGGGGTGGCCCGCCGAGTGCTGGCCAACCAGCGGCGCGGCGCCTCCCGCAGGGCCGTGCTCGCCGAACGGCTGCGCGGGGAACTCGCCGCCGACCGGCCGGTCGGGCCGGTCGAGCTGGACCACGTTCGCGCCGCCTTCGACGAGTTGCCCGAGCGCGACCGCGAGGTCCTGGCACTGGCCTGCTGGGAGGGGCTGACCAGCGAGCGGATCGCCAGGGTCGTGGGATGCACGGCCATCGCCGCCCGGACCCGGCTGCACCGGGCGCGCAAGCGGCTGGCGGCGGCGCTGGAGCGGCGGGCGTCCTTGACGACCGTGAGGAGAGAAGCATGAGTGACATCGACAACCTGATGAGGGCCATCGACCCGGCACCGCACGCACCGGAACAGGGGCCCGGCGCGCGCGAACTGCGTGAAGCGATCATGGCGACCCGGACCCGCCCGTACCGGACGGCCTGGCGGCGCCTGCCGTGGTGGGCCGGTGCCGTCGGGGCGGTCGCGGCCACGACCACGACGGTGGTCTTCCTCGGCCAGGCCGTTCCGGCTCCGCCGGCCCCTCCCAGGGCCACGACCGGCGTCACCTCCCTGTCGGGCGCCTCGGTCCTGCTGGCCGCCGCCGCCAAGGCCAGGACCGCCCCCGAAGGGACCTACTGGCGCCTCAAGCAGCAGTACACGATGCGGTTGGCCATGCCGTTCGGCAAGAAGGGCAGCACCTACCGTCTGGAGATCTCCCGGCTCTCGGAGACATGGGTGGCCAAGGACGGCCGGAGCTGGACCGGTTTCAAGGAGCTGGCCGCACGCCCGCTGGACACGGGGGCGTGGCGCCGGGACGGCTCGCCGACCAAGTGGGAGATAGGAGGGGATGGCTACGTCATCTCCGCCTCGCCCGGCGAGGGCAGGCTCACGCGGAGCAGGGGCGGGCAGCGGTTCTACTGGAGTGCCATGCCCCTCACCCTGGAGAAGATCGAGGCGCTGCCCGCCGACCCCGAGGTGCTGAAGAGGCGGGCCGCCGAGGCGATCAGGGTGGACAAGGACTTCGTCGGTTCGGTCGAGCACGGCCTGCCGAGGACCCTGGCCACCCTCCTGTATGAACTGCCCGCCTCCCCGCAGGTGCGCGCCGCCGCCTACCAGGCGCTGGCGACGCTGCCGCTGGTACGGGTCGAAGGCCCGGCCACCGACTCGCGGGGACGGCCGGGGGTCGCCGTGACCTTCCCGATCCAGGAGGGGCAGCCCACCAAGGGCAGGCTGGTCATCGACCCCGAGACCTCCAAGGTGCTGGCCTTCGACGTCATCGGCATGCCGATGAAGGGGGACCGGAGCGAGGTGGTGCTGGAGTCCGGCTGGACCGACACCAGGCCGTCTCCGCCCTCGGTCGACTGAGGGCCACCGGTTCGGCTCGGATCGGGAACCGGGACAGGTGCTGCAGCGATGGCCGTACCGGCTCCTCGGCATGGGATCTCGCGGGCTCAGGGCGCCGAAAATATAGCAATGCAATGCTATATATTCTGGTGCCATGGTGAGGACGAAGGATCCGGCGGTCCGCACCCTGCTCATCGAGCGGGCCGCGCACATGCTCCGCACCCGCGAGCCCATCACCCTTCGTTCCCTGGTGGCCGGGACGGGTGTGTCGACGATGGCCGTCTACACCTACTTCGGGAACATGGACGGCATGTGGAAGGCCCTGCGCCAGGAGGGCTTCACCCGCCTGGCGGCCAGGTTCACGACGGTGACGATGTCCGCGGACCCGGTACGGGACCTGACGGTCATGGTCGCCGCCTACCTCCGGAACGCCCTGGACCACCCCGACCTGTACCGGGTCATGTTCGACGCGAACTTCGACCTCGAAGACCTCGGGGCCGCGGACGCGACCCTGGAGCATCTGGTCCGGGCCGTCGAACGAGGCAGGAGGACTGGCCGCTTCCGCGACGGCACCGACCCGTCGGCGCTGGCGATCCAGAGCTGGACCATCGCCCACGGGCTCGCCTCCCTGGTCGCCAACGGCCCCCTGCCGCGCGAGACGCTCGCTCACGGCGTTCCGCTGCTGACCGCGCTGTTCGTCGGCGCGGGAGACGACCCCGGCAGGTGCCGCCCGTCGGTCGAGAACGGCTGGAAGCACCTGCGTTCCCCCGGCTGACGTCCCGTCCGGGGGGGGCCGCTCATGTCCGGCCACTCCGAGCCATTCCGAGCCACTCCGAAAGGAGCCTGACCGGCACGGACAGAGATCCGCCGCCCGGAAATCCGATTGCGTGAGGGAAGCGGGATGAGGTTGGGTCGGGTCCCGTGACCGCGTTCGACGTACTCCTGCGCCCCGACCGCCCGCAGGAAGTGACCCCTCAGGACCCCGGCGACCTGCCTCAGTCGGGTCCGGCGGTCATCAGCAGGGTCACGAAGGCGATCATCGCGAGCAGGAAAGCGATCATGACCCCTGTGAGGGCGAGTTGCACGGCCGCGGTGAGCCTGGCCCACCGGAGGTTCTCGCGCTGGTTCACCAGCACACGGTAACAGCCACCTGCCCGCTTTCCCAGGATGGAAGAACCGCGGGCGATGTCCACCCGTAACCATGACACGACGGGCAGAGTGACAGGTGTCGAGTGTGGTCGTGGTCGCGGGGAGGACATCATGACCGGACATACCGCAGGCGGATCGGGGCGCGGGCGAAGACGCGCGCCCGCCGTCATGCTGTGGGCGGCACTGTGGCTGCTCAACACCTACGACCTGCTGCTGGCGATCTGACCGGTTCCTCGGCGACGCCTCCCGGGGACAGTGGAGTAAAACGGGCACGTTGGGCATGCCCGCCATACGCCCGTAAAACCATGCGCTCATGCCGCGCACCAGGTGAGACGCGCTTTTTTACCTGCCGATCCGGTATGGAGCGTCGGGAACCCTCGCCGTGCAGTGATCGTTTTCCTCTCGATCACCACACGTCACACGAACAAGAGGGGTAACCGTGATCTTCAAACGGATGCTGGGGGCTTTCGGGGTCGGAGCTCCCTCGGTGGACACCGTGCTGGCCGCGCCGCGGGCGCGGCCAGGTGAGCTGTTGCGGGGCGAGGTGCGTGTCAAGGGCGGCGACTTCGACGCCGACATCGAGTACATCGCCCTCGGCCTGGTCACCAGGATGGAATCTGAGCACGGCGAGGGTGAGCAGACCGGTCTGGTGGAGTTCTTCCGCACGCAGGTCAGCGGGCCGTTCCGGCTGCGCAGCGGCGAGGACAAGATGGTGCCGTTCCAGTTCCCCGTCCCGTGGGAGACTCCGGTCACCGAGGTGATGGGCCAGCGCCTGCGCGGCATGGTCATGGGAGTGCGCACCGAGCTGGCGATCGCCGCGGCCGTCGACAAGGGCGACATGGACCCGATCGAGATCGCGCCGCTCGCCTCCCAGCAGGCGGTGCTGGACGCCTTCGTGCGGCTCGGCTTCCAGTTCAAGAGCGCCGACCTGGAGCACGGCCACCTCTACGGCGTCAGCCAGCAGCTGCCGTTCTACCAGGAGATCGAGTTCTACCCGCCCGCCCAGTACTCCGGGCGGATCAACGAGGTGGAGCTCACCTTCGTCGCCAGTCCCGCGGGCCTGGACATCATCGCGGAGGCCGACAAGCGCAGCGGCCGCTACGGCTCCGGCACCGACGCCTTCGGCCGCTGGCAGACCAGCCACGACCAGGCCCCGCACCGCGACTGGGCCTCCGAGATCAACACCTGGCTCGCCGCCCTTTCCCAGTACGGCTCCGGCGGCCACGACCCCTACGCCCACCAGGGCGGCCACTACGGCGGTCATCACGGTGGCCACCACGGCGGCCACGGCGGGCCCGGCTGGGGCGGCGTCGCCGCGGGTGTGGCCGGTGGCTTCGTCGCCGCCGAGGTCGTCGAAGAGATCTTCGAGGGCGACGAGGGCGAGGACGAGTAGTGAGATCGGGTGGGATCGGGGCGAGACCGGGATGAGACCGGCGCGCTGATCCCACCCCGGCCACGACGGTGTCGGCCCGGCCCCGCACGCATCGCGGGGCGGGCCGTCACCGCGCTACCGCCAAGCTCGGCTCACCACCGCTTCGGTGATCGAGGTGTCACCGGAGCCCGCCGTCACCCCGGTCGTCGCGCTGCCGCCGAACTCACCACCGCTTCGGTCATCGGAGTGTCGCCGGAGCCCGCCATCGCCTCGGTCGTCGTGCTGCCGCCGAGCCCGCCACCGCTTCGGTCGTCCAGGTTTCACCGAGCCCGCCATTGTCTCGGCGGAGGCTCCGCCTCGTCCGGCACCCGCCGCCCGTCCCCGAGAGTCGCGTGTCACGTCGAACCCCGAGGACCGCGTCCCAAGGACCGCGTGTCTCGTCGGGCCCTGAGAGCCGTGTGTCACGCGGGGCGGTAATCGCTTCTAAGCTCAGGGTGTGGCGAAATACCTTGATGTGCATCCGGACAGTCCCCAGCCCCGGCTGATCGGCCAGGTGGTCGATCTCCTGCGTGCGGACGGACTGATCGCGTACCCGACGGACTCGGGCTACGCGCTGGGGTGCCGGATGGGCAACAAGGAGGGGATCGACCGGATCAGGGAGATCCGTAACCTCGGCAGTGATCACCACTTCACCCTGGTCTGCAGAGATTTCGCGCAGTTCGGCCAGTTCGTGCACGTGAGCAATGCGCTGTTCCGCTCGATCAAGGCGGCGACCCCCGGCGGCTACACGTTCATCCTGCCCGCGACCAAGGAGGTGCCGCGGCGGTTGCTGCACCCCCGGAAGAAGACGGTCGGCGTCCGGATCCCCGATCACGTCGTCACGCAGGCGCTGCTCGCCGAACTCGGCGAACCGCTGGTGTCGAGCACCCTGCTGCTGCCCGACGAGGCCGAGCCCCTGACGCAGGGCTGGGAGATCAAGGAGAGGCTCGACCACGTGGTGGACGCCGTCATCGACTCCGGCGAGTGCGGTGCCGTCCCGACAACGGTCGTCGACCTCTCGCAGGACGAGCCCGAGATCCTCCGCCGGGGCACCGGAGACCCGTCCCTCTTCGAGTGACATCCGCTCCGTCCTGAGGGACGGGGATTCCGGCCTGCCGCACGTGCGGCTCCCGGAGGTTCACTGCTTCCGGCCGGTTCACCGATGTGCTCGACGACGCGGAGGCGCGGGGGCGCGTCGGCCACGTCACGACGGCGGGCGAAAGGTCGCCGCCGTGGTGTCCGCGCACGTTGCCGAGCCCGCTGAGCGGACGCGAGACGAACACCGATCGCCGAAGTACGCTCGGGCCTGGGCGGTCCTCCCGCGCGGGTTCTCACCCCGGCCTGAAGGTCCGGAGCATCGGCCCGTGTTTCGGTGGCGAGCCGTGGGAGATTTCGGTGGCGAGCCGTGGGGACAGGCAGGGACGGTCACGCGTCGGCGAGACCGTTCCGGCGGCCTGACCCGGGCACGAACGGTGCCCGCCGAAACGGAGCGGACTCATAACTCCTGTAGCGTTGTCGCACAGGGGGTGAGCTGCCTTTGAAGGCGAAATCGAACGACGGCCGGTCGCGCTCCAGACCGGCGGTGCTGGAAGACGTCGCCGCGCTCGCCGGGGTGTCGGCGATGACCGTTTCCCGGGCGCTCAACGCGCCCGAGAGGGTGCACACCGATACCCGGGCGCGCGTGCTGGCCGCGGTGCAGGAGCTGGACTACCGGCCCAACGCCGCCGCCCGCCAGCTCGCCACGGGACGGTCCGGGGTGCTGGGCGTGGTCAGCATCGACACCACCCTGTACGGCCCGGCCTCGACCCTCTACAGCATCGAGCGCGCCGCCAGGCTCAACGACTACTCCGTGAGCATCGCGAGCCTGAGCACGCTCAACCGCCGCTCGATCGAGGAGAGCCTCCGCCAGCTGCGGTCCCAGTCGGTGGACGGCGTCATCATCGTCGCGCCGCACGAGTCGGCGGCCGACGGCCTGCGCCACCTGTCGTCGGAGATCCCCGTGGTCGCGGTCGACGCCGGGGCCGGTCTCTCCGTTCCCGTCGTCATGGTCGACCAGCGGGCGGGAGCGGCGCGGGCGACCAGGCACCTGCTCAGCCTCGGCCACAGGACGGTGTGGCACGTGGCGGGCCCGGCCAGCTGGATCGACGCCAACGGCCGGGTTGAGGGCTGGCGCGAGGTGCTGGAGGCCGGAGGGCATCGGGTGCCCGAGATGCTGCGCGGCGACTGGAGCTCGCGCTCCGGCTACCAGCTCGGCCACCGCCTGGCACAGGATCCCGAGGTCACGGCCATCTTCGTGGGCAACGACCAGATGGCCCTGGGTGTGCTGCGAGCGCTGCGCGAGGCCGGGCGGCGCGTTCCCGAGGACGTCAGCGTGGTGGGTTTCGACGATGTGCCGGAGTCCGCCTACTTCTGGCCCCCGCTCACGACGGTCCGGCAGGATTTCGAGGAGGTCGGCAGCCACGCCTTCCACGTGCTGCTCGACCAGATGGCGGGCAGGCCGAGCCAGCCCCGGCGGCTGGTGGAGCCCGAGCTCATCGTGCGGGAGAGCACCGGGGCCGCGCCGAGGTGATCGGCCGCCTCGGCTCGGCGCGGCAGGCGCGAGCGCCGGATCGGCCAGGCCGGGCACCAGCCGCCACTGCCGGCCGACTGTCGAATCCATTGGACGGTGAGAACCGGGTCGCGTCCATGTTTCTCACGCGTCTCGCAGAATGTTAACGCTCACAGCAAGGTTGTCATACCCGGATTGCCGGGTGGGGGCGGTCCATGCCGTGCCGTAAATCCTGTAAAGCGCCGCTGAACTGCTATTTGTTGAAGGCTCGCGCACTCTCGGGCTCGTCGGTGCCGGTCACTCGCCAACTGGGCGTCATGGAGGTGTTGACCGGCGAGATGTTAGCGATCACACTGATGTCACGCCGATGTAACCTCCATTCGGCCGGGGTTGCGTGCCGCGTGTTTCGGCGCGAGGGCGATCACATATTGCTGCAACGGGCGAATTTCCGCGACGCGTGTTGTTAGCGCTAACACATGCGGTCCGGTAGGTGGGACGAAGTGTGACGCGCTCGCGCGCCCACCTCCGAAGTGACACCACTCCCGAATCCCGAAGCGACACCCACTCCCGAAACGGTGCCGACTCCCGAAACGGTGCCCAGTCCTCAACCGGTGTGCCCGATCCCTGAACCGGTGCCCGATCCCTGAACCGGTGCCGACTCCCAAGCGATGCCAGCTCCCGAAGCGTGCCCGCTCCCGAAGGAGAAACGCATGTCGAAAGCCCTGTCCCGGGTGGGCGCGGTGTTCGCCGCCTGCCTGATGTTCACGTCGTGGACGCTCGCCGTCCCGAAGAAGGCTGCCGCCCTCGAACCGTTCACCGGCTACCTGATGGCGCACTTCACCGGGGAGTCGGCGAACGGCGAGCAGATCTACCTCGCCCACAGCGACGACGGGCTGCGCTGGACCGACCTGAACAACGGCGCGCCGGTCCTGCGCTCCACGGTCGGCACGCGAGGGGTCCGCGACCCCGCCCTCGTCCGCTCTCCCGCCGGTGACCGCTACTGGATCGTCGCGACGGACCTGCGCATCGCGAGCGGCACCTCGTGGAACGACGCCGCGAACCGGGGCAGCACCTCGCTCGTCGTGTGGGAGTCGGCCGACCTGGTGAACTGGTCGGCCCCGCGGTTGATCGACGTCGCGGGAGGCATCCCCGGCGCGGGCAACGCCTGGGCGCCCGAGGCGATCTACAACCCCGCGACCGGCGACTACGTCCTGTACTGGGCGACGAACTCGCTCCGCGACGGCGTGACCAAGCACCGCATCTGGTACGTGCGCACCAGCGACTTCCGCGGCTTCACCGCGCCGCAGCCGTACATCGAGCGCGGCGGCGGCCAGGGCCTGATCGACACGCAGATCGTCGACGTGCCCGGAGGCGTCGGCGGCTACCGGTACTACCGGGCCTCGGCGGACGGCCACATCACGATCGAGGCGAGCAACTCGATCCTGGGCTCCTGGACGACCCTCGGGAACCTGTCGCACCTGGGGATCTCCAACGGCACGGGCGGCGGCAACGTCGTGGAGGGCCCGATGTGGGCGCAGTTCAACGGCCGCGACGAGTGGGCCCTGTGGCTGGACCAGTACGCCACCGGCCGGGGCTACATGCCCATCACCTCCACCAACCTGGGCAGCACGCGCAACTTCCGGACGCGCTCCGACTACGGCATGGGCGCCGGTCGCAAGCGCCACGGCTCCATCCTCAACCTGACCGCCGCGGAGGAGAACCGCGTCCTCGGCCGCTGGGGCGCCACCGTGCCGATCAGCCGCGTCCAGTCGTACAACAACCAGACCCGGTACGTGCGGCACGCGAACCTCGACGTGCGCATCGACGCGAACGTCAGCCCCGCCCAGGACGCGCAGTTCCGGCTGGTGCCCGGCCTGGCGAACGGGAACGGCTACGTGTCCTTCGCGTCGGTGAACTACCCCGGGTACTACCTGCGGCACTACGGGTTCGACTTCGTCCTCGCGCCCGACGACGGCACCGCCACCTTCGCGGCGGACGCCACGTTCCGCCAGGTGGCCGGGCTCGCCAGTTCGTCGTGGACGTCCTTCCAGTCGTACAACTACCCCGACCGCTACATCCGGCACTACGACTACCTGCTCCGGCTCGACCCGATCACCGACGCGCAGGGCCGCGGCGACGCCACCTTCCGCGTGACGACGTGACCTCCAGCGCGTGACGACGTGACCTCCGGCGCGTGACGACGTGACCTCCGGCGGGACCGGGCCGCCCGCCGGGCATGGGGACCGCCCTCGCCGGTGACGCGAACAGCGCGTCACCGGCGAGGCCGGGCCGGAGGAGATCGCTCGCCCGGCCCGCGCCGGAGCGCCTCTCCGGGAGAGAGGGGCCGGGAACGGTTTCCCGCTGATCTTTTCGGACAGAAGGTGTCAGCACGACGCACTCAAACCGGTCAGCATTGCGACATAGGCTGACGATCAGCTCACCTCGGAAACCCGCGGACGATCCCCCCTTGGAGAAAACCGGTGCGAACACCCCCCTCGACCAACCGCCGACGGTCATGGCCACGTGCGCTGGTGGCAGCGATGGCCGCCATGGCCACCGCGCTCACCATGACGGTGGCGGGCGCGGCGCCCGCCTCGGCGGCGCCGTCGACCGTGGTCGGCGTGGCCTCCGGCCGCTGCCTCGACGTGATCGGCAACAGCACGGCCTCCGGAACCGGCGTCAACATCTACGACTGCAACGGGCAGGCCAACCAGTCCTGGAACCTCACCGCGGCCGGTGAGCTCCGGGTGTACGGCGACACGAGGTGCCTGGACGTGGTCGGCCAGGACACCACCGCCCCGGCCGCGCTGCAGATCTACACCTGCACCGGCGGGGCCAACCAGCGCTGGAGGATCAACTCCGACGGCACCATCGTCGGCGTGCAGTCGGGCCTGTGCCTGGACGTGAACGGCGAGGGCACCGCGAACAGCACCCTGGTGGGGCTGTGGACCTGCACCGGGCGCGGCAACCAGAAGTGGACGACGTCCACCGGGAGCGCCGACACCCAGCCCCCGACGGTGCCGGGCGGCCCGAGGGTGAGCAACCTGACGTGCGACTCGGTGACGTTCGCGTGGAACGCCTCGACGGACAACGTGGGGGTGGCCTTCTACGACATCTACCACGACGGCCAGCAGATGAAGACGGTGAGCGGCACCACGCTGTCCACCGCCCTTACCGTGGTCCCCGGCGCGACCTGGGGCCTGTACGTCAACGCGCGCGACGCCGCGGGCAACGTCTCCCAGGCGAGCACCACGGTGACGATCACCCCGCCGCAGTGCCAGGCCGACACCCAGGCGCCGAGCGCGCCGACGCAGCTCACCGCCTCCGCGTCCGGGACCACGGTGACGCTGAGGTGGACCGCCTCGACCGACAACGTCGGGGTCCGGGCCTACGACGTCTACCGAGGCGGCGCGAAGGTCGGCGCGGTCAACGGCACCCCGCCGGCCACCACCTTCGTCGACAGCGGGCTGGCGGGCAGCACGAGCTACCAGTACTACGTGGTGGCCCGTGACGGGCAGGCCAACGTCTCGGCGCGCAGCAACACCGCGACGGCGACCACCGGCGCGGCGTGCGGCAACCCGGTGTGCACGGTGACGCAGGTCGCGACCGACACCGACATCCCGTGGGGCCTGGTCACGCTTCCCGACGGCACGATCCTCTACAGCCGCCGCGACGCCGACGACATCATCCGCCTCAACCCCGCCACCGGGGCGAAGACGACCGTGGGCACCGTGCCGAACGTGGCCGGCACCGACGGCGAGGGCGGCCTCATGGGCCTGGAGATCTCGCCCACCTTCAACAGTGACCGCTGGGTGTACGTCATGCACACCTCGCCGACCGACAACCGGGTCGTGCGGATCAAGCTGGAGAACGACAGGCTCAACACCTCCACCTCCCAGGTCCTGCTCAGCGGGATCCTGCGCAACAAGTACCACGACGGCGGCCGCCTGCGGTTCGGCCCGGACGGCAAGCTGTACGTCGCCACCGGTGACGCGCAGAACGGTGATTACGCCCAGAACACCTCCAACCTGAGCGGCAAGATCCTGCGGATCAACCCGGACGGCAGCGTGCCGTCGGACAACCCGTTCGGCAACCAGGTGTGGAGCTACGGCCACCGCAACCCGCAGGGACTGGCCTTCGACTCCCAGGGGCGGCTGTGGCAGCAGGAGTTCGGCAACAGCGTGATGGACGAGACCAACCTCATCACCAGGGGCGGCAACTACGGCTGGCCGGCGTGTGAGGGCACCAGCGGCGCCTGCGGCACCGCCGGGTTCGTCGCCCCCAAGCGCACCTACCCCACCGCCGCCGGTTCCTGCTCGGGCATCGCCATCGTGCGCGACGTGGTCTACGTGGCCTGCCTGCGCGGCACCCGGATGTACCGCTCGCCGATCAGCGGCAGCGGCCTGCCCAGCGTGCAGGAGTACTTCAACGGCACCTACGGCCGGCTGCGCACCGTGGAGCCCGCCCCGGACGGCGGTCTGTGGCTGACCACCTCCAACACCGGTGACAAGGACAGCACGCCGAACAACAGCAACGAGAGGATCCTGCGCGTCACGCTCGGCGGCTAGCTGGATGAGTCGGTGAGGTGAGGACGCCCGGCGGTCCCCGGAGACGATTCCGGGACCGCCGGGCGTCCTCGTTCCGGCCCCGCTTCCGGCCCCGCTTCCAGCCCCGCGCGGGGTCGGCACTCCTCGTTCGCCCCGGTCCACCCGGTCCACGTTCGACGCGAGGGCCGCCGCGCCGGGCCCGGTTCACCCGCCGGGGGCGGCCGTGCTGTTCCGTACCACCAGGCGGGTCGGGACGAGGTCGGTGCCGGGCAGGGAGGTCTGGTTCTCGCGGATCTGGACCAGGACCCGCTGCACGCACCTCCTGCCCACCTCCGCGAAGTCCTGGTGGACGGTCGTCAGGGGCGGGATGAAGAAGGCGGAGTCGGGGATGTCGTCGAAGCCGACCACGCTGATCTCGTCGGGGACCACCCGGCCGCGTTCGTGCAGGGCGCGCAGCAGCCCGAGGGCCATCTGGTCGTTGGCGACGAACACCGCCGTGCAGTCCGGCTCGTCCGCGAGCGCGAGACCGGCGGCGTAGCCGGACTCGGCCGACCAGTCGCCGGGCAGGGGCGGCGGCACCGGACGCCCGGCCTCCTCGAGTGTGGTGCGCCAGGCCTGGGCGCGGCGCTGGGCCGCGTAGGACGTCCGCGGTCCCGTCACGTGCCAGACGGTCCGGTGTCCCAGGTCGAGCAGGTGGTGGACGGCCCGCCGGGCCCCGTCGGCCTGGTCGGTGTCGACGACGCTGTAGCGGTCGCCGGCGTCGGAGTCGACGACGATGACGACGTGCACCCCGGGGGGCAGGGTCACGGTGCCCGCGTCGAGCAGGTGTATCTCGATGATGACGATGACCGCGTCCACGGCGAGCTCGCCCATCCGGGTGAACGCGCCCAGCACGTTGTCCTGGGTCGGCACGTCGACGGGGATCAGCGTGATGGCGTACCCTTCGGCGGCGGCGTGGGTGGCGATCGCCTCCACGGTGCGGCTGTTGCCGGTGGAGGCGAGGCTGAAGAGGATGACGCCGATGGTGTTGAACTGGCCGTACCGCAGCGCGCGGGCCGCGCTGTTGGGCCGGTAGCCCAGCTCGCGCATCGCCGCGAGCACGTGCTCGCGGGTCGAGTCGACCACTCCCGGGTGGCCGTTCGAGACCCGGGAGACGGTCTGGGACGAGACGCCCGCCAGCGTGGCGACGTCGGCCATGGAGACGCGCTGCTTGCGGCGCCCGCCGGGCACGCCCGACCCGCCGCGTTGCGCGCCGCCGCCGTGGGTCGTTCCCGGCTGCTGCCGGCCACCGCCGTTCATCGTTTTCGCCCTTCGGGTGTCTTCGGACGGCCGTCGGGCGCCGGGGAAACCTTGACGGCCTGTGTGACCGGTGTCACGATACCGCACGGACGTTTACGTAATCATTACTGATGGATTACCACTTATCACCCTGTGTTGGTTCTCGTCGGGCTTTCTGCTGGGCGTGATGTTTACGTAAACATTGCACGAGGGCGGGAGGGAACCGGTGGTCGCAGCCCCGCGGGTGAGCCGGAGGGTGGCCCGGGGGAGAAGGTCGTGGGCGGGGTGGCGGTTCGTCGGGCCGTTCCTCGCGGTGTTCGCGCTCGTCTTCCTCGCGCCGGTCGCGTACTCGATCCATCTGAGCCTGTTCCGCACCCGGCTGATCGGCGGGACGACCTTCGCCGGCGCGGACAACTATCTCGCGGCGCTGGCCGACCCGCAGTTCTGGTCCGCCTTCGGCAACGTGACGCTCTTCCTGGTCGTGCAGGTCCCGATCATGTTGTTCCTGTCGCTCCTGGTGGCCCTCGCGATCGACAGCGGCCGGCTGTACGGGGCGAGCTTCTTCCGCGTCGCGGTGTTCCTGCCCTACGCCGTGCCCGCGGTGGTCGCGACGCTGATGTGGGGCTTCATGTACGGGAACCGGTTCGGGCTCGTCGGCAACCTGAACGAGACGTTCGGGCTGTCGCTGCCGGACCCGCTGTCGGCCGAGCTGATCCTCGCCTCGATCGGCAACATCGTGACCTGGGAGTTCGTCGGCTACAACATGCTGATCCTGTACTCCGCCCTCCGCGTGGTCAATTCGTCGCTATACGAGGCCGCCGAGATCGACGGGGCGAGCCAGGTCCGGATCGTCTACGCGATCAAGCTCCCCGCGCTGCGCGGGGCGCTGCTGATCGCGACGATCTTCTCGATCATCGGCAGTTTCCAGCTCTTCAACGAGCCCAGCATCCTCAAGACCCTGGCGCCGAACGCGATCACCACCTACCTGACGCCGAACCTCTACGCCTACTCGCTGTCCTTCGACGGCCAGCGGTTCGACTACTCGGCGACCGTCGCCATCGTGATGGGCGTGATCACGATGATCATCGCCTACGTCGTCCAGCTCCGCGGCATGCGGAAGGAGGGCTGACCGTGACCGCCACCCCCGCGACCGGCCGCAAGCCCCGCACGCGGACCTCCTCCGGCCCGCTGGTGATCCGGCGCGGACGCCGCCGCCCCGGACGGGGTTCCGGACGGGGTTCCGGACGGGGCTCCGGACAGGGTTCTGGACAGGGTTCCGGGCGACGGGTCCGGCGCAGCGCCACGCTCACCGCCCTGACCTCGGTCATGCTGGTCTACGCGCTGCTCCCGCTGGTCTGGCTGCTGGTCAACGCGACCAAGACGCAGGAGGGGCTGTTCGCCTCGTTCGGCCTGTGGTTCGCCGACGACTTCGCGCTGTTCCGCAACATCGCCGCCACCTTCACCTACGACGGCGGCATCTTCACCCGCTGGCTGCTCAACACCCTGCTCTACGTGGTCGCGGGCGCGGGCGGCGCGACGGTGCTGGCCACGGTCGCCGGGTACGGGCTGGCGAAGTTCGACTTCCCCGGCAAGAGGGCCGTCTTCGCCGTCGTCATCGGCGCGGTCGCGGTGCCCGGCACCGCGCTGGCCGTCCCGACGTTCCTGATGTTCTCCGGCCTGGGCCTGACCAACACCCCGTGGGCGATCATCATCCCGTCGCTGGTCTCGCCGTTCGGCCTCTACCTCATGTGGACGTTCGCCGCCGACGCCGTCCCCGACGAGATCCTGGAGTCGGCGCGGGTGGACGGGGCGCGGGAGTTCCAGGCGTTCCTGCGCATCGGCCTGCCGCTGCTGGCGCCCGGGATCGTCACCGTCCTGCTGTTCACGGTCGTCGCGACGTGGAACAACTACTTCCTGCCGCTGATCATGCTGAAGGACCCGGACTGGTATCCGCTCACTCTCGGCCTCAAGAACTGGAACGCCCAGGCGTCGACCATCGGCGGCGAGGCGATCTTCAACCTCGTGATCACCGGTTCGCTGCTCACCATCGTCCCGCTGATCGCGGCGTTCCTGCTGCTCCAGCGGTACTGGCAGTCGGGCCTGGCCGCCGGAAGCGTCAAGGAGTGACCGAGGCCGCGCCCGACCGTCCCCAGGTACGACCACGAAAGGGGCCTCCATGACGACAACCCGCCGCCGTACCCTCCTGCTGGGCGCCGTACTGTCGGTGTCGCTGACGATCACCGCCTGCGCGCCCTCCTCCGGTGGCGGCTCCGGGGCGGCGGCTCCCCGGAGCGTGTCCGCCACGGACCTCCAGGCCGCGCTGGACGCCGGTGGCAGCATCACGATCTGGGCCTGGGAGCCGACCCTGAAGCAGGTGGTCGCCGATTTCCAGGCCAAGCATCCGAAGGTGAAGGTGAACCTGGTCAACGCCGGCACCGGCAACGACCACTACACCGCCCTGCAGAACGTGATCAAGGCCGGGTCGGGCATCCCCGACATCGCGCAGATCGAGTACTTCGCCCTGCCGCAGTTCGTGCTCGCCAAGTCGGTCGCCGACCTGAAGGGCTTCGGCGCGGACGAGCTGGAGGGCACCTTCACCCCCGGCCCCTGGAACGCCGTCCGCTCCGGCGGCGGGATCTACGGCATGCCGATGGACTCCGGGCCGATGGCCCTGTTCTACAACAAGGAGGTCTTCGACAGGCACGAGATCGAGGTCCCGGCCACCTGGGAGGAGTACATCGAGGCGGCGAGGAAACTGCACGCCGCCGACCCCAAGGCGTACATCACCAGCGACACCGGCGACCCCGGGTTCGCCACCAGCATGATCTGGCAGGCCGGCGGCAGGCCGTACAAGGTGGAGGGCTCCACGGTGAGCGTCGACTTCGGCGACGCCGGCACGCGGAGGTTCACCACGGCCTGGCAGCGGCTCGTCAGCGACAAGCTCGTCGCGCCGATCAACGGGTGGACCGACGCCTGGTACAAGGGCCTGGGTGACGGCACCATCGCCACGCTCGTGATCGGCGCGTGGATGCCCGCCAACCTGGAGACCGGGGTCAAGGCCGGGTTCGGCAAGTGGCGGGTCGCCCCCATGCCGCAGTGGGAGGCCGGCGGCAGGGCCACCTCGGAGAGCGGCGGCAGCTCGCTCGCCATCCCCGAGGCCAGCCCCGGCAAGGCGCTCGCCTACGCCTTCCTCAAGTACGCCGGCGTCGACGAGGGGGTGCGGACCCGGCTGGATGCCGGCGCGTTCCCCGCGACCACCGCTGAGCTGGCCTCCAAGACCTTCCAGGACAAGAAGTTCCCCTACTTCGGCGGCCAGCCGGTCAACCGGATCCTCGCCGAGTCGGCGGGCCAGGTCGTCCCAGGCTGGTCCTACCTGCCCTACCAGGTCTACGCCAACAGGATCTTCAACGACACCGCGGGCAAGGCCTACGTCAGCGGCGTCACCCTGCAGGACGGCCTCAAGGCGTGGCAGGACGCCTCCATCAAGTACGGCAGGGAGCAGGGCTTCAGCGTCCGGTGACCCCGCTGGCCTCTCGTCCCGCCGCCCGTCGGGGGTGGCGGCGGGACTCACCCTCGCGCCGAAGGAGGTCCCCGGTTTCCCGCGCCCGGTTTCCCGCGCCCGGTTTCCCGCGCCCGGTTTCCCGCGCCCGGTCTCCCGCGCCCGGTCTCCCGCGTACGGCGGAACCGTGCGCGGGAGGCCCGGCGCGCCGGTGTCAGGGGGTGGGCGGGGGTTCGTGCGCGCGGCGCAGGACGCACACCTGGCGAGGGGCGAGGGTGAGGTCCGCGGCCAGGCAGGGGGCCTGGAGGACCTCGCCCGCGACGCCGTCCACGGTGACGCTCTCGTCGGTGCGGTTGACGAGGAACCAGTAGTCGGCGTCGTCACCGGCGCGGATCGTGAGCTCCACCGCTCCGGCGACGGCGTCCGGGAGCTCGCCGCGCACCCCGGCCGTCGCCAGGAACCGCGAGAGCACCGGGCCCAGCCCCTCGGGGCCGAGCCTGGTCGAGACGTAGGACGCCGAGCCGGTCCCGGTCCTGCGGGTGGTGACGGCGGGCCGGCCCGCGTGCTCGCCCGAGGTGTAGCGGGCGACGACCTCGACGTCCGGCCCGGTGACGTCGATCCGGTCGCTCCACAGCGTGCCGGAGACGCCGAGGTCGAGGTCCACCCGGTCGCCGTCCAGCAGCGGCCCGAACTCCTCGATCCGGATGCCGAGCAGCTCGCGCAGCGCGCCGGGGTAGCCGCCGAGCCACACGTGGTCGTGCTCGTCCACGATGCCGGAGAAGTAGGTGGTGACGAGATGGCCGCCACCGGCCGCGTACGCGCCCAGGCGGTCGGCGAGCCCCCGCGGGACGACGTGCAGGATCGGGGCGACGAGCAGGTCGTAGTGCGAGAACGCGTCGGCGGAGGGGACGACGTCGACCCGCACCCCGGCCGCGGCGAACGCCGAGTACCAGTCCAGCGCCTCCTGCCGGTACCGCAGCCGTGAGGTGGGGTGGGAGTCCAGCTCGCTCGCCCACCAGGAGTCCCAGTCGAACACGATCGCGGCCCGGGCGCGGCGGCGGCGCGTCCCCGCGACCGGCGCGAGCCTCTCCAGGGTCGCGCCGAGGTCCACGACCGAACGGAAGACCTCGCTGTCCGTCCCGGCGTGCGGCACCATCGCCGAGTGGTACTTCTCGGCCCCGCCCGCCGACTGCCGCCACTGGAAGAAACACACCGCGTCCGCCCCGTACGCCACGTGGGTGAGCGAGTCTCGGGCCAGGGCGCCGGGCTTCTTGGCGGTGTTGACCGGCTGCCAGTTCACCGCGCCGGTGGAGTGCTCCATCAGGAACCAGGGCTCGCCCCCGGCGAGCCGGCCGGTCAGGTTGGCCGAGAACGACAGCTCGTCGCGCGCCTGCGGGCCGGTCATCAGGTAGTGGTCGTTGGAGACGAAGTCGACCTCGCGCGCCCAGCCGGCGTAGTCCATCCCCTTGGTCTCGCCCATCACCATGAAGTTGGTGGTGACCGGGATCCCGGGCGTCAGCTCGGCCAGCACGTCGCGTTCGGCCCGCAGATAGTCCTTCAGGGCGTCGGAGGAGAACCGCTTGAAGTCGAGCTGCTGGGTGGGGTTGGGGTAGGAGGTGGCCAGGCGCGGGGGCAGGATCTCCGCCCAGTCGCCGTAGGCCTGGGACCAGAACGCCGTCGCCCACGCCCGGTTCAGCTCCTCCACCGTGCCGTACCGGTCGCGCAACCAGGCGCGGAACGCCGTGGCGGCGTCCTCGGAGAAGTCGTGGACGTTGTGGCAGCCGAGCTCGTTGGAGACGTGCCACGCGGCGAGCGCCGGATGGCTCCCGTACCGCCCCGCCATGGCCCGCACCAGGCGCAGGGCGTGCTCGCGGAAGACCGGCGACGTGGGACGCCAGTGCTGGCGCGCGCCCGGCCACAGCGTGCGGCCCTCATGGTCGACGGGGAGGATCTCCGGGTGCCCGGCGGTGAGCCACGGCGGCGGGGACGCGGTGGCGGTCGCCAGGTCCACGGCGACGCCGTTCGCGTGCAGGAGGTCCATCACCTCGTCCAGCCAGTCGAAGGTCCACCGGTCGGCGCGCGGCTGGAGCCGGGCCCACGAGAAGATCGCGAGCGAGACGATGTTCACCCCGGCCCGGCGCATCGCCCGGACGTCCTCCCGCCACACCTCCCGGGGCCACTGCTCGGGGTTGTAGTCCGCGCCGAAGGCGAACCGGCGCCGCGAGGTCTCCGAGGGCCAGCGAAGCCAGCGCGGTCCGTGATCAGCTGTCACTGCCACTCCTGCCTGTCGTCACAGGGGGATCGTCGACCCTATGTTTACGTAAACATAGGGTATCCCAGCCCCGGTCCCCCGGCCCGGAAACCGGGGGCGGCAGGTGGTGGAACGGATGCCGCGCGTGCCGTGGCCCGGCCGGTCCGCCGCGAGGGGGCACCGTGGCCGGGCGGCCGCGCTCCGGTGACCGGTGCGCGCCGCCGCGTCAGGGGCGGGCCTCGTCGTAGGGGACCTGGGCGGTACGGGACCTGAGGAGGAATCCGGCCGCGGCGGCGGTGAAGAACATCAGCACGCCGTAGGTGGCGGCGGGGATCGCCATCTGGGTGTTGTTCAGCAGTGTGAGCGCGACCGCGATGGACAGCGTGGCGTTGTGGATGCCGATCTCCATGCAGGAGGCGACGGCCTGGCCGCGCCCGATCCCGGCCAGGCGCGGCACCCAGTAGCCGATCGCCAGGCTGAGCACGCTGAACACCAGCGTGATCGCGCCGACCGAGCGGATGTAGCCGCCGAGGTTGTCCAGCTCCTGCAGCAGGGCGCCGACGATCACCGCGACCAGGATGACGGCGGAGGCGATCTTCACGGGCGTGTTCATCCGGTCGGCGAACCTCGGCAGCCACGCCCGGACCGCCATGCCGACCGCGACGGGGACGAGCACGATCGCGACCACCTGGACGGTCTTGTCGAACTGCAGGCCCAGCGTGGCCGAGTCGGCGGCGAAGTAGTCCAGCGACAGGTTGGTGACCAGCGGCAGCGTGACGACGGCCAGCACGGAGTTGATCGCGGTGAGCGTCACGTTGAGCGCGACGTCGCCGCCGAACAGGTGGCTGTAGAGGTTGGCCGTGGTCCCGCCGGGGGAGGCGGCCAGGAGCATCATGCCCACGGCGAGCGCGGGCGGCAGGCCGAAGGCGAGCACCAGGCCGAAGCAGATCGCGGGCAGCAGCAGGATCTGGCAGGCGAGCGCGACCAGGGTGGCCCTGGGATAGGCGACGACGCGACGGAAGTCGGCGATCGTCAGGCCCAGGCCGAGGCCGAACATGATGACCGCGAGGGCGATGGGCAGGAAGACACCGGCAAGAGCCATGGGGGGTGTGTCCTCTTTCTTCTTTTCTTCGGACGGTTCTTCTTCGGACGGGTTCTCTGCGGACGGTTCTCTTCGGATGGTTCTCTTCGGACGGTTTTTCTTGGGCTGTTTTCCTAGGGCTGTTTTCCTCGGGCGGGCGGTGGGGGCGGGGTCGGCGTGGAGGGGGCCGGTCGTCACCGGCGACGCCGGTGCCGCGTCCGTGACGCCGGGGGGAGGCGGAGAGGGCGGAGGCCCCCGTTCCCGCGGTGACGGTACGGGCGGGAGCGCGGCGCCGCACGGTGGGTCCAATGATCACGTACATTTCGCGATCACGCCAGGAAGGGATTCCGGCCTTCCCGGTCCCGGTCCCGGTCCGGGTCCGGGTCCGGGGGAGGGGCGGGGCGGGGCGGCGTCCGCGCGGGGGCGGGTCCTGCCGCCGCCGGTGGCTGTGCGACCATGGTCGGCGAAGGCGACGGCGGAACGAGGAAGCCGGTGTGAATCCGGCGCGGTCCCGCCACTGTGATCGGCGAGCGAATCCCGACGAGGCCACTGCCCGCGAGGGCGGGAAGGCCGGGAGGAGCCTCGACCCGAGAGCCAGGAGACTCACGCTGTCGCCCCCTCACGAAACGGGGCGGATCTCCCCAGGAGAGGACGGCGGCCGTCATGCGGTTCCCCCGGCACGGCGTCCCGCGACCTGCCCGGCGCGCGAGCTTCTCCCGGTGACCCGGCCTCCCGGTGACCCGGCCTCCCGGCGGCGTCCCTCCCCGCCCGCCGCCGGAGCCCCGCCCCCTGGATCGCATCGGAAAGGGACTCACCCCCGCATGAGCAGGCTCACCGTCTGCCGGGACTGCTGCTGCGGCAGCACCGGCAAGGTCCCCGCCCTCGACCACGCCGAGCAGCTCCGCCGCCTGTCGGAGATCGCCGAGGTCCGCGTCAGCGAGTGCCTGGACGTGTGCGAGCAGGCCAACGTGGTCGTCGTGCGGCCCTCACCCGCCGGACGTGCCGCGGGCGGGCGGCCGGTGTGGCTCGGCCTGGTCAACCACCCCGACGCCGTCGAGGACATCGCCGCCTGGATCAGGGCCGGAGGCCCCGGCCTCGCCCCGATCCCCGACATCCTCACCCTGTACGTCTTCACGAGGCCCCGTTCGTAACGCGCCTTCCGCGCCACCCGGCCGCTCCCCGGCCGCCCCCGTGTCCGCGCTCCGGGGAGGGGGGTGGCCACGGGAGCCACCGAGCCCCCGCGCGTCGGCCGGGGGTGGGTGCGGGAGTCACGGCTCCCGCACCCACCCCCGCCGGGCTACTGCTTCCTGAACGTCTGCGCCAGGCTGCCGTTGCAGTCCCACAGCCGCAGCCTCGCGGCGTTGGCCGTGGAACCGTTGGGCGAGTCGAGGCAGCGGCCGGACTGCGGGTTGAGCAGCGCGCCGTTGCCCTGGGGCACCCACTGCTGGGCTCCGCCGCCGTTGCAGTCCCACAGCTGCACCGGTGACCCGTTCGCCGTCGCGTTGCCCGTCACGTCCAGGCACCGGTTGAGCGTGCGCAGTCCCGTGCCGTCCCACGCCCAGTGCTGGTCGACGGCGTGGGGCTGGCAGTCCCACAGCTGCACCGCGGCGCCGTTGCCGCCGGTGTCGTCGGCGGCCACGTCCACGCACTTGCCGCCGGGGCCGTTGACGAACGTGGCCCCGGCGGAGCCTCCGCCCAGCCGGAAGGTCTGCGCCGCGGCGCCGTTGCAGTCCCACAGCTGGAGCCTGGCCCCGTTGGCCGAGGAGCCGTTGGGTGAGTCGAGGCAGCGGCCGGACTGCGGGTTGAGCAGTGCGCCGTTGCCCTGGGGTACCCACTGCTGGGCGCCGCCGCCGTTGCAGTCCCACAGCTGGACCGGTGACCCGTTCGCCGTCGCGTTACCGGTCACGTCCAGGCATCGGTTCAGCGTGCGCAGGGCGTTGCCGTCCCGGGTCCAGTGCTGGTCGGCGGCGTTGATCTGGCAGTCCCACACCTGCACGGCGGAGCCGTTGCCGCCGGTGTCGTCGGCGGCCACGTCCACGCACTTGTTCCCGGGAGCGCCGATCGGCCGGCCGGGCGGGGGAGGGGCGGTGTTCAGCCGCTTCGACGCCGCGATGATGCCGAGGTTGGCCGCCCGCACCCGGGCGGCGTCGAACTTCACCACCTGCCGGTCGTAGGTCCAGAAGCCGTTGACCTCGCCCTCGACGTCGAACGGCTGCGTGTAGACGAGCGCGCTGAGCCCCCGGGCGTGCATGAGGTTCGCCGACTGGGCGACGAGGCTCACGTACCGGTCGGTGATCGACTGCGTGTTCGGGTGCGTCTCGTACGCGCCGAACTGGCCGTTGGGGCTGTACTCGTGACCGGGGGTGCGCACGCCCAGCCCGCCGTACTCGCCGAGCACGGAGGTCCGGGTGCTCGTCGGCGTCGGCGCGTCGGGGCCGACGTAGATGTGCCAGTCCATGATGTCGCCGTTGCCCGGGTCACCCTTGGAGGCGCAGCAGTTGTAGCCGCTGTGCCCGTTGACGAGCCTGGTCGGGTCCTGGTTCTTGACGTTCTGGATGATCCGGGTGGTGTCGGCCAGGTTCCACTCGCCCCAGCCCTCGTTGAACGGGACGTAGGCGACGGTCGAGGGTGACGAGCGGTGCTCGTCGACGATCTCCCTCAGCTCGCTCTCCCACTGCGCGTGGTGGGCGGCGTTGCCCCCGCCCATGCTCGGCATGTCCTGCCAGACCAGCAGGCCGATGCGGTCGGCGTGGTAGAACCACCGCTGCGGCTCCACCTTGATGTGCTTGCGGACCATGTTGAAGCCGAGGTCCTTGGTCTTCTGCAGGTCGCTCGCGAGCGCGGCGTCGGTCGGCGCCGTGTACAGGCCGTCGGGCCAGAAGCCCTGGTCCAGCACCCCGTTCTGCATGACGAACTGGCTGTTGAGCGTCAGCGCGAGCCGCCCGTTGACCACGGCCTTGCCGACCTCGCGCATCCCGAAGTAGTGCGTCGTCTGGTCGACGGTCGCGTTCGAGCCGTTGCGCAGGGAGATCCGCAGGTTGTACAGGAACGGGTCGTCCGGCGACCAGCGCCGCGCGCCGGGAACGGGGACGCTGAAGTCGGTGAACCCGCCGGTCGCGGTGCCGACGACGGCCGAGCCGTTCAGCGCCTCGGCGTACACCGAGTGCCCCGAGACGTCGCCGCGGGTGAACACGCGCACCCGCAGGGTGTTGTTGGCGAGGTTCGGGTAGAAGTCGACGCTGTAGATCGACGAGGTCGGGGTCGGCTCCAGCCACACCGTCTGCCAGATGCCCGACGACGGCGTGTACATGATGCCGCCCGGGTTGCGGACCTGCTTGCCGCGGGCGGGGTTGGTCCCGTTCACCCCGGAGTCCGACGGGTCGAAGACCCGCACGACCAGCTCGTTCGTCCCGCCGTTGAGCTGCGGGGTGATGTCGAACTCGAACCGGTCGTAGCCGCCGGTGTGCCCGCCGACCTGCACGCCGTTCACCCACACGGTCGTCTGCCAGTCCACGGCGCCGAAGTGCAGCTGCACCCGGCGGCCGGTCCAGCCGGCCGGCACGGTGAACGTCCGCCGGTAGGTCAGGTAGTAGCGGTTGTCGTTGGCCGCCCGCTTGATCCCGGACAGGGCCGACTCCACCGGGAACGGCACGTTGACGCGCTCCGGCAGCGTCTGCCCGAACACGGGCGCGTCGTTCGTGGTCGACTGCCGCAGCTGCCACTCCCCGTTGAGGTTCTGCCAGTCGGGCCGGGTCATCTGCGGGCGGGGGTACTCCGGCAGCGGCGTGCCGTTCAACGCCTGGTTCGTCCACGGCGTCGTCAGCGGCGACGGCTGGGCCGGGGCGGCGCCGGCCTGGGGCGCGCCGACGACCAGCGTCGCGAGGCCGACGACGCAGACGACGACGGCGTGCAGCAGCCGTCGCCAAGGGCGTACTCGTTGCATGGGATCTCCTCAGGGGGTGGGGGTTCGGAGATGTGGGACCCGGTGGCGGAGCTTCGCGGGTGCCCGCCACCGGCCGCGGCCGGGCGGGCACCCAACAGAGGGGGTGATCAAAAGTGAATACTTTGAAACATCTATGTGTCAATATTTGATCGAATACGATCAGTCCAATTTTGGGATCATGGATCCGAGGCGGCGAAGGCCCGCGCCGCGAGAAGCCCGCAGGCCCCGCGCTGCACCGCTCAGGGAGGTCGTGAAGGGGGAGGATCGCCGATTCGTCCAAGCCAGGACCGGCGCCGGCCCGCACCATGGGGGCAGGAGGTACGTATGACGAGCAACGACGAGGCGCCCGCGACGACCGGGACGCCCCTGACGGCCGGGACGACCGGTGGCGCCGTGCCGGACGGGTTCGACGCGTGGCGGACCATGACGCCGCTGATGGACCTGGTGACCCCGATGGCGCTCCGGGTGGCCGTGACCCTGCGGCTGCCCGATCTGGTGGACGAGGACGGTTCGGACATCGGCGACCTGGCCGCCAGGGCCGGCGCGGACCCGGACGCGCTGGGACGGCTGCTGCGCCACCTGGTCGGCCGCGACGTGTTCGCCGAGCCCCGGCCGGGCACGTTCGCGGCGACCGGGACGAGCACCCTGCTGCGCCGGGACCACCCGTCCGCGGTGTGGCGGTGGCTGGACCTGGACGGGTTCGGCGGCCGGATGGACCTGGCCTTCACCGGCCTGGCGGACACGGTACGGACCGGCCTGCCCGCCTGGCCGGCGGTTTTCGGCGCACCGTTCTGGGACCACCTCGACGCGAACCCCGAGCTGAGCGCCTCCTTCGACGCGACGATGGCGGTCGACAGCGGGTACGCCGAGCTGGCGGAGGGCTACGACTGGCCATCACTGGGCCGGGTGGCCGACGTCGGCGGCGGCACCGGAGTGCTGCTGGCCGAGCTGCTGCTGCGCCACGAGGGCCTGCGCGGTGTGCTGATCGACCTGCCGGACACCGCCTCACGCGCGCGGAGGTACCTGGACGGACGCGGGCTGGCGGACCGGTGCGAGACGGCCGGGCGGAGTTTCTTCGACGAGCTGCCCGGCGGCGCCGGCGCGTACGTGCTCAACCGCGTGCTGCACGACTGGGCCGACGCCGAGGCGATCGCCGTCCTGCGCCGCTGCGCCGAGGCGGCGGGCCCGCGCGGCCGGGTGCTGATCCTCGAGTCGCCGCTCGTCTCGGGGACCGATCCGGCCATGTTCGCGGAGATGAACCTGCGGATGCTGGTCCTGTCCGGCGGCAGGGAGCGGACCGTCGACGACTACCGGGCGCTGGCCGAGGCCGCCGGGCTGCGGGTCGCCGCCGTACGCGACGTCACGGCCCGGCACACCGTCGTCGAGTGCGTCCCGGCCGCCGCCGGCACCTGACGGTCCTTTCCCGCAGGGGCCGTGTCCGGCGCCTCCGGCACCTCCGGGACCGCCCGGCATACGAGACCGCCCGGCCTTCGGGACCGCCCGGCACACGAGACCGCCCGGCGCGCGAGGCGTCCGGGCGGTGGTGGCGTCGCCACGGCCGGGCGTTACGCCTTGGCCTCCTGCTGGATCCGCACCATGTTGCCCGAGGGGTCGCGGAAGGCGCAGTCGCGCGGCCCCCAGGGCTGGTCGATCGGCTCCTGCAGCACCTCGGCGCCCGACGCCCGTACCCGCTCGAAGGCCGCGTCGAGATCGTCGGTGCTGAAGACGCTCATCGGCAGGACCCCCTTGGTGAGCAGCTCCTGCAGGGCGTCGCCGTCGGCCTGGGAACGACCGGCGTGCGGTTCGGAGAGCACGATCTCCAGGCCCGGCTGGGTCGCGCTGCCGAGGGTGACCCAGCGGAATCCGCCGGAGGCGACGTCGTTGCGTACTTCGAGGCCGAGCCCGTCGCGGTAGAAGGCGAGCGATTCGTCCAGGTCGTTGACGGTGATGTGGCAGTACTGGAGTGCGATGGTCATAGCGCCAACGTTAGGCGGCGGCGGTACGGTCCGCTTCTCGGATCCTGCTCGGCGGGTTTCGCGCCGGGCGGGTCCGGACCTTCGCCACGCACGCGGGCATCGCCGCCACGGCGCTGTGCTCCCGGCCGCGGTACGCGCTCGGCGTCTCCCCGACGATCTCGGTGAACCGCGAGCTGAACGAGCCGAGCGAGGTACAGCCGACCGCCATGCACGCGTCGGTCACGCTCATCCCGCCGCGCAGCAGCGCCATCGCCCGCTCGATCCGGCGGGTCATGAGGTAGCTGTACGGCGTCTCGCCGTAGGCCGCCCGGAACCGCCGGGAGAAGTGCGCCGGCGACATGAGCGCGCGGCGGGCCATCGTCGGCACGTCGAGCGGCCGGGCGTACTCCCGGTCGATCAGATCCCGGGCCCGGCGCAGGTGCGCGAGGTTGGCGAGGTCCTCCGGGCTCATGGGGCGACCCTACCACCTGCGCGAACGGGACCTAAGGCGGTGAATTCATTATAAATCTACATTGTAAAGGCATCTGGCAGTTTTAACGTCATTAACATCAAAAGGGAACAATCAGGCATTCGACGTGTGCATGGACGTAGATCGTTGAAACCGGTACCGTCAACCCCGTAGTCGTGGTGACAGGAGTCGCGGGATGTCCTCAAAAACGGCCAGGCGACCTCGTGTCCCGGCCCAGCCGGGTGCTCGTCCGTCCAGCCGGACGGGTCTCATCGTGGCCGTTCTCGCCGCCGTCGTGGTGGCCGGGCCGGTGGGGTATTTCCTCGGTCGCCCCGACGCCTCCCAGGTCGCCGTCGCCGACATGCGTGAGGCGGAGGCGAAGCGGGACGTCCAGCAGATCGGTGAGCTGACGTCCGTGGCCCGGACGACCGTCGGTGAGCTGAACGGGGTGCTGGCCGGGCTCGCGGAGGTGCTTCCCCGGGACGGGAAGCCCGGTGCGCGGTCGGCGGAGCCGGCGGAGGTCGACGGGTGGCGGAAGGCCGTGCGGCAGGCCGTCGACAGGCACGCGGAGACTCCTTCGGGGACGACCGCGACCAACGTGGCCCGTGCGGGGCTCCGGAGCGCGGTGGACGCCATGGCGATCGCGGTCGACGCGTACGCGGCCGGTTCGCGGCTTCCCGAGGACTCGCGGCGGACCTTCCTCGATCTGGCGGCCCGTCAGCGGTCCGCCGCCGTCGCGACGTGGTCCGTCGCGGCGACCCAGCTGGACCAGATCAGTATCGACGCCGGTCACGGCCACCAGCACGTCTATCTGACGGGTGTTCCGGGTGAGGAGGGCATCTCCGCGGACACCGTCCCGGAGGGCAGCCCCGGCTAGCCGCCAGCCAGGTCCGGCGGGGCGGACGCCGGGCCTGTCCGCCCCGCGTGGTGGCTCGGTGGTTCAGTAGCAGAGGTAGGGGCTGTAGGTCTGGTCGCTGTGTCGCGGGCCGCGTGACAGGGCCGAAGGTCCTGTGGGTGAGGGACCTTCGAGGAGCGCGGGTCGGTTCGTACGGCTCTGTGGCGGGGCGTGGGGAGGCGGTGTGATGAGGACGTCACGAAGACCGCCGAACATCACGAAGCGCCGGGGAAAGGGAGCCGTCATGGCCGCCACTCATGGGTACGAGGTTCACACCGGGACGTTCGCGGGCGGTGTCCCGGAGCCGGTCGTTCCCGGGGCGGCTGTCCCCGCGCAGGCCGTTCCCGCGTCGGCCGCCGAGCCTTCGGGGGACGGGCGGCGGGCTGCCGGGCGTCCGGCCGGCTACGCGTGGGCGATCGCCCGGATCGGTCTGGGGTGGATCTTCCTGTGGGCGTTCCTGGACAAGGTCTTCGGCTGGGGGTTCGCCACTCCCGCCGAGCGGGCCTGGGTCAACGGGGGCAGCCCCACCACCGGTTTCCTCAAGGGCACCGGGGAGAACGCTCTGGGCGGGGTGTTCACCGGGCTGGCCGGGCAGGGGTGGGTCGACTGGCTGTTCATGCTCGGTCTGCTCGGGGTCGGGACCGCTCTCGTCCTGGGTGCGGGCCTGCGGGTCGCCGCCGTGGCGGGTGGTCTGATGATGGTCCTGATGTGGGCCGCCGCACTGCCGCTGGAGACGAATCCCTTCGTGGACGACCACCTCGTCTACGCCGTCGTGCTGGCCGGTCTGGCTCTGGACGGTGCCGGTGCCACCTGGGGCGTCGGCGGCTGGTGGGCCGCGACTCCTCTGGTGCGCCGCTATCCCGTCCTCCGGTAGCCGTTCCCCGGTGTTGACGGCGAGGCCCGCTCCGGGGGAGCGGGCCTTTTCCGTGCGTACGGGCCGGGGAGGTCGTACCTGAGGATCTCCAGGTCTGCCGGGTCGAGCTTCGTGTCCTTTCGTTCCGTGAGGGTGTGCAGGGGCGGAAGTCCTCTCGGGCGGGTGGTCCGGGCGGTGCCGGTGTCTACGCGGTGGTGCGCCGGCGGGCTCGTTCCTTGATCTCTTCCGGTAGGGCGTCGGCGGCCAGCAGTCGTGGCAGCAGGTTCGGTTCGAGTGTCATCGCCCGGAAGACGAGTGCGACGGTCGCCTCGTGGTCGGGCCGGTGCACGATCTCGATCGGGTCGGTGGCGCGGATGTCGCCGGGTTCGATCACGCGCAGGTACGCGCCCGGTCGTGCGGCCCGGGTGAATTGTTTGATCCAGCCCTCGCGTTCCAGCCAGCCCTGGAAGGTCGCGCACGGGAGGCGTGCGCACGACACCTCCAGGACGACGTCCGGGCCGATTCGCCATCGTTCGCCGATCAGGGCTTCGTTGACGTCCAGGCCCTGGGTGGTGAGGTTCTCGCCGAAGATCCCGTTCGGGAGTGGTCTGTCCAGCTCGGTCTCCCATCCGTCGAGGTCTTCGCGGGCGTAGGCGTAGACGGCCTGGTCGGGGCCGCCGTGGTGTTTCACGTCGTGGACGCGGTCGCCGGCGAGGCCGACGGCGCCGGTGCCCTTGGGGCCGGGGGCGGTGACGGTGACCGGGCCGTCGGCGGGCCGCTTGTCGATGCCGGTGGAGGCCAGTCCCTTCCAGGGGTTGGGGCGGGGCCGGCCGATGTTGACCGAGAGCAGCTTCATAACGGTGACGGTACGTTTCGCCGCTCACCCGGGCGACATCTTTTTCCGCTTCGGCCGCCGGCGAGCCGCGGTACCTGAGTCAGGGGGCCTGTCGCGGGAGGAGTTTTTCGGGCCGGTGCCGGACGTGCCGATCGCGGGTGTGGGCTCGATGCGCTTCGCGCGAGGGGTTTCCATCCGGACAATTTGTGATCTTTCGCTCGTGGTTCATCCGCTGACCGTCGCCGATACATGTCGGCGTCATTTGCCGCGGAGACCTTGATCAAGCGTCGGTTCCGTGGTGCCGTGCAGGTGCGAGGCACGCTCATCTCGGGGCGGAGAACGCGGCCGATGGGCACCACGCCGACGCGCTGTCAGGTCATGGAGCGGTTCTTCGAGAAAGCGGAAGAATGCGAAAGCTGTCGTCGTTCATGTCCACCGCGAAAGTACCGAAGCCGGCGATCGGGCCGGAGGGGAGCGAGTCCCGTCCCGCGTCTCCCGCGCGCAGGCGTTCCCGGCTCGGGATCGTGGCCGGGGTCGCCGTTCTGGGGGTCGTGCTCCCCGCGTCGGCGGCCTACGCCGATCCGCCGCGCAACCTGCCCCAGTCGGCGGGAGGGTATGAGTCGTCGTTCTCGCCGGCCTACGACTACGACGGCGACGGGTGCTACGCCACGCCCGGTATCGGGCCGGACGGGACGCTCGCGCCGGGGCTGAACCCGACCGGCGCGGTCAACGGCAACTGCCGTGACCGGTCGGACCTGGACAACTCCCAGACCTATGCCCGCGCCAAGTGCAACAACGGCTGGTGCGCCATCGTGTACGCCAGCTACTTCGAGAAGGACCAGGCGTTGCCCGGCATCAGCCTCGGCGGCCACCGTCACGACTGGGAGCACGTCATCTCCTGGGTCAACCAGGCGTCCAACCAGGTGGAGTACGTCTCGACCACGCAGCACAGCAGTGTGGTGACCTATCCGCGTTCGCAGGTGCGTTTCGACGGGTCGCACCCCAAGGTCGTCTATCACAAGGACGGGGCGTCCACGCACTTCATCCGGCTCGCCACCGGCAACGACGAGCCGCCGGAGAACCACTACCAGAACTGGCGTTACCCCCCGCTGGTGGACTGGAACGGCTGGCCGAGCACCTCGCTGCGCGACAGGTTGATGAACGCGAACTTCGGTTCCGCGACCATCAAGATCAATGACGGCAGGTTCGGGGATCTCCTCTCGCGTTCCAAGCCCGGTGGCATTCCCTTCGATCCCTGGGCCTGAGGAGGTCACGGGCGGCGGCGGGCGAGGGGCGGCAGGGTCCGGGTGATCAGTGCCGCCGCGGTGGCCAGGACGGGCAGTCCGACCACCACGGCGATCAGGAACGGCCACGGTACGGCGATCGTGGCCGGGTCCCCGGCGCCGTTCGTCGTCATCGGCCGGCTCAGTGCCACGCCCGTCACCGTTCCCGCGGCGAGTCCCACCAGTGCGCCGAGCCCGGAGATGTAGAGGGCCTGGCCGGCCACGACCATCCGTAGCGTCGCGGGCGGGGCGCCGATGGCCGCCATCGTGGTCCGTTCGGGCCGTGTGTCGGCGGCCGCCAGGCGGGTGGCGGCCAGGGTGCCGCCCACGACGAGGACGAGGGCGCCGGCGAGCCAGTTCCACAGTCCGGGGTCGGGGGTGCTGAGGTAGCCCTCTTCGGAGGCGACCGTGACGCGGGTGGTCACCTTGTTGAGGTCCTCCGCCAGTGTGGAGCCGGGTGGTAGCCGGTGCATGGCGTACAGCTGGCTCTCCTTGGTCGAGAAACCGGCCTGTTCGACCAGGGCGCGCGGCAGCAGGGCGCCGCCCTGGTGTTCGTCGGCGGGGACGGCCGGTACGGCGGGTACCTCCAGCCTGCGCGGGGGGCCGGAGATGGAGCCCGCCCGTAGTGTGAGTTTGCCGTCGCGCAGTGCGGAGGGGTCGAAGACCACGGCTTTGCCGCTCGCCAGCGCCGCGGCGGCGACGGGGTCGTGGCGTCCTTGCAGGAGGGTGAGCAGGGCCTGGTCGCCGATGGCCGCGCTGCGGCGTGTGCGTATCCCGTTCCAGCGCACGGTGTATCGCAGCGCGTAGCGGCGGTTGTCGGCGTTTCTCGCCTGGTAGCCGGAGGCCAGCGGCACGCCGGGCAGGTGGCGGGCGGTTTCGGCGCGGACCTTTTTCCAGGTCGCGTCGTCGACGGTGCCTGCCCAGATCGCCAGCATGCCGGCCGGGCGTGCCGAGGTGTAGGCGTTGCGCCGGTCCATGTACTCGCTGTGGGTGCCGATGCCCACCGCCACGACGGTGGCGGTGACCGCCATGACGGCCGCCACGGCGCTCGCAGTCCGGGAGCGGTGGCGGATCGCGTCGCGGAGGGCCATCCGCAGCGGGAGGCGCAGCCGGGCGGCCGGTCGTCCCGTCTGGCGGACCAGCCAGGGTGTCAGGACGACCAGTCCGAGCAGGACCAGCACCGCGGCGGAGAGCACCCACACCGAGCCGGACTGGCGCCGGGCCACCACGGTCGCCCCCAGGCCGGCCAGCACCAGGACGGCTCCGAGCAGGGGCCAGCCCCGCCGGTCGGGTGTCGCGGGCGTGCGGTTGGCCAGTACGGTGGCGGTGTTCTGGCGGCCCGCCTGCAGGGCGGGTACCAGTGCCGCGACGAGTCCGGTGAGCAGGCCCAGCGCGGCGACGCTCAGGACCGGTGCCCACGGTACCTCCGGCGGGCCGGCCTGCCCGCCCCAGCGCGCCACGACCGGGGCGCCCAGCGTTCCGGCCGCGACGCCCAGCGCGGTCGCGGCGAGGGTGGCCGGGGCGCCGAGGACCAGCCCGTCGGCCAGCACGATCGTCCGCAGTTGCCGGGCCGAGCCGCCTTGGGCGGCGATCTCGGCCAGTTCCCTGCGCCGTCTGCGGAGGCCGACGGCGAAGGCGGGCCCGGCCAGCAGCACGGTGACCAGCACCACCATGATCACCATGGCGCCGATCCCGACCGTGTACTGGACGCCGGCGTTCAAGGGGCGGGCCGGGGGTTGCGGCGATTCCGTGATCATGGCGCGGGAGGTGACGTACACGCCGGCCCTGTTGAGGGCGGGCACGTCGGTCCAGAGCACCGGTTTCGGGGTGTCGGCGAGCCATCCGGTGCCGGACTCGCGCGGGGTCCAGAACTTCCCCGGCGGCGGCAGGGGGAGGTCCGGGCCCACGATCTTGCGGAGGGTGGGCAGGTAGGGGTGTTCGACCACGCCCACCACCGGCAGTGGCGCCGTGCCGGACAGCCGCAGGAGGTCGCCGGGCCGCAGGCCGAGCGCGGGGGTCACCGCGACCTCGCGGGCGGAGGGGAACCTGCCCTCGCTCAGCGTCAGCGTTCCCCTGGTGAGGGGGTCGCGCAGGTCGGTCTCCAGGGCGTCGACTTCGAGGGGGTCGCGCAGGCCGGTCTGCGGCGCGTCGGCCGGCTCGGCGTCCAGGCGGAGCACGCCGGTGTTGAAGGGGACCAGCCGGGTGCCCGGTCCGAGCAGGGCCGCCACCTCGGCGGCGCCGGGCCTGGGCGCGGTCGCCTCGATGCCGGTGCTCCAGCTCGCCCCGCCGTCCCGGTCCTGGCTGAGCACCGTGCCGGCGGGTGACTGCGCGAGGTGGGCGTCGGCCGTGCCGAGTTCGGTCGTCAGTCCTTCCCGTGGTGTGATCCGCATCGTCTCGGTGAGGGTGAGGAGTGTCGTGATCACCAGGACGGGCAGGCCGATCATCGTCATGATGAGCGCGCTGCGTCCCCGGGAGCGCCACGCGCCGCGGCGGGCGACGCGCAGCGCGACGCGGACGGCGCTCATCGGGCGCTCTCCAGTGACACGTCCGTGGAGTCGGTGATCGTCCCGTCGCGGAGGAACACCACCCGGTCGGCCCAGGCGGCGTAGCGCGGTTCGTGGGTGACGAGCAGGACCGCCGCGCCCGCGTCGCAGCGGGCGCGCAGTATCTGCAGGATCTCGTCGCCGGTGCGTGTGTCGAGGGCGCCGGTCGGTTCGTCGGCCAGCAGCAGGCGGCGCTCGCCCACCAGGGCGCGGGCGATGGCGACCCGCTGGCGCTGGCCGCCGGACAGTTCGTCGGGGAAGCGGTCGGCCAGGTGTGCCACGTCGATCTCCTCCAGCACGGTCATGGCCTCCTGCCTGGCGAGGCGTGTGCGTACGCCGTCGAGTTCGCGGGGCAGCATCACGTTCTCCGCCGCGGTCAGCGAGGTGATCAGGTTGAGGTCCTGGAAGACGTAGCCGACGCCGCGGCGGCGCAGTGCCGCCAGGTCGCGTACGGCGGCGAGGTCCTGCTCGCCGAGGTGTACCGTCCCCGTGGTGGGCCGGTCGAGGCCGCCCGCGAGGTTGAGCAGGGTCGACTTGCCCGACCCGGAGGGGCCCATGACCGCGACCAGCTCTCCTTCGCCGACCTCCAGGCTCACCCCCCGCAGGGCGTGTACGGCCGTCGCTCCCTCGCCGTGGAACCTGGTCACCTCGGCCAGCCGTACGACCGTCATCTTTCCTCCTTGAGAACGGCCTCGCAGTGGTCCAGCCACCGTTGCTCGGCCTCGGCCTGGAAGATCATGGAATCGAGGACGAGCCGCTGGGCCGCGCCCTCGGTGGTGGTTTGTTCGGTGGCGGTTCGTTTGGCCCTGGTCAGCTGCTGGAGGGCGCGCATGGTCGCGGTCCGCTGCTTGCGGACGACCTCGGCGACGTCGACCTCTTTGGCGGCGACGGCCATGGCCAGTTTGATGACGAGCTCGTCGCGTGGCCGGTCGGACTGGACGACCGGGGTGGCGAACCATCGGGTCATCTCCGCCAGGCCGGCCGTGGTGATGGTGTAGACGACCCGGCCCTGCTCGTCGGACTCGCCCGGCTCGACGAGGCCGTCGCGCTCCAGGCGTGACAGCGTCGTGTAGACCTGGCCGATGTTGAGCGGCCAGGTCGCCCCGGTCGACCCCTCGAACTCCACCCGCAGCTGGTAGCCGTGCCGGGGCCCCCTGCTGAGGAGGGCGAGCAGCCCGTGCCTGATCGACATAGATACTAAGTATGCATATTCAGTATGCAGTGCTCAAGGGGATCGGCCGTATCGGGCATGAGACGAGGCCGGGTGCCCCCCACGACGTGGAGGGCACCCGGCGGGAACGGCGGTGGTCGGCTCGGCAGGTCAGGAGGCGAGGACCCGCAGCTCGGAGAGCTGGCCGGCGGGCCAGGCGGTGTTGGCGGCGAACACCAGCCGGACGTAGCGTACGGCCGCCATGTTGAAGCTCGCCGACACCGCGTTCCCCGAGGCCGGGGTGAAGGCGTACGCCCGTGATCCGACGATCGGCCGGTAGGTGACGCCGTCGGTGCTGCCCTCGATGGACAGCGTCTGGGTGCGGGCGCCCCACGAGGGCGGCAGCGCCATCTCCACCTGGTAGATCCGGCAGGTCGCGCCGAGGTCGACGGTCAGGGACTGCGGGAAGGCGTTGTTGGCGCTCTCCCAGTAGGTGGAGGCGTTGCCGTCGACCGTGTTCGCCGTGCCGTACCCCGGCTGCGCGCTGCCCTGGACGGGCCGGCCGAGGGCGGCGTTCTTGCCGGACGCCGAGAACGCCTGCACCTCGGCGATCTTGATGGTCGGTGTCCAGGGGCCGGTCGGGAAGCTCAGCGACAGGCAGCACCCGTGGACCGGCGGGAAGGTGATCGTGACCTTGTTGCCGGTGGCCGGGCTGAAGCTGTAGCTCTGCGCCGGGCTCACCGTGACGTTGTCGACCGTGCCCACGTAGGCCGCCTGGACCGACATCGTCAGCGTCCGGGCCGGCTCGCCGGCCGGCAGCCGCACCACCACCTTGTCGGTCGTGCGGCGGCCGCCGTCGAAGGCGTAGTTGATCGACACCGAGTTCACGAACGCCGGGACCTCCCAGTAGGTGGCCGGGTCGCGGTCGACCGAGGAGAGGCCCCAGTGGCCGTCGGTGCCGGGCAGGGACCGGTTGTAGCCCATCACCAGCGGCAGCTCGGTGCCCGGCGCGATCACGCCGGACCTGGCCCGCGCCACGGCGGCGTAGGCGTCCAGCTTGCCGTGCCCCCAGACCTCGTTGACCGTCCCGGCCGAGGCGCAGGAGGTGTCGGGCTTGGGCACGGCGCTGGAGTCCAGGATCTGCCGGGTCGCGTCGACGTTGCCGCGCAACGACGGCACCGCCGCCCAGATGAGGGCCACCGTCGCCGCCGTGTGCGGGGAGGCCATGGAGGTCCCGCTGTAGCCGGCGTAGCCGCCGGGCACCGAGGAGCGCACGTTCACCCCGGGGGCGGCGATGTCCGGCTTGATGTAGGGGGCGCCGTCACCGCGGCTGGAGAAGGGCGCGATCACGTCGTCGACGTCGAAGGCCGCCGAGCTGTAGGCCTGGACGAGCCCGCCGGGGTAGCCCGCGGTCCCGCAGTCGGGGCCGTCGTTGCCGATGGCGAAGGCGGGGAAGATGCCCGCCTGGATCCAGGAGGACAGGACGTCGGCGTACCACTCCGAGTAGCCCGGGCCGCCCCAGGAGTTGTTCACCACGTCGGGGGCGAGGTCGGGCCGGGGGTTGTTGCCGCCGAGGTCGGTGGGGGCCAGCATCCACTGGCCGGCCGCGAGCAGGTCGGCGGCCGAGCAGGTGGTGCCCTCGCATCCCTTGGCCGCGATCCACTTCACCCCGGGGGCGACGCCGATCTTGTTCGTGCCGCCGTCGTCCCCGGCCATCGTCCCCATCGTGTGGGTGCCGTGCCCGTTGGTGTCGCACGGCGCGGCGGTGGGGCATCCGCCCACGGGGTTGAACCAGGCGTAGTTGTGGTTCGCCGCCCCGCCGGTGTTGCCCCGGTACTGTCCCAGCAGGGCGGGGTGGTCCCACTGGACGCCGGTGTCGATGTTGGCGACCACGATGCCCTGGCCGCGGTCGGAGAACTCCTCCCACACCTGGTCGGCGCCGATCTTGTCGACGTTCCACTCGACACCGGCCACCGTGGCCTGCGCCCGTGGGGCCACGGCGGGTTCCGGTACGGCGAGCGGGACGTCGGCCTCGATCTTCGCCACCTCGGGCAGCGCGGCGAGCCGCTCCAGCAGCGCGGCGTCGCCGGTCACCCTGACGGTGTTGGAGATCCAGAACGAGGTGAAGCCGGCGCCGGCGGCGCGCAGGGTGGCGACGACCCGCTTCTGGGAGGAGTCGGCCACGTCCTTGCGGGCGCGGATCACCTCGGTGGCCCGTCCCGCGCGGGTCCGCTCGCCCGCCGCGGCGCCGAGGTCGGCGCGCTGGGCGAGGCGTACCCAGAAGGTGGCGGCGCGGCCGCCGGCCACGCTGTCGCGGACCGCCGCCGGGATCTTGGGCGGCGGGGCGGGCTCGGCCGCCGCGAGCGTGAGCGCCGGGCCGCCCGCGTGGGCGGTGCCGGCGGGTAAGAGGAGAGCCATGGCGACGACGGCCGTCACCAGGGCATGCGGAAGCCGCATGAGTCGCGACAAGGAGAGGTCCTTTCCTAGGGGGACGTCCGGCGGCCGCTGGTGACGCGCCGCGCGGACGGTGAGGGTTCCGTGCGGCTCGCGCGATGCCGTACGGGACATCCGGGTGGCACCTCGGCCCGGACGGACCTGGAGTTCAGGGGGTGGGGAGTCGTTCAGCTCTCGTCATGTCGGGGGCGAACCCGCCCCCGGACACGGAAAGACAGACACGACCAAGATCCCCCGTTCCAGTCACACCCCACACCTTAACGATCTAGCTCCTCCTACGCGATCCGATTTATCCCTTATTTCCCTTTAATGTATGAATTCTGCGTAAATTTGCTTATTTTTTGCAATGGGAAGTTCGGCGAGACCCGGAGGGCGCCCTCCAGGTCTCGCCGCGTGACGAACCGGTCCGGGCGCCGGCCCCCGCCGGTCGGCACCCGGACCGGAGACGACCGGCCGGGGAAGGGCGGCCGGGGGAGCAGCCGGGGCTCAGCGCTCGTCGACGACCCGGCCGTTCAGGGCGGTGCCGTCCCTGGTGAGGGCCATGGTCAGCGGCGCCTCGGGGAAGGTGGGCAGGGCGGCGAGCGCGGCGTCCAGCTGCCCGGGGCTCTCCCAGTACCAGGTGTCGGTGTAGGTGCCGTCCTCGAGACGGATCAGCACGGCGCGGCTGAGCCCGGGGTGCCCCTCCCGGACGGTCGCGATCAGCGAGCTCCGGCGGGCCAGGAACTCCTCCAGGCCCGCGTCGGCGACGAGGTAGCGGTGCGAGCGGACGACGGACATGTCGATTCCTCCTGGTGCGTGGGGACCGGCGCTCACCAGCTGCCGGCGACCTGCCGGATCGGGGCGTTCAGGCGGTTGAAGAGGTTGGTGACGGCGGTCATCAGCAGGATCGAGGCCAGCTGACGCTCGTCGAAGTGGCCGGCGGCGTTGTCCCAGACCTCGTCGGGGACGGCGTCGACGCGGTCGGCCAGCCGGGTCGCGGCCTCGGCCAGCTCCAGCGCGGCCCGCTCGGCGTCGGTGTAGTACGGGGCCTCGCGCCAGGCGGTGACCAGGCCGATGCGCTCGTCGCTCTCGCCGAGCTTGCGCAGGTTCTTCAGACCGGCGTCGACGCAGAAGCTACACCCGTTGATCTGGCTGACCCGCAGGTGGATCATCTCCATGAGCTCCTGGGGAAGCCCCTGGGACTGGGCGGCCCTCATCAGCTCCTGGATCGGCTGGACCGCGGCGGGAACGAGCGTGGCGGGGTTCTTCATCCGGGCTTCCATCGTGTTTCCTCCGTCGGTGTTCGTCTTGGTTCGTGTGAGATTCAGAGTGGCCGCCTGGATTGATACATTCGCTATGCGCGCGCGATGCGACGGCCGGGGAGGGACGATGCTGCGCCTCACCCTTCTGGGACCCGTCCAGCTGATCGCCGACGGCGAGCCCCTGACGGGCGTGGCCCCACGTCACCGGGCCGTCCTGGCCTACCTGCTGCTCAACTCCGGCCGGGTGATCAGCATCGAGCGGCTGATCGACGCGATCTGGGGCCACGACCGGCCCGACACCGCCCGGTCCCAGATCCACGCCTCCGTCACCGCGCTGCGCAGGGTGCTGCGCGGCGCGGGAGCCGCGCAGCTCCTGGAGACGCGCGCCGGCGGCTACGTCGCGCGGCCCGAGCCGGGACAGCTCGACGCGCGGGAGTTCACCGAGCTGGTGTCCGCCGGTGAGCTGCGCCGCGCCCTGGACCTGTGGAGCGGCGAGGCGCTGGAGGACGTGCACGCCCACTACGTCGACGGCGTCCGGGAACTGTGGAGGGACCGGCGGCTGTCGGCGTACGAGCGCCTGGTGGAGGCCGAGCTCGCCGCCGGGCGGCACGGCGAGCTGCTCGACGAGCTCGCCGCCCAGGTGAGCGCCAACCCGCTCCGCGAGAGGCTCGGCGGCCACCTCGTGCTGGCCCTGCACCGGGCCGGGCGCCAGGCCGACGCCCTGGCCGCGGCGCGCTCCTACCGCGGCGCTCTGGCCGAGGCGCAGGGCCTCGACCCCGGGCGCGCCTTCACCGAGCTGGAACGGGCGGTCCTGGCCGACGACCCGGCCCTGCGCCTGGCCGCCGCGACGCCGGTGGCCACCGCCCCGCCGCGCCGCTCCACCTTCCTGCCCTACGACATCCCCGACTTCTCCGGACGGACCGCCGAGCTGGAACGGCTCGCGGGCGGCCACCACGGGCCCGCGGTCGTCACGATCGACGGCATGGCCGGGGTCGGCAAGACCGCGCTCGCCGTCCACGCGGCCCACCGGCTCACCGCCCGCTACCCGGACGGCCGGCTCTTCATCGACCTGCGGGCCCACACCGCCGGCCGCGAACCGGTCGACGCCACCGCCGCCCTGGAGACCCTCCTGCGCCAGCTCGGGGTGCCCGCCGACCGCATCCCGGTCACCGCGGCCGAGCGGGGCGCCCTGTGGCGCGCCGAGCTGGCCGACCGCCGCGTGCTCGCCGTGCTGGACAACGCCCTCGACGCCGAGCACGTGCGCCCCCTGCTGCCGGGACACTCCGACACCCTCGTCCTGGTCACCAGCAGGCGGCGGCTCGTCGACCTCGACGGCGCCCACGCCCTCTCGGTCGACCTGCTGGGGGAGCGGGACGCCGCCGTGCTGTTCGAGCGGATCGTGGGCGAGCGCGCCCACCGCGAGCCGGACGCCGTACGCGAGGTGCTGCGGCTGTGCGGACACCTCCCGCTCGCCATCCGCATCTCGGCCGCCCGACTCCAGCACCGCCCCCGCTGGAGCGTGTCCTACCTCGCGGGCCGGCTGCGCGACCACCGCAGGCTCCTGGACGGGGTGTCGGCGGCCTTCACCCTGTCCTACGAGCACCTCGGCGAGGCCGAACGGCGCATGTTCCGCCTGCTCGGGCTGGTGCCCGGCCGCGACATCGACCCCTGCGGCGCGGCCGCGCTGGCCGGGATCGGGGAGGAGGAGGCCGAGGAGCTCCTCGAAGGACTCCTCGACGCCCACATGCTCCTGCAGCTCGAACCCGGCCGCTACACCTTCCACGACCTGCTCCGCGAGCACGCCCGCTCGATCGCCGAGGACGACGGCGCCGTCATGCGGTTGCTCGCCTACTACCTGCACCGCTCCCGCGCGGCGATGGACCGGCTCTTCCCCGACAGCGTCGCCCAGCGCGAGGGCGTCCCCCAGCCGGCCACCCCGGTCGCGCCCATCCGCGACGCCGCCGAGGCGAGCGCCTGGCTCGACGCCGAACGCTCCAACATCATCGCGACCGCCGTCCACGGCCCCGAGATCTGCCTCGGCCTCCTGGCCCTGACGATGCGCCCCTTCCTCGACCGGCGGGCCCACCACGACGACGCGCTCACCCTGCACACCCTGGCGCTCCGGCGCAGCCGCGCGCTCGGCGACCGCGCCGTCCAGGCGCGGGCCCTCGCCGACCTGGCGTGGACCCACTGGCGGCTCGGCGAGTACGAGCGGGCCGAGGAGCACGCCCACCAGGCCCTCGACATGGGCGAGGAGGCCGGCGAGCGGGCGCGGGCGCTGCTCACGCTGGGCAACGTGGCCCTGCGGCGCCGGGACGGAAAGGCGGAGGGCTACCTCAAGCGGGCGCTCGACCTCACCCGGATCGGCGCCGACACCTGGGGCGAGGCCCACGTGCTCGGCATCCTCGCCCTCGTCCTCGACCGGGCGGGCCGTCCGGAGGAGGCCCGGCGCCACCTGGACCTGGCGCTGGCGCTGCACCGCAAGGTCGGCAACCCGGTCGGGGAGGCGGTGACGCTCAACCACCTCGGCGTCGTCCTGCGGCGCCAGGGCGAGCTCGACGGGGCACGCGCCCGGCACGAGCGGGCCGCGGCCCTCTACCGCGAGCTCGGCAACACCGCCGACGAGGCGGCCGCGCTCAACGGGCTCGCCGAGGCGGCGGGCGACCCGGCGCGGGCGGCCGAGGAGCACGCGGCCGCGCTCGCGCTCGCCGGGCTGACGCGCAACCGGCCGGAGCTGGCGCGCGCCCACGACGGGCTGGCGCGCGCCCACCTCGCGCTCGGCTGCCCGGAGCGGGCCGGGGAGCACGGGCGGCTGGCTCTCGGCCTCTACCGGGAGCTCGGCGTCCCGGAGGCCGAGGAGGTCCGCGCCCTCCTGGAATCAGGCCGGGCAGACCGTCCCCGCCCGTGAGGGCACGGGTGTCTCCTGACGGGCCCTCTGACGGGCGGGGACGGACGGCTACGCGTCGGGGACCGCCACCGGGCTTGACTGGACGGCCTGGTAGGTCACCTCGGCGAGGACCCGCTGACCGCTGGTGTTGGGATGGAAGTAGTCCCAGGTGCTGAGCTGCCCGAGCGTGAAGGGGTAGGAGAAGACGGCGCCGCCGTCGTACCTGCAGGTGCCGTACTCCGCGCAGACCCGGGCGAGCACGCCGTTGAAGTCGACGACCCGCTGCCTGACCCGCTCCCGGCGCGCCTCGTCCCCGGCGGAGGTCGAGCGGGGAGAGGCCAGCATCGACTGGCAGATGCCGAAGGCGGCCCAGGCCGTGCGCGCCGAGGAGCTGTCCTTGCCGACCGACCACAGGCGCTTGATGTCGGGGATGCTGGCGACGAACACCGACGCCTGCGGGATCCCGGCCGCCAGCTCCTGCATCGCCGCCCGGAAGTGGCTCTCGAAGTCGGCCACCGAGGTCATCGACGCCTCCGAGGAGGCGCACGCGTCGTTGGCGCCCATCAGGATCGTCACGTAGTCGACCCCCCGCGAGGCCGCGGTCCGCGCCTGCCCGGCGAGGTCGGCGATCTTCGCGCCCGACCGGGCGTCGTTGTAGGCGACGAGATCGGGGTTCTGCGTCCTGATCCGGTTGCGGTGGCTGTCGACCGAGGTGCTCGACCCGGTCGACCACGACCGGCTGGTGCAGTCGGCGAACCAGCCGCAGGCGTTGAACCCGCGGGTGATGGAGTCGCCCAGCCCGGACATGGAGCCGGGCGGCGCGGCGGAGTCCGAGGCCGCCGTACCGGCGGGGACCAGGGCCCAGCCGAGGGACGCGGCGACGACGAGGGCGATGCGGAGGGCATGGCGTCTGGACAAGGGACCTACCTCTGCCAAGGGGGGTGTGCCGGATGCTGATCGTGCATCGCCCCGGGGCCGCCGTACATAGGGAAAACAGAAAACTTACGCCCCGGTCAAGTTCACGGTCAGAAGCCGGGCGGCCGGGCCTTCCCGGCGGGCCTTTCCGGCGGGCCTTGCGGTGGGCCTTGGGGCGGGCCTTGGGGCGGCGCGGTGTGGAGGGCGCCGCCCGGCCGGGCCTCACCCGGCCGTGTGCGCGTGGACGGCGGCGGCCAGCTCCTCGTGCGTCTGCGGTGGCAGCGTGTGGCCCATCCCCGCCACGATCATCAGCCGCGCCCCCGGGATCTCCTCGGCGATGAGCGCGCCGTGGCCCGGCTTGACCGGCTCGTGGCCGCCCTCGACGACCAGGGTGGGCGCCTTCACCCGGTGCAGCGCGCCGACCGGCTCGAAGTCCGGCCGGGCCGCCGCGGCGAGCCGGTGGTTGGCCGCCGCGGACAGGTCGCGGGCCCGGTCGTGGATCCGTTCCTGCAGCCTGCGTGCCGCGTCCTCGTCGAACGGCAGCCCGGTCCCGTGCAGCAGGCGCTGCTCGGCGATCATGCCGTCGATCCGGGCGCGCCGGTCCCGCGGCGGCGGGGCGGCCATCAGCGCGCGGTAGAAGGCCACGAACTCCGGCGACGGCCCGGGCAGGCTCCCCTCGGGCTGCGGCTCGCCCATCAGGGCCCGCATGAGCACCCGGCCCTCGCCGCCGCCGAGCGGCGAGGAGCCGATGACGGTCAGCGAGCGCACCCGTTCCGGCCGCTCCACCGCGACGAGCTGGCCGAGCAGCCCGCCCGCCGAGTGGCCGACCAGGTGCGCGCTTTCCAGGCCGTGGGCGTCCAGCACGCGGTAGACGTCGTCCTTGACGTCGTCCCACGTGTACGGCTCCGCCGCGAAGTCGACGGTGCCCGACCTGCCGGTGTCGCGGTGGTCGTAGCGGACGACCCGGCGGCCCCCGGTGACGAGGCGGCCGACGAACTCGTCCGGCCACAGGACGCCCTGCGACATCGAACCCATGATCAACAGGATCGGCGCGTCCGTCGCGGCGCCGAACTCCTCACTCCAGATCTTCACGTCACTCATGTCTCAGAGCATGCCGTCCCGCGCCACGGGCGCCTTCTGTAGAACTACCAGTCGCGCCAGTTCCGTACGGGAGCCGATGCCCAGCTTCGGATAGATCTTGTACAGGTGGTACTCGACCGTGCGCGGGCTCAGGAACAGCCGGGCGGCGATCCGCTTGCTCGACAACCCGTCGGCGACCAGGCCCGCGATCCGCGCCTCCTGCGGGGTCAGCGCGTCCAGCACGGCCGGGCGCGGGGCCTGCCCGCTCTCGCCCGCCGCCCGCAGCTCACCGTGCGCGCGCCGTGCCCACGGCCCCGCGCCCGCCCGCTCGAACGTCTCCCACGCCGCCCGCAGATGCGCCCGCGCCTCGCCCGGCCGCTGCGCGCGGCGCAGGCGCTCACCCAGCAGCAGGGCCGTCCTGGCCGCCTCGAACGGGTTGGTGTGCAGCCGCAGCGCCTCGGCGAAGGCGTCCTCGGGGGACTCGGAGGACTCGGAGGACTCGGACGACTCGGGGGACTCGGCCGACTCGGCCAGGCCCCGGCAGCGGGCCAGCAGGGCACGTGACTCGGGCGTCGCGGCGTGCGCCGACCAGCGCCGGTACGTCTCCAGCGCCGCCCGCGCGCCCGCCGCGTCGCCCGCGCCCGCGGCGGCCTCCACGCGATCGGGCGCCGTCCGCCCCACCACGGCGGGGTGCCCGGCGCCCGGTCCCGCCGCGGCGAGGGCGGTGAAACGGTCGTGCGCCGCCGCGTGGCGTCCCAGGCACAGGTCGAGCAGCGCCGGCGCGTACGCGGCCACCCCCGCCCGCAGGCCCACCCGATGCGGCACGGCGATGGCCAGCGCCTCGCGGGCCAGCCGTCCGCAGGCCTCCTCCTCGCCGCGCAGCGCCGCCAGCACCGCCAGGTTGGCCAGGTGCGCGGCCACCGTGTTCTCGTAGCCGGCCTCGCGGGCCAGCTCCAGGCCCTCCTCGGAGACGGCCCGGCTGCTCGCCAGGCGTCCGGCCAGCCGCTCGGCCGTCGCCACGAACTCCAGCACGACGGGCAGCTGCCCGGTCATCCCCGACACCCTGGCCACCCGCCCGGCCCGGTCGGCCATCTCGGCCGCCAGGTCCGGCTCGCCCAGCTGGCCGGCCGCGGCCGCCGCCCACAGGTACTGCGCCGCCTCCTCCAGCTCGCCGGTCCGCGCCAGCGCCCGCCGCAGCAGGACCGGCCCGGCGGCGTCGCCGTCCAGCGTCAGGCCGATCCCGGCCACCGCGTCCCGCAGGAACCCCCCGGGATGCGCCGCCGCCCTGCGCCCGAGCTCGACGACGGCCGCCGTGTCGCCGACGTATGAGGCGGCCTCGACGGCGTCGGCCAGCATCTCCAGGCTGTCGCCCGCCGCCAGGATCCGCACGGCCTCGGCGGCGTCGCCGGAGGTCAGCTCGAACCGGCCCCGGAGCCGGGCGATCTCCATGGCGAGGCCGGTGTCCGCGCCACCCAGGTCGCGGGCCTCGGCCAGCAGCGACTCCGCCTGCCCCGGGCGGCCACCGAGCCAGGCCGCGACGGCGGCGTCCTTCAGGCGGGCGGCACGGGCGCGCGGCTCGGGGGTCAGCTCGGCGGCCCTGGCCAGGGCGGTGGCGGCGGTGGCGTACCCGCCGCGGTCGCGCGCCCGCTCCGCGGCGGCCACCAGCTCGGCGGCGACCGGCTCGTCCTGGCCCGTGGCGGCTCCGGCCAGGTGCCAGGCGCGGCTGTCGCCCTCGGTCACCTCCGCCAGCGCGGCGTGCGCCCGGCGGACGTCGGCGGGGGCGGCGGCCTCGTGCACCGCCGACCGGACGAGCGGATGGCGAAAGCGCACGCGCGTACCCGACAGGACGGCCAGCCCGGACTCCTCCAGCTCGGCCAGCGCGGCCCGGGTTCCCGCCTCGTCCCCGGGCGGTGCCGCCCGCCCGGCGGACAGCCGGGCGGTGGCGCGCAGGGCCGGGCCGAGGTCGGCCTCCAGGGCGGCGGCGAGGGCGAGCAGCCGGGCGGGGGCCGACAGCGCGGCCACCCGGTCGCCGAACAGCCGGACACCGCCGGGCAGCGGGTCGGGCAGCGGTTCGCGTCCGGCGAGCTGCGCGGGTGTCAGGCGGGCGGCGATCTCGTTCAGGGCGAGCGGGTTCGCGCGGGTCAGCGCGATGAGCTCCCGCGCCACCCCGGGCGGCACGCCGTGGCGGGACTGCAGCATCTCGGCCGCCGGGCCGGCGGGCAGGCCGCGCACCTCCACCGCCGACGGCAGGCCCTTGAGCGGAGCGTCCCCGCGCACGGCGAACAGCATCGCGATCCGTTCCGTCCCCAGCCGCCTGGCGGCGAACAGCAGCGCGTCGGCCGAGGCCCGGTCGACCCACTGGAAGTCGTCGACCACGCAGAGGAGCCCGTCCGGCGCGGCGGCCTCGGCGAGCAGCGAGAGCACGCCCGCGCCCAGCAGGAACCGGTCGCCGGCGCCGCCCGCGGCGAGTCCCAGGGCCGCCCCCACGGCGTCGCGCTGCGGTTCGGGCAGCGCGCCGAGCGAGCCGGTCACCGGCCGCAGCACCTGGTGCAGCGCCGCGAACGCGAGGTCGGACTCGGGCTCGGCGCCGGTGGTGCGCAGCACGCGCATCGCGCCGCCTCGCGTGGCCGCCGCGTCGAGCAGGGCGGTCTTGCCCGCGCCCGCCTCGCCCCGTACCACCACCGCGCCGCCGGAGCCGTCACGGGCCCGTGCGATCACCTCGTCGAGCGCGCCGATTTCCGCGGATCTGCCGTAGAGCACGGACACCCACTGTAGGAGGTTCCGCGCGCCGCCCCGCGCGGGGCCCGCACCGGGTCCTGTCCGGGCCGCACCCGGGTCCCGCACGGGCCACACCCGGGTCGCGTACGAGCTCACCCGGGTCGCTTCCGGGGCGGAAATGTGCGAATGGGAGGTGTGTGGCGAAAGGTGCGGGATTGGTCACACCTGTCCGGGGTTGTGGTTTTGGCTAGGCTAACCTAACTTTAGGGCAAAGTTTCCCTTTGCGAGATAGGAACACCGCATGCGCACGTCGCGTCGGGTTCTCGCCGTGGCGGCGCTGGGCCTTGCGCTCACCGGTTGCGGTGCACAGAATCCCCCCGCCACCCCGGGTGCCCAGCCGTCCTCGGCCGCCCAGCCCTCGTCGGCCGGTCCGTGGTCGTTCACCGACGGCTCCGGCGAGACCGTCAAGGCCGACAAGACCCCCACCCGGATCATCGCGCACGCGGGTGAGGCGGCCGCGCTGATGTCGTTCGGCATCAAGCCGGTCGGCATCTACGCCGACGAGCCGGTCAAGACCGACCCCAACCTGAAGGACCTCGACCTGTCCGGGATCGAGCTCCTCGGCCAGGAGTGGGGGAAGATCGACGTGGAGAAGGCGGCCGGGCTGCGGCCGGACCTGATCGTCGCGGACTGGTGGCCCGCCGAGAAGGCGCACAGCGGCCTGGAGGAAGGGGTCGACGAGAAGAGCAAGAAGCTCGCCGAGCTCGCTCCCGTGGTGGGCGTCTCCCAGGGCAAGTCCATCGAGGACCTCGCCGAGGGCTACGAGAGCCTCGCCAAGAGCCTGGGCGCCAAGGTGGACGCCCCCGAGATCGCCGCGAACAAGAAGCGCTTCGAGGAGTCGGTCGGGAAGTTCAAGGCGGCGGTCGCGGCCAAGCCCGGCCTGACGGCCCTGGGCATGTCGCCCGCCGACGACAAGCTCTACGCCGCCAACCCCGAGTACGCGCCCGAGCTGCTGGACTTCCAGCGCTGGGGGCTGAAGGTGATCAACCCGGCCGAGCCGGACCCGGGTTTCCCGTACTGGGAGAACCTCAGCTGGGAGAACGCCGACAAGTACCAGCCCGACCTCATCCTGTTCGACGGCCGCTCCTTCACGCCCACGGCCAACGCCGAGTGGGCCAAGAAGCAGCCCACCTGGTTCAAGATCAAGGCGGCCAAGGCCGGTGCGGTGGCGGCGTGGCCGGCGTACTGGCTGCACACCTTCGGCGACTTCGCCACCGAGGTGGACAAGCTCACCGAGGCGATCAAGGTCGCTGACGAGAACCTCGGCGACTGATCCCCTCCGATGTCCAGCACGCTTTCCCCCAGCACGTTCTCGACACGACGGGCCCCGCTCCTCGGGCTCGGGCTCGTCGCGCTCTGCGTCCTGCTCGCCGCGGTGGCGTTCCTCAGCGTGACCTTCGGCTCGCGCGACATCGGCCTGCCCGACGTCCTGCGGGCGCTGGGCGGCCTCGGGGCCGACGAGTCGATCACCAGCACGGTGACCCTGGAGCTGCGCGTGCCGCGCACGCTCCTGGGCGTCCTGGTGGGCGCGGCCCTGGGCCTGGCGGGCGCGATCCTGCAGGGCGTCACGCGCAACCCGCTCGCCGACGCCGGGATCATGGGGATCAACTCCGGCGCGGCCGTCCTGGTGGTCTTCGCGTTCACCGTCCTGGGGATCCGGGGCGTGAACGTCTACATCTGGTTCGCCTTCGCGGGCGCGATCGCCGCGACCCTGCTGGGGTACGCGATCGCGTCGATGGGCCGCGAGGGCGCCACCCCCGTCAAGCTGGCCCTCGCCGGCGCGGCGGTCACCGCCGGCCTCGGCTCCGTCACCTCGGGCATCGTCATGACCGACGTCGACGCGCTGAACGAGCTGCGTTTCTGGCAGGTCGGCTCGCTCGCCGGCCGCTACGCCCCGATCCTGACCGGGGTCGCGCCGTTCCTGATCGCGGGCCTGGTCGCGGCGCTGTTCCTGGGCAGGGCGCTCAACGGGCTCGCGCTCGGCGAGGACGTCGCGCGGGGGCTCGGCCAGCGGGTCGGCCTCACCAGGATCGTCGCCTTCGGGATCGTCGCGGTCCTCGCCGGCGCGGCCACGGCGGCCTGCGGGCCGATCGTCTTCGTCGGGCTGGTGGTACCCCACCTCGCGCGGGCGCTCTGCGGCCCTGACCACCGCTGGATCCTGCCGTACTCGATGCTGCTGGCGCCGATCGTGCTGCTGCTGGCCGACGTGCTCGGCCGGGTCGCGGGCGCGCCCGGTGAGCTGCAGGTCGGGGTGGTCCTCGGGGTGCTCGGCGCGCCGGTCTTCGTGGTGATCGTGCGCTACGGCCGGCTGTCGGAGGTGTGACGACGATGGCGGCCACGACTCACGACACCCCCGACACCCCCGACACCCCCGCGACCCACGCGACCCCCGAGACCCACGCGGCTCCCGAGACCCCCGACACTCGCGACACTCGCGACGCCCTCGCGGCCGTCTTCGGCGCGGTCCGCGCCAACCGGCGCGGCCGTACGGCCCGGATCGCGGTGGTGACCTCCGCGCTCGCCGCGGCCGTCGCCACCCTGTTCGTGGTGACGATGATGGTGGGCAGCTTCCGGCTGTCGGCCGCCGAGGTGGTCGGGTCACTGCTGGGCACGATCGACGACCCGAGCCTCGACTTCGTCGTCCTGGGCCTGCGGCTGCCCACCGCCGCGACCGCGCTCGCGGTCGGGCTCGCCCTCGGCGCGTCCGGGACGATCTTCCAGCAGCTGCTGCGCAACCCGCTCGCCTCACCCGACTTCGTCGGCATCTCCTCGGGCGCCGGCCTGGCCGCGGTCACCGGCCTGGTGTTCCTGCACGTCAGCGGCATCGCCATCGCCGGGCTCGCGCTGGGCGGGGCCGTCGTGGCCGCGCTGCTGATGTACGTGCTCGCCTGGCGCGACGGCGTGAGCGGCTACCGCTTCATCCTGATCGGCATCGGCGTGGCGGCCTTCTTCGAGGGGCTCACCGGGTTCGTGCTGACCCGCGCCCAGCTGTTCGAGGCGCGTCAGGCGATGCACTGGCTGACCGGCTCGGTCGGGCAGGCCAGCGACACCGAGCTGCGGCTCCTGCTCGGCGCGCTGGCCGTCCTGCTGCCCCTGGCCATGCTGCTGCAACGGCAGCTTCGCGTGCTCGAACTCGGCGACGACGCCGCGCGGGGGCTGGGCGTGCCCACCGAGCTCGCCCGCGCTGGCCTGCTGGCCACCGCGGTGATCCTGGTCGCGCTCGCCGTCGCGGCGGCCGGGCCCCTCGTCTTCGTCGCGCTCGTCGCCGGGCCGATCGCCAACCGGCTGCTGGGCCCGGCCACCGGCGGCATCGTCGCCGCCGCCCTGGTGGGCGCGGCGGTCCTGCTCACCGCCGACCTGGTCGCCGTGCACCTGCTGCCGGTGGCACTGCCCACCGGCGTGGTCACCGGCGCGGTCGGCGCGCCGTACCTGCTGTGGCTGCTCGCCACCACCAACAGACAAGGAGCGGGCGGATGAGCCGTCTGCGCGCCGAGGGCCTGTCCCTGGGCTACGACGACCGGGCCGTCATCACCGGCCTCGACGTCTCCGTCCTCGACGGGAGGATCACCGCGATCGTCGGCGCCAACGCCTGCGGCAAGTCGACGCTGCTGCGCGGCCTGGCCCGGCTCCTCAAACCACGCGAGGGAGTCGTGTACCTCGACGACAGGGCGCTCGCCGAGCTGAGCACCCTCGACGTGGCCAAGGTGCTCGGCCTGCTGCCGCAGACCCCCGTGGCGCCCGACGGCATCACGGTCGCCGACCTGGTCTCGCGCGGCCGTTACCCGCACCAGGGCTGGTTTCGCCGGTGGACCGGCCGCGACCACGAGGCGGTGACCCGGGCGCTGGCCGCGACCGACACGGCCGACCTGATCGACCGCCCGCTGCGCGCCCTGTCGGGCGGGCAGCGGCAGCGGGTCTGGGTCGCCATGGCGCTCGCCCAGGACACCGACCTGCTGCTGCTCGACGAGCCCACCACGTTCCTGGACATCAACCACCAGGTGGAGCTGCTGCGGCTGCTGCGCAGGCTCAACACCGAGTCCGGCAAGACCATCGTCGCCGTGCTGCACGACCTCAACCTCGCCTCCCGCTTCTGCGACCACATCATCGCGATGGCCGGCGGCGCCGTCGTCGCAGAGGGGTCCCCGGCCGAGGTGATCACCGCCGAGCTGGTCGAGAAGGTCTTCGGCCTCTCCTGCGTGATCGTCCCCGACCCGGTCGCCGGAACCCCCATCGTGGTGCCCGCCTAGCCGCGCCCGGTCACGACGCGTCCTACCGCCAGGTCGCGGTGTCGGGGTCGATGCCGTGGGCGCGCGCGGCGGCGTCGATGATCCGGCGCAGCCAGGAGGCGAGGCCGGCGCGGACGCCGTCGTAGTGGGCGGCGAATCCCGGCTCGGCCTCGTACATGCGGCCGAGACAGACCTGCATCTGCCTGGTGAGGGGGAAGTACGAGGAGAAGACCTCGCGGTGCCGCTCGACGAGCCGGTTCGCCTCCGGGCTGCCGGGGATGACACCGGCCTCCATCGCGTCCCCGAGGGCGCGGTCGAGCCCGGCGACGGCGTCGGCGACGGCCTGCCACTCCTCCGGGCCGCGAGAGGCCGAGAGTTCGGCGTAGCGCAGCCACTGCGTCGTACCCCCGTAGCGCCGGCGGGCCTGGGCGGGCCAGTCCGGGTCCCACAGCGGGCCGAAGATCGCGGCCTGCTGCTCGGCGGTCAGCAGCAGGCCGTGCTCGTGGGCGTCGATCATGCGATCCAGCCCGTCGCCGAGTCGCTGGAGGCGGTCGATCCGTTCGGCGATCTGGGCGCGCTGCGCGCGCAACGCGCCGGTCACGTCCGCGGCCGAGTCGTCCAGGACGGCCCGGATCCTGTCCAGGCCGAGACCGAGCTCGCGGTAGACGACGACGCGGTGCAGGCGTTCCAGGTCACCGGCGGTGTAGAGCCGGTATCCGGCGGCCGTGCGCAGCGACGGCCGCGCCAGGCCGACCTCGTCCCAGTGGTGCAGCGCGCGGACCGTCACGCCCAGACGCGCCGAGACCTGACCGACGGTCAGGCCATCGGTGTCGGTGACATCAGGCATGCTCCCCATTGTCGCCGCGACCGGCGCCCGGCGCGGTGATCCCGATGGCCTCGAGGTTCCGCGCCTCCTGACTGGCCGGATCGAAGGGCTTCGCCGCGGTGAGGACGATCCGCGCGTTCTCGGGGGTGATCACCGTCACGTCGCGGGTGTTCCAGGGGGTGTCCCGCGGGCCGTCGACCGAGTCCGGGCGCAGCGCGCGGCAGGCCTCGACGAGGGAATCGACCTGGTCGAGCACGCACGCGAAACTGAGGCTCATCGCCGGTGGCCGCTCCGGATCGCTCTCCGCCGAGACGAGGAGCACGTCCTGGAACGCCCACCGGCGCAGATGCACGAGCCTGCCGGGGATGCCGAACAGCTCGAAGAACCCGAGGCCACGAACCCAGAAGTCCGTCGACGTCGCCAGGTCGCTCGTGGGGATCGTCGCGAACGCGGGCATTCCGTAGATGCCGCGGAACGGCTCGGGCGCGACCGCGTCGGGGCCGGGGGCGGGTACGGGACTCATCTCGAAGGCGTTGTAGTAGTCGCTCACGCGCCTCACCCTCCAGCCTCACGCGGCGTGAGGGTCAAGCCGGGCCGCTGCCCCGCGCGACCCGTACCGGGGTCACCCGGGGCCGGACGGCCGGGGAAAGGCGGCGATCACGATGACGGCCAGGGGGGTGAGAATGGCGGGCTTCGGTTCCGGTACGGGCGATCCGGCGTCCGTCATTGCCTTTGACGCGACGAGCAGTCGATGAGCCGTTGACGAGCCGTCGATATCGGCCGGGAAACGCGGAGGTAATGGGGAGACCGGGGACGCTCGATCGCTGTTTGCCCAGGTATCAGAGGCGAAGTCGGCTTTGTCGCCCAAGCCGTGCCGGTGGTCTCCGCCCCCGGATAACCCCCGGCTTTCTTTCCGCCGGGATCCCGGACCAAGGCTTTGTGGTGTTCGGGGCGAAAGTCCATATATCTGAGAACTAGCGTCTTACGTGACGTCGATTAACTGGTTTTTATGCAAATCGCGTTGGCGTTGTGCAAGCCCCGGAAGCAGGCCGGGACCGGACATCGGACACGGAGTGATCTTTCATGTTCAAGCAGGCTCTCGTTACCAGCGCACTGATGGCCTCCGGCCTCATCGTCGCCATGACGATGTCGGCCCAGCCCGCCGGGGCAAGGTCGGCCCAGCCCGCCGAGGGGATGTCGGCCCAGTCCGCCGAGGCGATGTCGGCTCAGCCCGCCGGGGCGGGCGCGACGACCGGGGAAGCCGCCCCGACGCGCCTGCTCATGGACGATCCTCCGCCGTGGCACCAGCATCATTCCTGGCCCGGCGGCCACCACCATCACTCCTGGCCGGGACACCATCACCACTCCTGGCCCGGTCATCACCATCACCCCTGGCCGGAGCACCACCACCATCACTGGCCCTATGGTCACCACTAGGATCCCTTCTCCGGGGCTCGTGGCGCGGGTTTCAGCGGGGGACGGGGGCGCCACCGACGGGGCGGGAGCGGGCTTTCGGCCGGGCCGTTTCCCGGCCGGCTTTCCGGCCCCCGTTCCGGCTCGCGTTCCGGCCCCCGTTTCGGCCGGTGTCAGGAGCTCGTGAGGACGACGAGCCGCTGGGTCGCGCGGGTCATGGCGACGTAGCGGTCGACCGCTCCCTCGACGCCCTCGCCGAACGCCTCCGGGTCGACGAGGACGACCAGGTCGAACTCGAGCCCCTTGGCCAGCTCCGGGGTGAGCGACCGGACGCGGGACGTCCCCCGGAACGTGGGGTCGCCGATGACGCAGGCGATCCCGTCGGCGTGCGCGGCGAGCCAGCCGTCGAGGATCGGGCCCAGCTCCGAGACGGGCCCGCGTACGACGGGAGCGTCGCCGCCGCGGATGGACGTCGGCACGTTGGCGTCCGGGAGCACGGCCCGGATGACCGGCTCGGCCTCCGCCATGATCTCCGCCGGGGTCCGGTAGTTGACGCTCAGGGAGGCCAGGTCGATCCGGTCGAGCCCGATCCGCTCCAGCCGTTCCCGCCACGACTCCGTGAACCCGTGCCTGGCCTGCGCGCGGTCCCCGACGATGGTGAAGCTGCGGGACGGGCAGCGCAGCAGCAGCATCTGCCACTCCGCGTCGGTCAGCTCCTGGGCCTCGTCCACGACGACGTGCGCGAACGGGCCGGCGAGCAGGTCCGGCTCGGCGCCGGGGATCACGTTCTCGTCGACCAGGGCGTCCTTCATGTCCTGCCCGCGCAGCATCGTCACCGCGCCCTCGCCGTCGTCGTCGGCCTCCAGCAGGGCGTCGACGACCGTGGCCATGCGCTCGCGTTCGGCCGCGACGGAGGCCTCGTGGCGGCGCCTGCGCCGTGAGGCCTCCGGGTCGCCGAGCCGCTGCCGCGCCGCGTCCAGGAGCGGCAGGTCCGACACCGTCCAGGCCTGGGCGTTCTCGCGCCGCAGCCGCCGGACGTCGTCGGGGCCGAGCCAGGGGGCGCACATCCGCAGGTAGGCGGGCACCGACCACAGGTCCCCGACGAGGTCGGCCGCATCGAGCAGCGGCCAGGCGCGGTTGAAGACCGTGAGCAGCTCCCTGTTGCGCAGCAGCGACCTGCGGAGCAGGTGGGCCGGGGCCTCCTCGTCGCCGTGCCTGTCGACCAGGATCGTGAGCAGCTCCTCCCAGATCCGGTCGCGCGCCTCGTTGTGCGGCGTACCGGGTTCGGCCGCCTCGAACGCCTCGGCCCAGTCGGCGGCGCTCAGCCGGATGTCGGACCAGTCGGTCGTGACCGTCATCCCCTCGGCGGGCGGGTTCTCGTAGAACCTGACGGCCGGCTCGATCGCCCGGACCAGGTCCGCGGACGACTTCAGGCGGGCCACCTCCGGGTCGGTCTCGATCGTCGCCTCGGCTCCCTCGGCGACGAGGTCGCGCAGGGTGCAGGTCCGTACGCCCTCCTCCCCGAGGCTGGGCAGGACGTCGGCGACGTAGGCCAGGTAGGGCTGGTGCGGGCCGACGAACAGCACGCCGCCCCGGTGGTGGCCGAGGCGGGGGTCGGAGTAGAGGAGGTAGGCGGAGCGGTGCAGGGCGACGACGGTCTTGCCCGTCCCCGGGCCGCCGTCGACGACGAGGGCGCCACGGGATCCGGCGCGGATGATGGCGTCCTGGTCGGCCTGGATGGTGCCGAGCACGTCGCGCATCCGGGGCGAGCGGTCCGCGCCCAGGCTGGCGATGAAGGCGGACTGGTCGTCGAGCGCGGCGTGCCCCTCGAACCCCTCCGAGGCGAACACCTCGTCCCAGTAGTCGCTGATCCGGCCGCGGGTCCAGCGGTACCTGCGGCGGCTCGCCAGGCCCATCGGGTTGGCGTGGGTGGCCCCGAAGAACGGCTCGGCCGCGGGGGAGCGCCAGTCGAGCAGCAGCCGGCGGCCCGCGCTGTCGGTGAGGCCGAGCCGCCCGATGTACACCGGTTCGGGGTCGTCCGCGCCGACCATGTGCCCGAGGCACAGGTCCAGGCCGAAGCGGCGCAGGGTGCGCAGGCGGGCGGTGAGCCGGTGGATCTCCAGGTCCCGGTCCAGCACCTGCCGTCCCTTGCCGCCGGGCGCCCTGCGCTCGGCGTCGAGGCGGCCGGACAGGTCGGTGATCGACTGCTCCAGGCTCTCCGCGATGGCCGCGAAGTGCCGCTCGTCCCCGGCGATCAGCGCCGGGCCGGCCTTGGGGGAGAGGTGGTCGGGAAGGTCAAACGCGCTGGTGGTCAGCGGGTTCACGTCATCGGCTCCGATCTGAGGTCGCGTGCGACCGTCGCGCGTGGCAGGGCGTACGGACCGGCGTGACGAACCCGGCGGTCGTGCCGGGCGGTGCTCCGCCCCCCCCCCCCCCCCGGCGCCGGACCCCGCCCCGTGGGCCACAACAACCGCGTTTAATAGAAAGATGGGGGAGGGTTGGGGTTGTGGTGGGGTGG